>CAZNDN010000007.1:0-65775 GCA_964571815.1 uncultured Fibrobacterota bacterium | reverse complement strand
CGCGACCGGATGCGGGAGGTTGTCGGGTCGAAGGCCGAAAGCAGCCCCTCGCTGAGGGTGATAAACGGCGGGCACTGGATTGCAGAGAAATCGGCACTGTGAAAGATTTGTGAAAAATTTGTGAAAAAACTTGAGGGAAAAAGAGAGAAACCGGGAGCAAATCAGGGAATGGCATTAAAGTTGCTTAGAAATCGGAATTGCCCTGAATGGGCTGGAAACGGCGATTTCGGGGGCAAAAAGGTGGGGTGGCTAGAGGGACTCGAACCCTCAACAACTGGAACCACAATCCAGTGCTCTGACCGGTTGAACTATAGCCACCACGGAAGGATTCAACTCCCCCGGCTAGGGCTTGATAATGAATGCGAGGTTGCCCCACGTTCCGGGAACATCTTTTCGGGCGCTCTCGGGCAACGCGGCTTCTTTCTCGCCTGAGCCGAAGGCCGAAAAGCCTATTCTTCTGCCGTCAAACGGCGGGATCATGCCCATGTCGTACCACGGCACCTCGATTACGGTTACCCCGTCGACCTTAGTGCATACAATATCATTATGCCACTCTTCCGTGCGGTACGAAAGGCTGTCGTCGGTGAACGAGCGACGGTAATGCCACACATCGAGGGAATCACACGACGGGTGACAAGCGATGTAGCGGTCGGAATAGGCCGGAAACGCGTATTTCCCGTTCTTGCCGTCGATCGCAAACGTAACCGCCGCACTCTTGTCCTCACCCCACTTGACCGCCAGGAGCAGCCGCGTGCTGTCCCAGAGAAACGCAGCTTCCGCACCGCCAACGGCCACAAAGCCGTTCTCCTCGGCCTGCTTCGCAACCGCCCCCGCACCGGCGCCTTCTTCGACTTTGCTCGCCCGGTAATCGTCATACTCGGGAAGCTCTTCAAGCCGAAGCACACCGATCGGCCCGATTTCACCGTCTTCATCGGTGCCCGACACACTCCAGGAGAGCTTCATGAAACCGGTCCCGCCCAGGACCTTCTGCGATATCGAACCCAGATTCAGGTCCCCCGACGCATCATCGATCTTCAGCCTTGCCGAACCCACGCGACGGTTCTTCCCGTTTTCGAAAATCTCGGCCCGCACAGTCACGGTCTTGCCGCCGATTGCCGCCGTATCGAATATCGCCTGCGCCGTGAGTTCCTCGCCGTTCAATGTCATCCAATCCACCGGCGTATTGAACGTCACCGACTGTGCCCATGCCTGCATCACCACCAATAGCGTGCAGCCACACATCTTCGCTGCAATTTTCATGAAGGACCCCTTCTGGTCTCAGAGGTGCAAAGGAGCAACACCCGCCCTCGTTCGTGCTCGTAATCGATGCTCAATCACCAACCGCCCAACGTAAAATACTTCTTCCCGGTACCGCTCTGCCTGCCGGACCGCCGTTCGCGGAACGACGGCTGGGGCCGCACCATAGTGCGCAATCGAAAATCCGAAATCGGTACGTGCCGCTCTTTGGGAAGGACCGGGTGAGTGACGCGAATAATCCGCAATCCCTCAGCCCTGATACTTCTTCTTCATCTCCTCAAGGCTCACCGGCTCGTAGTCTCCCGCGTGACCGGCCGAGCCGAACGCCCGCATCTCTTCGATCATCCATGCCCGCACCGCGTCCCTGGCCGGACCCAGATACTTGCGCGGATCGAAGGCCTCGGGCTTCTCCGTGAACACCTTGCGAATCGCCGCCGTGATGGCCAGCCGGCCGTCGGTGTCGATATTCACCTTGCGCATGCCGCGCTTGATCGCGTCCTGAATCATGGCCGTAGGTACGCCCACCGCATCGGGCACCTTGCCGCCGTACTTGTTGACCTCTTCGACCATGTGCGTGGGCACCGACGAGCTTCCGTGCATGACCAGCGCCAGCTCCGGCATCCGCTTGTGCACATCATCGACAATATTCAGCGCCAGCTTGATCTCCGTTCCCACCGGGAATTTGTAGGCACCGTGCGATGTGCCGATTGCCAGGGCAAGGGCGTCCACCGACGTCTGCTTGACAAACTCCTCGGCCTCCTGGGGATCGGTCAGATGCACCGATCCGGCCGCGGTGTCGTCTTCGATACCACCCAGCGTCCCGATCTCACCCTCGACGGTCACACCGGCCGCGTGCGCAATCGCCACCGCCTCTTTCGTAACCGCGACATTGTCTTCAAATGAGCGCGCCGGATGACGGCCCTTCTCGTCCTTGGTCCCGTAGTCCAGCGACCCGTCGATCATCACCGACGTGAATCCCAGCTCAACACACTCCTTCACGGTCTCGACATCGGGACCGTGGTCCAGATGAAGTGCCATGGGGACTTGAGGATACTTCACCGAAGCCATATAGTTGACCATGGCGGCAAGCAAACCCTTGTCGGCGTATTTCAGCGCATTGCGGCTTACCTGAATAATTACCGGCGACTCGGTCTCATTGGCGGCGTCACAGATGGCCTGCAACTGCTCCATGTTGTTGACGTTGAACGCGCCGACTCCGTAACCGCCCTTGTTCGCCTCATCAAGAATCAATTTCATCGGTACCAGCGACATATCCGCTCACTCCTTGTCCGTGGTGCTCTCGGCCGACTCCTCGTCTTTCCCGGAATCGCTGCCGTGCGTGGTTTGTGACAAATCCGACTGCTCCTCCCCCTGCTCCTTCTTCTCCTCGACCGGCTCTTTCGTGTCCGGCGCCGGCGCCTCTTCAGCACTCTCGACTACCGGGGCCTCTTCCTCCGCCTTCGGCTCCGTCTGTTCGGCCGCCTTGCCGGTCGGCTGCTCTTTGGAAGCACCGCGCTTGCCGGCGCGCCCCGACGACGATGCCTTTTTCTTGCGCTTGCGCGGCTCGTCCCCATCGCGCCCGACCAGCTCGATAATCGCCGTGGGCGCATGATCGCCCTTGCGCTCGCCGACACGAACGATACGCGTGTAGCCGCCCTCGCGCTTCTCGTAGGCCGGTCCCAGATCGTCGAAAAGCTTTTTCAGCACCGTCTTGTCCTTCACCGTGCGTGCCGCCTGACGGATATTGTGTAATCCTCCGCGCTTGGCATACGTTATCAGGCGCTCGACAACACCCCGCACTTCCTTGGCCTTGGCAACCGTGGTGGTTACCCGCTCGTGATCAAGAATCGACACCGCCAGATTGCCCAGCATCGCCTTGCGATGAGCGGCCGTGCGGTTGAGCTTCCTTCCCGATTTCAAATGACGCATTGATGTAACCTTCGTATGAAAAACCGCGGCCGGGCTACTCGCCTACACCCTCCCGCTCGTCCTGCCCCATAATCTTGTCCACATCCATTCCGAATTTCAATCCCATGTTCTCAAGCACCTGGTTAAGCTCGATCAGCGACTTGCGGCCGAAATTCTTGTACTTGAGCATGTCGGCCTCCTGATTGCGCACCAGGTCGGCCAGCGTGTGAATATTGGCCGCTTTCAAACAGTTGTTGGAGCGTACCGACAACTCAAGCTCATCCACGCGCATCTTCAACAACTGCCGCATCTTATCAAGCTTCTCGTCGGCCCGCAACTGCACCACCGGCTCCAGCTCACCTTCCACGCTGATAAACACTTCGAGGTGGTCGTGCAGGAGCTTGGCCGCATAGCTCAGCGCATCCTCCACCGACAGGCTCCCGTCGGTCCGGATCTCCATGATAATCTTGTCCAGGTCCGTGCGCTGCCCAACGCGGGTGTTCTCCACCACGTAATTGGCCTTCACCACCGGCGAGAACATCGCATCGATAGGGATCGTTCCGATCGGGTCGTCCTCGCGCTTGTTCTGCTCCGCCTGCACGTACCCGCGTCCGTCCGACACCCGCATCTCCATTTTCAATTTGGCGTCCGGATTGATCGTGGCAATATGCAGATCAGGATTGAGAATTTCCACGTCGGGATTGCTCTCCATATCGGAGGCCTTCACCTCTCCCTCACCGCTCACGTCAAGCCGCAGTATCGCATCGTCGTCCGACAACAGCTTCACCCGAAGCTTCTTCAGGCTCAACACCAAATCGGTAATATCCTCCCGCACGCCGTCGATCGTGGTGTACTCGTGCAGAACGTTTTCGATCCGCACCGACACCACCGCCGCTCCCTGCAGCGACGAAAGAAGGATTCGACGAAGCGCATTGCCCACGGTATGTCCCCACCCACGCTCCAACGGTTCCACTACTACTCTGCCGTAATCGGGAACCTTCTCCGGGTTCTCGACCACAATCTCCCTGGGCATCAACAGGCTTTTCCACTTCATGTAGGAACGGCTCCTCGTTATTTGGAGTACAACTCAACCACCAGTTGTTCCTGAATATCCGACGGCATCGCACCGCGATCGGGCTCTTTCAGTATGGTGCCGGTCAACTTGACCTTGTCTATCGACATCCAGTCGGGAATCTCCCGGGCATTACGCAACGCACCGTGTATCGCTTCCAACGACTTACTCTTCTCCTTCACCTGAATTCGATCGCCGGCCGAAACCTGCATCGACGGAATCCCCGCCTTGCGGTCGTTGAGCAGGAAATGGTTGTGACGAACCAGTTGCCGGGCGCTCATGCGGGACGGAGCCAGACCCATGCGGTACACGACATTGTCCAGCCGCATCTCCAGTATCCGCAGAAGGTTTTCGCCCGTGACACCTTCCCTCCGCGCCGCCCGCTCGAAACAGAGCCGGAACTGACGCTCCAGGACGCCGTAGATCCTGCGTATTTTCTGTTTCTCGCGCAACTGCAGATGATACTCCGAGGCGTTGCGCCGTCGACGCATGGAGCGCTGCCCGGGCGGAAACGGCCGCCGCTCAAACGCACACTTGTCGGTCTTGCACCGCTCCCCCTTCAGCATCAGCTTCCCTCCCTCACGCCGACACTGTCTGCACCGTGGATCGTGATTCACTGCCATGCCGACTACTCCTCAAATCCTTCTTCGCTTGGGTGGACGGCAACCGTTGTGAGGTATCGCCGTAAAATCTTTCATCGCCGTGACCCGCAGGCCCGATGTTGCCAGGGCCCTGGTGGCACTCTCCCGACCGTTGCCCGCACCCCGTACATGAATCTCAACCTTCCTCATCCCCGCATCGTACGCCTGTCGCCCGGCCGTGTCCGCCGCGATCTGAGCCGCAAACGGCGTGCTCTTGCGCGACCCCTTGAAACCCGAGCGGCCCGGACTGTTCCAGACAACCACGTTGCCGCTTTTGTCCGTGATGCTGATCACCGTGTTGTTGAACGTCGAGCGGATATGCGCAATGCCCTCCGCCGACGCCTTCTTCTTGATCTTCCTGGATTTGTTCATGCCCCGTTTTCCCCTCTCAGGATCTACCCTTTACTCGGTGCCTTGCGCTTCCCCGCAATCGTCTTCCGCGGACCCTTGCGCGTCCGCGCGTTCGTCCTGCTCCGCTGCCCCCGAACCGGAAGGTTCTTGCGGTGCCGAAGCCCGCGGTAGCAGCCGATATCCATCAAGCGCTTGATATTCATCCGCGACTGAGCACGCAGGCTGCCCTCGGTGGTGAACTCATGGTCCACGATCTTCCGCATCTTGTCCAGCTCCGCCTCGGTAAGATCACCCACCTTGCGCCCCGGCTCAATGCCGGCCTTCTCCAGCACGACGGTCGCCGACGAACGACCGATACCGAAGATATGGGTCAGTCCAATCACCGCATGCTTTTTGTTGGGTATTTCTACTCCCGCAATACGCGCCACCGATCAACCTCCTGCTCTTTGTGTTGCCGCGCCTCAGCCCTGACGCTGCTTGTGTTTAGGCGAACGCGTGCACAACACCCGTACCACGCCCCTGCGCCTGACAATCTTGCAACCCCGGCAGATCTTTTTCACTGAAGCCTTTACTTTCACAACCCTCGTTCCTTTCTCCCGCGCCTATAACCGCCTGCCCTTCAACCGCCCCTTCTTCAAAAACCCTTCGTAGTTGCGCGTCTGAAGATGCGATTCCAACTGCTGAAGCGTATCGAGGGCGACGCCGACCACGATCAGAACACTCGTGCCCCCGAAGAAAAACGATATATCAAACATGCCCACAAACAGAAACGGTACAACCGCGATGAACGCCAGAAAGATGGCGGCCGGGAGAGTAATCCTGGTCAGTACCCGGTCCAGAAACTCCGCCGTCTTCTTCCCCGGCCTGATCCCCGGAATGAACCCGCCCGAGCGCTTCAGGTTGTCGGCAATATCCACGGGATTGAAGATGATCGCCGTATAGAAATAGGTGAAGAAGATAATCAACAGAGCAAAACAGATCGAGTATACCGGATGACCGGGCACAAACACCCCCGTGATACTTTCCACTACTTCCGAGTCGGGAAAGAAATTCCCCAGAAGACTGGGGAAGAACATCAGCGACGACGCGAAGATCATGGGAATGACACCGGCCATGAGCAGCCGCAGCGGGAGCACCGTGTTCTGCCCCGCGTACATCTTCGTACCCACCACCTTCTTCGGCGTCTGAATCGGTATCCGCCTGCTCGCCTGATACATCATGATTATGAAGGCGGTCATCGCCAGCACCATCGCCAGAACCACCAGAGCGGAAAACGGGTGCCGCGTGCCGGCGGCTACCTGCTGAATCTCCCCCGCCACCGCGTCGGGAAGCCGCGCGACAATGCCCACGAATATGATCAGCGAGATACCGTTGCCGATACCCCGGTTGGTTATCTGTTCTCCCAGCCACATGATAAAGATGGTACCGGTGGTCAGACTGATCGCGGTCACAAACGTAAAGGACACGCCGCTGAGCATGGGAACCACCGCCGAGGCCCCGGTCTCGGGCGACGTAATGCTCTGCAGCCAGATGCTGATTCCCGTCGACTGCACCAACGCCAGCACCACCGTGCCGTAACGCGTATACTGGGTTATCTTCTTGCGCCCCTCGGCCCCCTCGCGCTGGAGTTTATGCAGGTACGGAAACAACGTGCCCAGCAACTGCATGATAATCGAGGCCGTAATATAGGGCATGATTCCCAGCGCGAAAATCGTCGCCTTCTTGAACGCCCCTCCCACGAACATGTCGTACAGCCCGAAAAGGGTATTCTGATACTGACTGAAAAACTCGGCCAGCACCCTGGTATTGATCCCCGGGGTGGGGATGTGTCCTCCCACCCGGTAGATGAAAATCATGGCCAGCGTAAACCCGATCCGCTTGCGAAGCTCGGGAACCCTGAATATATTTGCCAGTTTCTCAAGCACCCTTGACTTCCTCCACTTTGCCCTTCGCCGCTTCGATCTTGGCCCGCGCTGAAGCCGAGAACTTCTCCGCCTTGACGGTCACGCCCCTCGAAAGCTCACCGTTGCCCAGAACTTTCAACGGAAGCTGCTTTGAAGGAAGCAGACCCTTGCCGTGCAGAAACGCCTTGTCGACCTCCCCGCCGTCCTCGGCCACCTTCTGGATCGCGCCCACGTTGACTATCTGGTAGACCGTCCGGTTCCGATTGGAAAATCCCCGCTTGGGAATTCTCCGCGAAAGCGGCGTCTGCCCACCCTCGAAATAGGGACGCGAACTCCTTCCGCTTCGACACTTCGCACCGTTGCTGCCGTACCCGCAGGTCTTCCCCCGACCGCTTCCGGGACCGCGTCCCACGCGACGTCCCCGGCGACGAGAGCCCTCGGCCGGCCGCAATCCGTTGAGTTTCAGCATGCTATCCATCGACTTCTTCCACTTCCAGAAGGTGTTTCACCGTATTGACCATTCCCCGTACCCCGGGGGTGTCCTCGTGCACGACCGATCGGCCCCGCTTGCGAATACCCAGCGCCTGCATTGTCAGCTTCTGGTTCTTCCGGCACCCGATCACGCTGCGCACCTGCGTTATCTTCAGTTTCTTTCCCATCTGCTCCGCACTTTTTTGGAGGGATCTCAGTTCGGTACCTGCCGCAATTTCCTTATTTGTTCCCAGCTCTTGAGCTGCTTCAGACCCTCGATCGTCGCCTTGGCCACATTGTGCGCCGTAGTGGTGCCCAGGCACTTGGTAAGAATGTCATGAATGCCCACCAGCTCCAGCACCGCCCGCGCCGGCCCGCCGGCAATCACGCCCGTACCGGGTGAGGCCGGACGAAGCACCACTCGTCCCGCGCCGAAACGCCCCAGCACCCCGTGCGGAATCGTACCGTTGACAAGGCACACATGCACGACATTCTTCTTTGCGCTCTCCACACCCTTGCGAATCGCCTCCGTGACATCGTTGGCCTTGCCCATGGCAATGCCTACCCTGCCCTTGCCGTCACCGACTGCAACCAGGGCATTGAACCCGAAACGACGTCCGCCCTTCACGACCTTGGCCACGCGGTTGACCGCGATCAACCGTTCGGTCAGCTCCGCATCTCTTCCACCTGCTGCCGATTCCTTATTCAACGACTACGCCCCTTTCTCCCGATATCGTACTCCGGTCGGACCGCCGCAACGGCCCATCAAAACACCAGTCCGTTGCCGCGTGCGCTTTCGGCCAGAGCCTTGACCCTGCCGTGATACTTGTACCCCTTGCGGTCCAGGACCACCGTGCCGATTCCCTTTTCCCGGGCACGTACCGCAATCAACTCGCCGACAACCCGGGACACCTCGGTTGCATTGGAGGCTTTCGCCGAAGCCGCCTTCTCCGCGACTTCTTTTGAGCTGCTGCCCACCTGCACCAGAGACCGCTGCGCCTCATCGTCCACAATCTGCGCGTAGATATGCCGGAGACTTCTCCGCACACACAAACGCGGACGCTCGGCCGTACCGAACACTTTTTTGCGGATACGACGAGCACGCCGTTTCCTGTCGACCGTTCTTTGATTCGTTGTACCCATATCGTTTCGCCTCGTGCGGCTTCCCCCGCGGCTACTTCACTCCCGATTTACCCGCCTTGGTCCTCGGCTGCTCACCCGCATAGCGGATTCCCTTTGCCTTGTAGGAGTCGGGCGGACGTACTTCCCTGATATTGGCGGCCGCATGGCCGACCCGCTGCTTGTCGATACCCTCAACCACGATCTTCGTCGGACTCTCGGTCTTGAATGTCACGCCGTCGCTTGCCTTCACCACCACCTGCTGAGAATAGCCCACCGACAGCCCGAGGTCCTTGCCCTTCATTTCGGCTCGATACCCCACGCCCACCAGCTCAAGCTCGCGCCGATATCCGGTCGAGACGCCCACCACCATGTTGTTGATCAGCATGCGAACCAGTCCCCACGCCGGCTTCAGTTTGGGATCGTCCGACACGGGCCTGCACACCACACGCTTGTCCTCGACCGCGACCGTTACGTCCGGGCTCATTTCACCCGAAAGCGTCCCCTTCGGCCCCTTTACCGTTACCGTGCTCCCCTGCATCCGTACCTCGACACCATCGGGAAGCGCTATTGATTGTTTACCCAGGCGAGACACCTGTAATCTCCTCTTCTCCGGCTCAACGCCGGCGCTCGTCCTTCACCACCACTACCACACCGATCCAACGACCTCGCCGCCCACGTTGTTCTTGCGGCACTGACGGTCGGTCATGACCCCTCGGGACGTCGAGACAATGGCAATACCCATCCCGTTGAGAATCTTGGGAATACCCGAAGCCGGGGCGTAATGCTTGCGGCCCGGGGTGCTGATCCGGCGGATTCCCTGTATGGCATTGCGCATCTCGTCGTCGTACTTCAGCAATATCTTGATCTCCCCCTGAACCCCATCGTCCACGAATGCATACTTGCTGATAAAATGATTTTCGTGGAGTATCCGCGCGATCTCTTTCTTCAATCGTGACGCGGGCACGCTCACGGTACGCCGCTGCGCCTGAATGGCGTTGCGAATTCTGGTGAACATGTCGGCAATCTGATCCGTCAGCATGATCCTTCACACCCTCCGGTTTGTCGTTTCCTTTTCCCGCTCCGGTCTACCAGCTCGACTTAACCACTCCCGGTACGGCACCTTCGCGCGCCAAATCCCGAAAACAGAGTCTGCACAGTCCGAACCGGCGGTAATACCCCCTCGCCCTTCCGCACCGTCGACACCGGTTGTACGCGCGCACCTTGAATTTCGGCTTCCGCCTTGCCTTCTCCATCAACGCCTTCTTCGCCACACCACTCTCCCTTCCTTGCCGCGCTTACCGGCGAAACGGCATTCCCATTTCCTCAAGCAGCGCCAGCGCCCAGTCGTCCCTCGGCGCATTCGTGCACATCGTTATATCCATTCCCGTAATCCGGCTGATCTTGTCCCGGTCGACCTCCAGAAACACGATCTGCTCCTTAATCCCTACACTGTAGTTACCCCGCCCGTCAAACGACTTCCGCGAAAGTCCCCTGAAATCCCTGATCCGGGGAATGGAGACGGAAACCAGACGGTCGAAGAACTCGTACATGTGGGCTCTGCGCAAGGTCACCTTACAGCCGATAGCGTTGTTCTTGCGAAGTTTGAAGTTCGAAATGGCCTGCCGTGCGCGCGTGACCACCGGCTTCCGGCCGCTGATATTGCGCAGCGTCATAACCGCTTCGTCAAGCAACTTCGGCTCCTGCACCGCGCGTCCTACACCCGCATTGATCACGATCTTCTCCAGACGCGGGACCTGCATGACATTGTCGATCCCCAAGCGCTTCTGAAGCGCCGGGACAACCCGCTCCCGGTACTCCCGCTGCATTCGAGGAATAGTGTTGGTTTCTGCGCTCAATCTAACAACTCCTTCGCCTTCTTCGAATACCTTACCCGCTTGCCGGAGTCAAGCACACGCATCCCCACCCGCGTCGGCTTGCCGGTCTTGGGGCACAACAGCATGAGATTCGACAGATGGATCGGTGCTTCCTTTTCAAGGATACCGCCCTGCTGGTTCCGTGGATTGGGCTTGGTGTGTCGTTTGACCATGTTGCAGCCCTCCACTACGGCCCTGCCCTTACCCGGCATCACCCTCACCACCCTGCCGGTCTGGCCGCGATACTCCCCCGAAACCACCTGAACCATGTCGTTTTTTCGCAATCGGCTCGGCATGACAACCTGCTCCTCTCAAAGAACTTCCGGGGCAAGGGAAGCAATACGCATGTATTTCTTTTCGCGCAACTCGCGTGCGACCGGACCGAAAATCCGCGTTCCCCGCGGCTCACCGGCATCGTTGACCACCACGGCGGCGTTGTCGCTGAAGCGCACAAACGTCCCGTCTTTCCGGCCGTACTCCTTTGCCGTCCGCACCACCACCGCCCTGGCGACACTGCCTTTCTTCACCGGCGAGTTCGGAATGGCATCCTTGACCGCCACCACGATCACGTCCCCCACCCTCGCATACCGCCTCCGCGTCCCGCCGAGAACGCGAATACACTCTACCTTCTTCGCGCCGGAGTTGTCCGCCACATTCAACAGTGTCTGTACCTGAATCATTGTAGTTCGCCTCGGTCAATGTGCTCGCATGCAGTGTCATACGGCCCTGGTGACGATCTCGCTGACCCGCCACCGCTTGTGCCTGGACAACGGGCGCGTCTCCACGATCACCACCCGGTCGCCCACGTTACACCCGTTCTCTTCGTCGTGCGCCATGTACTTCTTTTGCTTGCGCACGGTACGACCATACATGGGATGGACCACCTGCCGCTGGACGTCCACCACAACCGTCTTGTTCATCCCGTTGCTCACCACGGTGCCGACTCGAGACTTCCTGCTGTTTCTCTCCGCCATTGATACTCCCTCCGCCCCTTCACCGGCCCTCACGCCGCTTCTCTCCCAGGACGGTCAGACAACGGGCAATGTCCCTGCGCACCTCGCGCATACGAAGCGCGTTGCTCAGTTGCCCCAGTTTGGCTTGAAAACGAAGGTTGAAGTGTTCCTCTTCCAGGTCCTCAACCTTCCCCTGAATTTCCACCGGCGATAATTCCCTCAGCTCATGTGCCTTCATGTCCCTACCCCGTCTCCGTCACATCGACAAACCTGGTTTTCACCGGCAGCTTGTGCGCCGCCAGACGCATGGCTTCCCTGGCAATATCGTTACGCACGCCCGACATCTCAAACATCACCGTCCCCGGCCGAACCACACTCACCCAGCCCTCGGGAGCACCCTTGCCCTTGCCCATGCGGGATTCCGCCGGATGCTTGGTGTAGGGTTTGTCGGGAAAAATCCTGATCCACACCTTCCCGCCGCGTTTGACAAATCGAGTCATTGCCACACGGGCCGCCTCGATCTGACGGCTGTCGATCCAGCCCGGCTCCATTGACTGAAGCGCGTACTCTCCGAATGTCACCGTATTGCACCGCGACACCGCATTGGTACGCCTTCCCCGGTGCTGTTTCCGCCATTTCACCTTCTTCGGTGCCAGCATGCTTCCGTCCTGTCTCCTCGTGCCCGGGTCAAAAGAAGCGGTACACTACGCCGCCGCGCCGGTCGTCGCCCGCTCCGTGCGGGGAATGACCTCGCCCTTGCATATCCACACTTTCAACCCGATACATCCGTACGTCGTATGTGATACCGCCGTTGCATAATCGATATCAGCCCGGAGCGTATGGAGCGGTATACGCCCCTCTTTGAACGTCTCGGTCCGCGCGATTTCGGTACCGTTGAGCCGCCCCGCAACCATCACCTTGATTCCCTCCGCCCCCATGCGCATCGCCGTGGCAATCGCCTTCTTGATCGCCTTCTTGTACGAAATACGCCGCTCAACCTGCCGTGCGATATTCTGCGCAACCAACTGCGAATCCATCTCCGGCTTCTTGACTTCCTTAATATTGATCTGTATATCCTTCTGCGTCAGGTGCTGCAGCTCGCCCCGCAGCCGCTCCACCTCCTCGCCCCTCTTGCCGATCACAATACCCGGCCGCGACGTGTGAATGTTCACCACCACCTTCTTGGCCGTGCGCTCAATCTGAAAACTCGATACACCGCCGTGCTCCAGCCGCTTTTTCAGATAACTTCGAATCAGAATATCTTCGTACAGATAGTCGGCGAAATGCTCCCTGGCATACCAGTTGGAACACCACGTCTTGTTTATTCCCAGACGAAAACCGACAGGATGCGTTTTCTGGCCCACGATCTCTCCTCCCCTCCGTTAATCGGAAACGGCAACCGTAATGTGACACATGCGCTTCAGCCGCCGCCCGACCCTTCCCTGCGCACGCGCCCGGAATCGCCGAAGCACCGGGCCCTCGTCCACGCGAATCTCCTTGATCCGCAAGGAATCGATATCAATCGCGGCATCCTCGTGCCTGCTCTGCATATTAGCCACCGCCGATTTGATCGTCTTGGAGACGTCGACGGCAACCGCCTTGCCGATACCGAACCGCAACACACTCAGCGCATCACCCACCATGCGCCCCTTGACGGCATCAGCCACCACCCTGGCTTTCCGCGGCGTCGTCTTGCAGTATCGAAGTATTGCTCTGGATTCCATCTCTTCTCAACTCCCGTCGTCAACGCTTCACCGTCTTGTCGACACGTACGTGTCCACTGTGGCTTCGATAGAGTCTGGTCGGAGCGAACTCCCCCAGCTTGTGCCCCACCATATTCTCGGTAACATACACCGGCACGAACTTGCTGCCGTTGTGAATCGCAAAGGTCATACCCACAAACTCCGGAAGAATTGTCGAGCGCCGCGACCACGTCTTGATCACCTTCTTCTGCCCCGTCTTGTTCATCAACGAAGCCTTCTTCAACAGGTGATCGTCGACAAACGGACCCTTCTTGATCGACCGACTCATAAGCGCAAACCCTTCCCGATAATTATCTGGACTTCTTTTTCCGCCGGCGCACAATCATGCGGTCCGAACTCTTCCTCGCCCGCCGCGTCTTCGCGCCCTTGGCCTTCTTTCCCCACGGTGAGACGGGATGTCCGCCTCCGGATGCTTTTCCTTCCCCGCCGCCCATGGGATGATCCACCGGGTTCATGGCCACACCGCGAACCGTGGGCCGTACTCCCCGGTGCCGCGTGCGACCGGCCGATCCGCCGACAACATTTACATGCTCGGCATTGCCCACCTGCCCGATCGTGGCCGTGCACTTCTCCGGAACATTGCGAATCTCGCTGGAAGGCAGCTTCAGTTGTACCATGCTCCCTTCCCTGGAAACAACCTCGGCGCAAGCCCCCGCACTCCGGACAAGCTGCCCGCCCTTGCCGGAACGCAGCTCCACGTTGTGCACCATCGTCCCCGTGGGAATGCGCCGCAGGGGCATGCAGTTGCCTTCGGCAATCTCCGCATCTTCCCCCGACATGATCTGCATTCCCTTCTTCATATTCATCGTGGCCAGCACGTACCGCCGCTCCCCGTCGCGGTACTTCACCAGCGCAATATCACAGGTGCGATTCGGGTCGTACTCGATGGTCTCGACTTCTCCGGGAACGCCCACCTTGTCGCGTTTGAAATCGACCAGCCGGTAATGACGCTTGTGGCCGCCTCCACGATGCCGGACCGTGATCTGTCCGGAGTTGTTGCGCCCGCTGATACGTTTCTTCCGCCGTAGAAGGGGCGCATACGGCTCGTCCGACGTACGCCGCGGATTGTGCAGCACCGTCTTGTACCGCTGCGTCGGAGTCTTGGGTCTGAACGTCTTTATCGGCATACTCCCTACCCTGTCTTCGTTGGTGATCCCCGCCCGGACATACCGCGCCTACACCTCGCCGAACTGCTTCAATGTCTGACCTTCCTTGACCTTCACAATAGCCTTCTTCAGATCGGGGCGATAGCCCGCGAACCTGCCCATCCTCTTTCGCTTACCCTTGACAATCATGGTATTGACCTTCATCACGGTAACCCCGCACAACTGCTCGACCGCTTCCTTGATCTGCGCCTTCGTTGCCTTCCGATCGACTTCCATGACATACTTGTTCTGCGTGCCCCGCAGCATGGTATTCTTCTCCGTCACGGAAGGAGCGCGAATGATACGATGATGCTTACTCACGATGTACCGCCTTGTTCAATCCGCCGACCAGGTCGGGATCCGCAAAAATGACATGTTCGCTGGTGATAACTTCCCAGGCATTGATATCCGATACCGAACAAATCCGCAGGTCCCTGATATTGCGCGCCGAGCGCACCAACGGACTGTCCTTACCCCCCGCAACGATCAGCAGCTTCCGCCCCGCATCCAGCCCCATGGCCTTGAGCAGGCCGGCAACAACGCTGGTTTTCGGTTCCTCGCACACCACCTTGTCGACAACCGCCACGCGCTCCTCGCGCGCCCGCGCCGACAGAGCCTGCTTCAGTGCCGCCCTGCGCATCTTCGCCGGGATCGTCGAACGATAGTCTCGCGGTGCGGGACCGAAGGACTTGCCGCCGCGAACCCACAGCGGAGACGCATTGCTTCCCGCCCGGGCACGTCCCGTGCCCTTCTGACGCCACGGCTTGGCGCCGCCGCCGCGAACCTCGCCCCGGCCCCTGGTTTTGGCCGTGCCCTGACGCATATTGGCTCGATACTGAGTGAGCACCTGGTGCAGAAGCGCCTCGTTGATCCCCTCTTCGCCGAACAGCTCCTCCGGCAGCTCCATGCTCCCCTTCTTCTCACCCGTCGCGCTGTATACCACCGCGTTGATAGCCATGCAGATCCCTACGCCTTCTTCGTTGCCGTGTGTTTCCTGACAAGCACAATTCCCTTGTTCCTGCCGGGAATTGCTCCCCGAACCATCAACAACCCCTCTTCACTGTTGGTGGCCACCAGTTTCAACCCCCTGGTGGTTACCTGCCGCGCACCGTAACGACCGGGCATTTTCATCCCCGGGAAGACACGGCCCGGATAGGCACTGTTGCCGGTAGAGCCGCGCTGACGATGATTGGTGTTGCCGTGCGTTTCACGACCGCGCTGGAAATTGTACCGCTTGATCGTCCCGGTGAAGCCCCGGCCTTTCGACACCCCCGTAACATCGACCAGCTCCACGCCCTCGAACGCTTCAACCCCCACGCGCACACCCGGCTTCAACTCCTCATCGACACTGTCGAGCCGAAACTCCCTGATCAGCCGCGTCGGCGTCGACCCCAGCTTCCGGAAATGCCCCGCCCGGGGCATTGTCAGACGATTCTCACCCACCGGCCCGTACCCCATCTGCACCGCATCGTAGCCGTCCTTCTCCATCGTCTTCCGCTGATGCACCACGTTCTCGCCGACCCGGATGATCGATACGGGTACCGCTTCACCCGTGTCCTTGTCGAAAATCCTCGTCATCCCGATCTTGGTGCCGATTAATCCCTGCATGATTTCCCGTCCGTTGTTGCTTTGCCGTCCGCCTCGACACGGCCGCGCCTATACCTTTATCTCCACGTCCACGCCGCCCGGTAGGTCCAGCCGCATGAGTGAATCCACCGTCTGCGGCGTCGACTCCTGAATATCGATCAGACGCTTGTGTATCCTGGTTTCGAACTGCTCCCGCGATTTCTTGTTCACATGAGGAGACCGCAGCACCGTATACACGGTCTTCTGCGTGGGAAGCGGCACGGGTCCAGAGATACGCGCCCCCGTCCCCTTCGCCGTCCGAACAATATCCATCGCCGAGCGATCCAGTATGTTGTGATCGAACGACTTCAGGCGAATTCGAATCTTTTCACTTGGCACTGCTCACGCTCCCCGTCCGTTCATGGTTACTCGACGATTTCGGTGACTACACCGGCGCCGACCGTGCGACCGCCCTCGCGGATCGCAAACCGAAGCTCCTTCTCCATCGCAATCGGTACGATCAACTCCACTTCCAACTGCGCATTGTCCCCGGGCATGATCATCTCAATACCCTCCGCAAGCTTGATCGATCCCGTCACGTCGGTCGTGCGGAAATAAAACTGCGGACGATATCCCGTGAAAAACGGCGTGTGACGACCACCCTCATCCTTCGACAACACATACACCTCCGCATTGAACTTCCGGTGAGGTGTAATACTGCCCGGCTGAGCCAGCACCATGCCGCGGTCAATCGCCGACTTGTCGACCCCCCGGAGAAGACACCCGACGTTGTCTCCCGCCTGACCCTCATCAAGAAGCTTGCGGAACATCTCAACACCCGTCACCACCGTCTTCTGCGTGTCCCGGATTCCCACGATCTCAACATTGTCGCTGACCTTCACCCGACCACGCTCAACCCGGCCCGTCGCCACCGTACCACGACCCGTGATACTGAATACATCCTCGATCGGCATCAAAAACGGCTTGTCCACCTCGCGAGCAGGATCGGGAAAGTAATCGTCTATCGCCTTCAGCAGCGTATCCACCGACGCCATCCCCATCTCGCCCTCATCACCCTCCATCGCCTTCAACGCCGAGCCGCGCACAATCGGAATGTCGTCGCCCGGAAACTCGTACTTGCTCAACAACTCCCGAATCTCAAGCTCCACAAGCTCAAGCAGCTCGGGATCGTCAACCATATCAACCTTGTTCAGATACACCACGATCGAGGGAACCCCCACCTGGCGGGCAAGAAGTATATGCTCCCGCGTCTGCGGCATCGGACCGTCCGCCGCACTCACCACCAGGATCGCTCCGTCCATCTGCGCCGCACCCGTGACCATGTTCTTGATATAGTCCGCGTGCCCGGGGCAGTCGACGTGCGCGTAGTGACGCTTCTCCGTCGAATACTCAACATGCGCCGTCGCAATCGTAATACCACGCTCCCGCTCCTCGGGTGCATTGTCGATCTCTTCAAACTTCTTGATGTCCGACATACCCCGCGAAGCCTGACGAATCGTCATCGCCGCCGTCAACGTCGTCTTACCGTGGTCAACGTGACCTATCGTGCCCACGTTCACGTGAGTCTTCGATCGATCAAACTTCTCCTTCGCCATGAAAAACCCCCTCAGGACTCGGTGGTTTCCCTCAAATCATATCTCCCAATACGCCTCAGGATCTCATCCTGGACCTGCGCGGGAGCCCGCGCATAGTTGCTGAACTGTAACGAATACAACGCTCTGCCTTGAGTCAGGGATCGAAGTGCAGTTGCATAGCCGAACATTTCCGCTATCGGCGCCAGGGCATCCACCACCCGCGCGTCTTTTCTCGAGACGATATTCAGCACTTTCCCTCTGCGCCCGTTCAAATCGTTGATCACCGCGCCGACATACTCCTCGGGCGCCACAACCTCCAGCGCTCCCATCGGCTCCATGATTGCCGGCTGCGCGGCCCGGCAGGCCGCCTCGAACGCCGCCGCTCCCGCGATCTTGAACGCCGGTTCGGTCGAATCCTCTTCACGGAACCGCAGTTTTCGCAGCTCGATGTCTACGCCCAGCAGAGGATAGCCCGAAAGCACACCGGCACTCGCGGCTTCCACAACCCCCCGCCGCGCCGCTTCGACAAACTCCGGCGGGACTTCCCCCCCCCCTTTACCGAGAGCCTCCCTGCACACCACTGCCTGCTCGGGAGGAGCCGGTCGCACGTGCAAGAGCACGTGCGCATACTGCTGTTTGCCTCCCAGGGGCTGGGTGAATTCCGATTCTTCGGTCGCCTCGGCCGTGATACTCTCCCGGTACGAAACCTGGGGCTTCCCCACATGCACCGGCGTAGCGAATTCTCTGACCAGCCGATCGACCAACACCTCCAGATGAAGCTCGCCCATGCCCGAAATCAGGGTCTGACCGGTATCCCGGTCCTCCAGGACCGCACACGTCGGATCCTCATCCTCCAGCCTCGCGAGCGCTTTCTGTAACTTGTCCTCGTCGGCCGTACTCCTGGCCTCGATCGACCGCGATATCACCGTCTCCGGGAAGGTCATCTTCTCCAGCAGAATCGGCTTCGCCGGGTCGCAGAGCGTATCCCCGGTGGTCGTATCCTTCAGTCCAACCAGCGAGACGATATCCCCCGCTCGCACCGCATCCTGCGGCTTGCGCTTGTTGGAATGCATCCGGAACACCCGCAACGGCCGCTCAGTGGAGCCCGTCCGCGGATTGAGCGCCGAGCCCTTGACCTTCAGCTCACCCGAGTACGCCCTGGCAAAGGCCAGCCGGCCGAAATGACGGTCGGTGGCTACTTTGAATACCAGCGCGCAGAACGGTTCGCCGGGATCGGGCTTCCTGAACCGCTTTTCACCGCTCGACGGGTCGGTGCCTTCAACTCCCCCGCGCTCCGCCGGCGAAGGCAGATACGCGACAATCGCGTCGGCCAACTGCTGGATTCCCTTGTTTCGGAATGCCGCGCCGCAGAGCACCGGGCAGATACGGTATTGCAACACGGCATTTCTGATCGCGCGATCGATGAGTGCCGGTCGGGGCCTGTTTCCCTCCAGCATCACCTGCATCAACTCGTCGTCGAAATCACACACCTTCTCCAGCATCTCCTCACGACGAATCGCGCACTCATCGGCATACGCGTCGGGAATCTCGCTTTCGTATACGTTCATCCCCAGCGCCTCTTCATCGTAACGGTACGCCTTCATCCGGACCAGGTCGATCACTCCCTCGAAGCCCTGCTCGGCCCCTATCGGGACCTGTATCGGCACGGCATCCGCGGCCAGCTTCGTGTGGATCATGGACACGACATTGGTGAAATCGGCTCCCGTCCGATCCATCTTATTAACAAATGCAATTCGGGGCACGTGGTATTTGTCGGCCTGTCTCCAGACAGTCTCCGACTGAGGTTCTACGCCGCCAACCGAATCGAATATGGCAACTGCACCATCCAGGACTCTCAAAGAACGTTCAACTTCTATGGTAAAATCAACGTGCCCAGGCGTATCGATTATCGTGATATGATGATCGTTCCAGATGCACGTTATGGCGGCAGACGTAATGGTGATCCCTCGTTCCCGCTCCTGGACCATCCAATCCATCACCGTGTTGCCGTCATGTACCTCTCCCATTCTGTGGACAATGCCGGCATAGTAGAGAAGCCGCTCGGTCGTTGTTGTCTTGCCCGCATCGATATGGGCCATGATACCGATATTTCTTGCGCGCTCCAACGACAGCCCGGACGACATATCTTCAACCGCTCTTTCATTGCCCGTTCACCATAATTACCGTAAAAGATGTTCCGCTACCACCTGAAATGAGCGAAAGCCCTGTTGGCCTCGGCCATCTTGTGGGTGTCCACCTTCTTGCGGAACGCTCCCCCTTCGTTGCGTGCCGCCTGTGCCAACTCGCCCGCAAGTCGCTCCGCCATGCTCTTCTCGGAGCGCTGCCGCGAGTACTGGATCAGCCACCTGATCGCCAGGGATGTACGACGCTCGGCCGACACCTCCAGCGGCACCTGATAGTTGGCCCCTCCTACCCGACGCGACTTCACCTCGAGCGTCGGCTTGACATTTTCAAGAGCCTTCTGGAACAGACGCAGCCCATCCTGCTTGGTCCGCTCCCCGGCCAACTCGATCGCCCGATAGAAAACCGTCTCGGCCGTGTGTCGCTTTCCGCAGCGGAGCATGTTGCTCACAAACCGCGTCACCAGCGTGCTTCCGTATTTCGGGTCGGGCTTGACCGGCCTCTTCTGTGCTCTTCTTCTTCTGGCCATGTTCCCGGCTCCTTATTTCTTCGGGCGCTTCACCCCGTACTTGGAACGACTCCGCGTCCTGTTCTCCACGCCCTGCGCATCGAGAGAACCCCGGACGATATGGTACCGCACTCCCGGCACGTCCTTCACCCGCCCTCCGCGGATCAGCACCAGGGAGTGCTCCTGCAGATTGTGTCCCTCGCCGGGGATGTATGCATTTACCTCGATATGGTTCGTGAGCCGTACACGAGCCACTTTCCGCAACGCCGAGTTCGGTTTCTTCGGCGTGGTCGTGAAGACCCTGGTACATACACCGCGCTTCTGCGGAGACCCTTGCAGGGCGCGGGAAATATTTCCCCTGGACGTCGCCTTGCGCCCCTTTCTCACTAATTGATTGATCGTCGGCAACCCGTTACTCCTTGTTCAACGCAGAACAAACTTGTTAAAATAATTCGCGACAACTCGTTGGGGCAAACGGCACCGCACGGGTTCGGATCAACCCATGCTCCCGCCGATATCGAGGAAATCCTCGTTCTCATCGTGCTCCTCAACATGGACAATATCCGTCTCCAAGTCCTTCACTTTCATGTCCCTGAGCGAGCGCACCCCCGTTCCGGCGGGTATCAGGTTGCCCATAATCAGGTTCTCCTTCAACCCCCTGAGCCTGTCGACCTTTCCTTCAACCGCCGCGCGCGACAGCACTTTGGTCGTCTCCTGGAACGATGCGGCGCTGAGGTACGACTCGGTGGTCAACGAAGCTCTCGTAATACCCAGCAAAAGAGGCCGGAACGTCGCCGGCTCACCGCCCTCGGCCGTCACCATGTCGTTTTCCTCGAACAGACGCCGCTTATCCACGTTGTCACCCGGCAGAAACGCCGTGTCGCCCGGCTGCTCAACCCGCACCTTTTTCAGCATCTGCGACACGATAACTTCAATGTGTTTGTCGTTGATGGCCACGCCCTGCAGCCGATAGACGGCCTGAATTTCGTTCAGGAGGTATTTCTGTACCGCATTCTCTCCGAGAATTCTCAGAATATCGTGAGGATCGATCGGGCCCTCGCTCAGCCGGTCGCCGGCATGGATCCGGTCCCCCTCGTGAACGCGCAGGTGCCTGCCCAGCGGAATCAGGTACGCCCTCGCCTCCCCCGTCTCATCCTTGACAACGATCTTCCGGCTCCCGCGCTCGGTGTCTCCGAAATGAACGATACCGTCGATCTCCGTAACCACCGCGCTTGCCTTGGGCCGGCGAGCCTCGAACAACTCCGCTACGCGCGGCAGACCGCCCGTGATATCCCGGCTCTTGCCGCTCTCCCGCGGTATTTTCAGCAGGATATCACCGGCCTCAACCGTATCACCCTTCTTGACCTGCAGATACGCACCCGTAGGCACCGCAACATTCGCCACACGTTTGCCGCCCGAGTCGAGGATAAGGATATGCGGATGGAGTTTGCGTTCGCGGTGCTCGATAACCACCACGTTGCTGACCCCCGTACGCTCATCGTACAACTCCTGGAACGTCTCCCCTTCCACAAGATCGACAAACTGGAGTTTACCCGGCCGGGAGGCCATGATCACGTTATTGTATGGATCCCACTCAAACAACACCTGCCCCTTCTTGACCTTATCACCGTCCCCCACCTTGACAAACGCACCGTAAGGAACATTGTAGCGATACCGTTCGCGTTCACGATCGTCCAACAGCGCCAGCTCACCCGTACGGTTCATCACCACCCGCCCGTCGCGGTGTTCGCAGGTCTCGATATCATAGAATTTCACGGTAGCTTCAATCTTGGAGACTTCCTGCGACTGAGCGATCAGCCGTGAGGCCGTACCGCCGATATGGAACGTCCGCAGCGTAAGCTGCGTGCCGGGCTCGCCGATACTCTGCGCCGCCATGATACCGACGGCCTCGCCCTGGTCGACACTCTTACCGGTGGCAAGGTTCCGGCCGTAACATTTCTTACAGGTCCCGTACGGCTGATCGCAGGTCAGCACCGAACGGATACGCACCGTCTCAATACCGACCTCCTCGATCCGCTGCGCCATCTCTTCGTCGATTTCCTCGTTGATCGGACATATCACTTCATCGGTGATCGGATCGCAGATCTCCTCCTGCGCCACCCGCCCCACCAGGCGCACCGCCAGCGGCTCCATCATTTCGTCGCCTTCCCGCAACGCCTCGATCTCAATTCCCTTGATCGTGTTGCAGTCATCGCCGGTAATCACAATATCCTGCACCACGTCGACCAGCCGCCGCGTCAGATACCCGGCATCAGCGGTCTTCAAGGCCGTATCCGCCAGCCCCTTGCGCGCTCCGTGCGTGGAGATGAAGTACTCCAGCACGGTCAAACCGTCCTTGAAATTGGAAAGAATCGGATTCTCGATAATCTCTCCGACCGAACCGGTAATCTTCTTCTGAGGCTTCTGCATCAGACCGCGCATCCCCGCAAGCTGCTTGATCTGGTCCTTGCTTCCCCGCGCCCCCGAATCCTTCATGATAAAAACGGGGTTGAACCCGTCGTTGTCCCGGCCCAGTTCCTCGTCCATTACGTCCGCAACCATATTCGTCGTGTGCGTCCACAAGTCGATAATCTTGTTGTAGCGCTCGCCCTCGGTGATAATCCCGCGGTCGTATTGTGACCGAATCCGGTTGACCTCCTCCATGGACTTCTTGACGATTTCGTCCCTCGCCGGGGGCACCACCAGGTCGTCGGCACCGAACGTGATGCCGGCCCGCGTGGCATACTCATAGCCCAGATCTTTTACGTCGTCAAGAAAATCGCAGGCAATCCGGTTGCCCTTTTTCTTAATAATCTCGGCCACCAGCCTCTGAAGCCTGCTCTTGTTCAAGTGATCGTTGCAAAACGGTATACCCGCCGGCACCGCTTCGTTGAAAATCACCCTCCCCGGGGTCGTGTCCACGAGCGTATCCTCGACACGCACTCTGATCTTCGCATGCAGATCCAGGCCTCCCGTCTCAAGCGCGTGAATCACCTCCGCCCCGTCGGCGTACACTCCTCCCTCGCCCTTGCGATCCAGCGCGAGCTTGGTAAGGTAGTAAATACCGAGCACGATATCCTGTGAAGGCACCATAATCGGCTGCCCCGATGCCGGGCTGAGCAGGTTGTTGGCGCTGAGCATCAGCAGCCTGCATTCTATCTGTGACTCAAACGACAGCGGCACGTGCACCGCCATCTGGTCGCCGTCGAAATCGGCGTTGAATGCGGCACACACCAGTGGGTGCAACTTGATGGCCTTGCCCTCCACCAGGACGGGGAAAAACGCCTGAATGCCGAGACGGTGCAGTGTCGGCGCACGGTTGAGAAGCACCGGGTGATCCTTGATCACCCCCTCCAGGATGTCCCACACTTCGGGCCGCTCCCGCTCGACAAACTTCTTGGCGCTCTTGACCGTCTGCACCAGCCCGCGCTCTTCCAGTTTCTGAATCACAAAGGGCTTGAACAACTCAAGTGCCATGGTCTTGGACAGACCGCACTGATGAAGCTTCAACTCAGGCCCCACGACAATGACACTTCTGCCGGAGTAATCGACCCGCTTCCCGAGGAGGTTCTGTCGAAACCGTCCCTGCTTGCCCTTCAGAAGGTCACTGAGCGATTTCAGGGGACGTTTTCCCTCTCCCTTCACCGAGAAGGAACGTCGTCCGTTATCGAACAGCGTATCCACGGCTTCCTGAAGCATGCGCATCTCGTTGCGCAGTATGACATCGGGCGCCTGGATCTCGATCAGCTTCTTGAGCCGGTTATTGCGGTTGATCACCCGCCGATAAAGATCGTTGAGGTCGGAGGTCGCGAATCGACCGCCTTCAAGCGGCACGAGGGGCCGAAGGTCGGGGGGCAGGACAGGCAACACGCGCAGCACCATGTCCTCGGGATTATTCCCCGAGCGCAGGAGGGCTTCCACCACGCGAAGACGCTTGAGATGGTCCTGCTTTCGCTGCTCCGAGGATTCCAGCTTTATCTTCGAACGCAGGTCAATCGACAGTTCTTCCAGATCCATGCCGCCCAGTATCTCGAGGATCGCCTCTCCCCCCATCTTGGCCACGAACTGCTTGCCCTGCTCCTCAAGCTCCATGTAATCGTCTTCACTGATCAGGGCACCCCTGCGGATGTCGGTATTTCCCGGATCGATCATCACGTACGATTCGTAGTAGACAATTCGCTCCAGAACCGTGTTGGGCAGTCCCAGGAGGTAGCTTACCTGCGAGGGGGTTGTCCGCAGAAACCAGATGTGCACAACCGGCACCGCCAGCTCGATATGGCCCATTCGCTCGCGACGGACCTTGGAGTGCGTCACCTCCACTCCGCACCGATCACACACCACACCACGGTAGCGAATTCGCTTGTACTTGCCGCAGTTACATTCCCAGTTGCGGACGGGCCCGAATATCTTCTCACAGAACAGGCCGTCCCGCTCGGGCTTGAAAGACCGATAGTTGATCGTTTCGGGCTTGGTTACTTCACCGTAGGACCAATTGCGGATCGTGTCCGGCGAGGCCAGCCGCAGGGCCACTTCCTCGATCTCGTCCAGCGTTCGCTTCGTGTCAACAGAGAAATTCGCCACTTACGATCCCCCTTTCAGACGGGGCGACATCAACGACCCGGGAGCCGTCTCAGCCTCAATACATATCACCACTGGTCCCCACACGCATATCAAGAGCCAGTGCCTTGATTTCACGTACCATTACCTTGAACGATTCCGGGATACCGGGCTTGGGCGCGTTTTCACCCTTGACAATCGCCTCGTAGATCCGGGATCGTCCCGCAAGATCGTCGCTCTTGACCGTCAGCATCTGCTGCAGCGTGTACGCCGCACCGTAGGCCTCCAGGGCCCACACTTCCATCTCGCCGAATCGCTGCCCGCCGAACTGAGACTTGCCGCCCAGCGGCTGCTGCGTTACCAGAGAGTACGGACCGATCGAGCGCGCATGAATTTTATCGTCGACCAGATGACACAGCTTCATCATATACACGGGCCCTACCGTGACTTCCTGGTCGAAGGCCTCCCCCGTCCGCCCGTCACGCAGCACCGTCTTTCCGTTCCGCGGCAACCCGGCTTCATCCAGCAACTTCAGGATATCGTCGTAAGAAGCCCCGTCAAAGACCGGTGTAGCGATGCTCCTGCCGAGCTTCATGGCGGCCCAGCCCATGTGCGCCTCCAGGATCTGGCCGATATTCATCCGCGACGGCACACCCAGGGGGTTGAGTATCAACTCCACCGGCGTCCCGTCCGGCATAAACGGCAAATCCTCCTGCGGCACAATACGCGAGATCACGCCCTTGTTGCCGTGACGGCCGGCCATCTTGTCGCCCACCGACAGCTTTCTCTTCTTGGCAACGTAGACCTTTACCAACTGCAGCACCCCGGGCTTGAGTTCATCGCCGCGCACCACCTTGTCGATTTCCTTGTCAAGCCGGTCTTCGAGCTTGGTTATCATGTCGTTGGCACGGAAAAGCACCTGCTCGGCCTTCTTCCCCTTCCGTGTATCGTCACACACACCGTCGTCGAAAGAGATAGCGGTGAAATCCAGCTTCTGCAGCAGCGACTTGCGCCACTTCCGCCCGGCGGGTACCACCGCCTCCCCGGTATGCACGTTCTTGATCTCGGCGGTCATGGTGCCGGTCAGGATCTCGGAGAGTCGCGCAACACACGCCTGTTCTATTTCGGAGATACGCTCGCTGATCTCCGCCTTCAGCTCTTCGATACGCTTCTTGTCCCGCTTCTTCGATCGTTTGTCCCGTTCCTTGCGGGAGTAGACGCGTGTGTCAACCACAATCCCCTTCAGTCCCGGAGGGGCTTTCAGCGAGGAATCGCGCACATCACCGGCCTTCTCGCCGAAAATGGCCCGAAGCAGACGCTCCTCGGGGGACAGCTCGGTCTCCCCCTTGGGAGTGACCTTGCCCACCAGAATATCTCCCGCCTCGACCTCGGTGCCGCACCGAACCACACCGTTTTCGTCAAGATTCTTCAGCGCTTCCTCACTGACATTGGGAATCTCCCGCGTCAGCTCTTCCGGACCGCGTTTCGTGTCCCTCACCTCGGTTTCAAACACTTCGATGTGGATCGAGGTATAAATGTCCTCGGCAACCAGCTTCTCCGAGACGATAATCGCATCCTCGAAGTTATACCCGCGCCAGGGCATGAACGCCACCATGACATTTCGTCCCAGCGCCAGCTCGCCGTCACTGGTCGCGTGCCCGTCGGCCAGCACATCACCGCGCTTGACCTTGTCGCCCACGTTCACACACACCTTCTGCGTAATACAGGTGTCCTGGTTGGACCGCTCGAATTTGGTCAGGTCGTAGCGCTCGTATTCGGTAAGCCCCAGCAGATCGTCGCCCCCCGTGTCCCTGGTCTTGCGAACGAGAATCCGACCCGCGCTCACTTTCTCCACCACACCCCGGCACCTGCTGATGACCATGCACCCGGAATCGCGCGCTGCCCGTGCTTCAAGCGCGGTGCCGATATGCGGGGCCTCGGTGCTCAGCAAGGGGACCGCCTGGCGCTGCATGTTGGAACCCATCAACGCCCTGTTCGCATCGTCATGCTCCAGAAACGGAATAAGGCCGGCCGCCACACTCACCAACTGCATCGGCGAAACGTCCATGTACGATATTTTATCGGGTGAGACGATCGGAAAATCACCCCGGTGCCGCGCGAATACATTCTTCATCGAAATCTTGCCCTTGTCGGTCACCGGCGTATTCACCTGGGCGATAATATGCTTGTCTTCCTGGTCGGCGCTCAGGTACTCAACCTCCCTGGTAAGACTGCCCTTATCCACTTTCTGGTACGGGGTCTCGATAAAGCCGAAATCGTTGACACGGGCATAGGTGCTCAACGAGGCGATCAGGCCGATATTGGGACCTTCCGGTGTCTCGATCGGGCACAACCGTCCGTAGTGCGTATGGTGAACGTCACGCACCTCAAAGCCCGCGCGCTCACGGGTCAACCCGCCGGGCCCCAGGGCGCTCACACGCCGTTTGTGCGTCAACTCCGACAGAGGATTGGTCTGGTCGAGAAACTGCGAGAGCTGACTGGAGCCGAAAAATGCCTGAATGACGGTTGATACGGTTCGCGCGTTGATCAGGTCCTGCGGCGTGATATTCTCGGTGTCGCGCAGGCTGAGACGTTCACGAATGGTGCGCACCATTCGTGTGAGACCGACCGTAAGCTGCGCGGTCAGAAGCTCACCCACCGACCGGACGCGCCGATTCCCGAGATGATCGATATCGTCGATAAAACCCACGCCGTTGCCGAGACCTATCATGTACTTGTAGGCCGCGACGAAATCGTCCCTGGTCAGGATATTCTGGTCGCCGTCGGGCTCGATCCCCAGTCTGCTGTTCACCCGATACCGCCCCACACAGCCGAGATCATACCGTTTTTCATCGAAAAACATTCGATGGATCAAATTCCGGGCGGTTTCCACATTCGGCGGGTCCCCCGGCCGCATCGTACCGTACAGGTAAAACAGCGCTTCTTCCTCGGACTTGGTCGGATCGTTGCGCAGGGTATTGAGCACTACCGCGCTGTCGGTCGACGACACTCCCTTGAGGACCGCCACCGTCCCGATTTTGTTGGTGCGGAGAGCTTCCCACCTCTCTTCGGTAATCACCTCGTTGGCATCGACCACGATCTCGCCCGTGTCCATGACAAAAGCGGCCTTCGCGGCAATACGACCCAGAACATTCTCCTTACCCGATACCGTAACCTTGACCTCTTCGGTATCGTGAAACAAGGCCAGAATCTCTTCGTCGGTGGAGTAGCCCAACGCACGAAGCAGCACGGTTCCGGGCATTTTCTTGCGGCGGTCGATATTGACCGACAACGTCCCGTCCACATCCAGGATCGCTTCGACCCAGGAGCCCCGCTGCGGTATGATCCGGGCCGTAAGCATCCGCTTGCCGTTGGGATGCGTGACTTCGTCGAACGTGATACCCGGTGAGCGGTGCAACTGCGACACGATCACGCGTTCGGCGCCGTTAATCGTGAAGGTTCCCCGCTCGGTCATCAGCGGTATCTCGCCGATATAGACTTCGTTGGTGATCTTCTCGACAAACCGCTTCGTTTCCCCGTCGCGCTCGTAGACCAGAAGCGACATATCCACTTTGAGCGGCGCCGCGTAGGTCATTCCGCGCTCTTTGCACTCCCGAAGCGAATACTTCGGCACTCCCAGCTTGTACCCTTCGTACTCAAGCGTGTAGTAGCCTTTGACATCGTTGACGGGAAAGAGGTTGAGGAAGCCGCCGTGAAGGCCCTGGTTTTTCCGAAGTCGCGGAGGGGTATCCGGCTGGAGGAACTCCTCGTACGAGCGTGTCTGGATTTCCAGGAGGTTGGGCAGATCCATGACTGGGGGGATCTTTGAGTATGATGTTCGTGTCGGCATTCACCTACCCTCGTGAGTTGGGGAAAAAATCGAACTGCAACAACCCTCACATACGGAAACGAGCGCACCTTCCCCGCACCTCACACCGTCGCAACAACGTATTGAATACGCCCGCGCCGATGCCGGGCAGATGCAACTCGCCGAATGTGTATGTAGACCCAACGTTATACTCTTACTTAATCTCGACTCCCGCCCCTACTTCCTCAAGCTGCTTCTTGAAATTCTCGGCCTCGTCCTTGGCGACCCCTTCTTTGACCGGCTTGGGCGCCCCTTCAACCAGGTCCTTTGCCTCTTTGAGCCCCAGGCCGGTTATGGCGCGTACCACCTTGATCACCTGGATCTTCTTCGCGCCGATATCCTTGAGCACGACATCGAACTCGGTCTTCTCCTCGGCCACGGCCGCCTCACCGCCGCCCGCACCCGCCGCCGGCATCGCACCCATGGCCATGGGCGCCGCCGCCTTCACATCGAATTTCTCTTCGATGCTCTTGACCAGCTCCGACAGCTCAAGCGCCGTCTTGTTTCCGATCGCCTCAATGATCTCCTCGTTGGTCAGCGTAGCCACTGAAAACCTCCTCTATCGGTTAACATTATTCTGCTGCAATGTTGTGCCCCGGCGGGTCCGCCGGTCTACTCACCCTCTTTCTTGCGCCGTACCGCATCGATAGCTCCCACCACCGAGCCGAGAATTCCGTTGAGCGCCGACGCAAGATTGGCCACGGGCGCGTTCATACAGGAAAGCAGTTGCGCAAGCAGGACATCGCGGCCGGGAAGCGCTGCCAGACTCTTGACCTTGTCACCGTCAACCAGCGCGCCCTCGACATAGGCCACTTTGACCGTAAGCAGCCCCTTGTTCTCATCCTGGAACCGCTTGATAACTTTCGCCGGAGCCGTCGCGTCGCCCCTGGTGAATGCAATCCCCACCTGCCCGGTCAGATGCTCCGCGGCTCCATCCTTGCCGGATCGCTGAAGCGCCAGGCCGGCAAGCGTGTTCTTCACGACCACGTATCCGCAGTCGTTTTCACGGAAATCGGCGCGCAGACCGGTCATACGCTCCACATTGATTCCCTTGTACCCGGTCAGGTATATGCCCGATGAATCCCGGAAACGTTCTTCCAGCGACCTGACCTGCTCTTCCCGTTGAGTTCTCGTCGACATCGCTACCCCATCCTCACAGTGTGTACTCCGAAAAAGGCCGGCTGCCTCCACGTGCCGCCTCCGGCACGGCCCCTACTTCAACTCGGCCGGGTCAATCCGCACCCCCTGGCCCATCGTGCTGCTCAACGTCACTTTCTTGATGTACTGGCCCTTGGCCGCCGACGGTCTCGCCTTGACGATCCCGTCCATGAACGCCCGGGTGTTCTCCTGAAGCTTCGCGGCATCAAAGGACAGCTTGCCCAGCGGGGCATGAACAATCGCTCCCTTATCGACCCGAAACGAAACCTTGCCCTTCTTGAGTTCGGTAATCGCATTGCCGATATCCATGGTCACCGTTCCGACCTTCGGGTTGGGCATGAGTCCCCGCGGACCCAGAATTTTGCCCAGCTTCCCCACCACTTTCATCATGTCGGGAGTCGCCACGGCCGCATCGAACTCAAACCAGCCTCCCATGATTTTCTCGCCCATATCTTCGGCACCGACATAGTCGGCTCCCGCTTCCTGCGCCTCCTTGACCTTCTCCCCCTGCGCGAATGCCAGGACCTTGACCGTCTTTCCCAGTCCGTGGGGGAGCACGACGGCGCCCCTGACCATCTGATCGCCTTTTCGCGGATCGACACCCAGTTGGACCGCGATCTCGAGTGTCTCGTCGAATTTCACGGCCGAACCGTTCTTGAGAAAATCGATTGCTTCCGCCACGGGATATACCCGCGTCTTGTCAAGCTTCGCCCGTACGTTGTTCCAGTTCTTACCGTGTTTCATGCCTTGCTGTCTCCACCGTTGCGTTGTGCGGCCGTCGTCACGTTCAGCCGATCTTGACTCCCATGCTCCGTGCCGTACCCTTCACCATATTCATCGCCGCCTCCACGGAGCCCGCATTCAGATCTTTCATCTTCGACTCGGCGATCTTCCGCACCTGCCCGGTACTCAGGGTGCCGACAAACTCCTTATTGGGAACGCCGGAGCCCTTCTGCAGTTGCAGCTCCTTGAGAATCAGTACCGACGCCGGAGGGGTCTTGGTAATGAATGTGAAACTCCGGTCGGCATACACCGTGATAACCACGGGGATAATCGTGCCGTTGGCTTCCTTAGTCTTCGCATTGAACTGCTTGCAGAAGCCCATAATATTGACACCGTGCTGCCCCAGAGCAGGTCCGACCGGCGGCGCGGGATTGGCCTGTCCACCGGGAATCTGCAGCTTGATTTGAGCAACTACTTTCTTAGCCAAAAATCCGCTCCTTTAGCCCGCGGGCGCTCAACTTACCGGACTGACGTGACCGAAGTCCACTTCCACCGGCGTCGAACGTCCGAATACACTCACCATTACCTTGATCTTGCCCTTGTCGGGATGCACCTCGTCCACCACCCCGTCGAAATCCTTGAAAGGCCCTTCTTTTATCTTGATCGTGTCCCCTTCTTCGTACGGGACCTCGGAAATCTCACGCGTCTCGGTCTGCTCGGTACGGCCCAGAATCCGCCGCACTTCCTCCTCCCGCAACGGCTGCGGCTTCCTCCCACCCACAAAACCGGTCACGCCGTTGATATCGTTCACCACATGCATGGTCTCCCGGTCAAGCTCCATTTCCACCAGCACATAGCTGGGAAAGAACTTGCGTGTCGTCTTGATTTTCTTGCCACCCTTGATCTGCACCACATCCTGGGTGGGCATCAGCGCACGAACGATCTTCCCTCCGGCATCGCCGTTCTCAATCAGCTCTTCGAGCCGCAGCAACACTTTCGGTTCCTGCCCCGAATAGGTGTGGATTGTATACCACCGTGGTGCCATATCGATTCCCGCCGTTAAGGAAATACCGAACCGCGGCTACAGTTTCAGGACCAGCCCCAGGATTTTGCTCAGAGCCACATCGAACAACTTCACGAAGATCGACACAACCACGCTCAGTACAGACACCAGCATAGTCCCCGTGAGCACTTCCTGACGGGTCGGCCACGTCACCTTGGCCATCTCAACCCGCACATCCTTGATATATTGCAGCAACTGACGCAGCATAATTGTCCGTTACGGTCAGCAGGCCTGGAGGGACTCGAACCCCCAACCAGCGGTTTTGGAGACCGCTACTCTACCACTTGAGCTACAGACCTGTAAAAACCACACATTGCGCCCTCCCGGCATGCTCACCGTGCTTCCTTATGCATGGTTCGCTTGCGCTCCACAGGGCAGTACTTTTTGAATTCCACACGCCCCGAGTGCTTCCGCTTGTTCTTGGTTCCCGTATAGTTACGGTTTTTGCACGACGTGCACTCAAGGGTTATCTTGTCTCTGGGCATCCTCGCTCCCTCATTTCAAGAAGAAGCCGCTTCGTCTCCGAAGCTTCTTCCGCTATTCGACGATTTCGGTGACTACACCGGCGCCGACCGTGCGACCGCCCTCGCGGATCGCAAACCGAAGCTCCTTCTCCATCGCAATCGGTACGATCAACTCCACTTCCAACTGCGCATTGTCCCCGGGCATGATCATCTCAATACCCTCCGCAAGCTTGATCGATCCCGTCACGTCGGTCGTGCGGAAATAAAACTGCGGACGATATCCCGTGAAAAACGGCGTGTGACGACCACCCTCATCCTTCGACAACACATACACCTCCGCATTGAACTTCCGGTGAGGTGTAATACTGCCCGGCTGAGCCAGCACCATGCCGCGGTCAATCGCCGACTTGTCGACCCCCCGGAGAAGACACCCGACGTTGTCTCCCGCCTGACCCTCATCAAGAAGCTTGCGGAACATCTCAACACCCGTCACCACCGTCTTCTGCGTGTCCCGGATTCCCACGATCTCAACATTGTCGCTGACCTTCACCCGACCACGCTCAACCCGGCCCGTCGCCACCGTACCACGACCCGTGATACTGAATACATCCTCGATCGGCATCAAAAACGGCTTGTCCACCTCGCGAGCAGGATCGGGAAAGTAATCGTCTATCGCCTTCAGCAGCGTATCCACCGACGCCATCCCCATCTCGCCCTCATCACCCTCCATCGCCTTCAACGCCGAGCCGCGCACAATCGGAATGTCGTCGCCCGGAAACTCGTACTTGCTCAACAACTCCCGAATCTCAAGCTCCACAAGCTCAAGCAGCTCGGGATCGTCAACCATATCAACCTTGTTCAGATACACCACGATCGAGGGAACCCCCACCTGGCGGGCAAGAAGTATATGCTCCCGCGTCTGCGGCATCGGACCGTCCGCCGCACTCACCACCAGGATCGCTCCGTCCATCTGCGCCGCACCCGTGACCATGTTCTTGATATAGTCCGCGTGCCCGGGGCAGTCGACGTGCGCGTAGTGACGCTTCTCCGTCGAATACTCAACATGCGCCGTCGCAATCGTAATACCACGCTCCCGCTCCTCGGGTGCATTGTCGATCTCTTCAAACTTCTTGATGTCCGACATACCCCGCGAAGCCTGACGAATCGTCATCGCCGCCGTCAACGTCGTCTTACCGTGGTCAACGTGACCTATCGTGCCCACGTTCACGTGAGTCTTCGATCGATCAAACTTCTCCTTCGCCATGAAAAGCTCTCCGTGTTGATGTTGAAACGAGCTTGTGTATTCTTTTCCACCCCGCGTCGACACCACCCAACCGCGCCCGACGATCTGGAGCCCATGACGGGGCTCGAACCCGTGAACCTCATCCTTACCAAGGATGCGCTCTACCAACTGAGCTACATGGGCCAGTATCAGAGCGGGCAATGAGACTCGAACTCACAACAGCCACCTTGGAAGGGTGGAGCTCTACCAATTGAGCTATGCCCGCCGAATTCTCACAAAAAACCCCGTCTCCCCGGCCTCGCCGGCCTTCGCACACAGCCGTCCCTGTATCAAAATGGGCAGGGGTGGATTCGAACCACCGTAGGCGTGCGCCAATGGATTTACAGTCCATCCCCTTTAGCCACTCGGGCACCTACCCGTTCAAACGGCCCTCCGCGATATATTCTTCTGGAGCCGATGGCGGGACTCAAACCCACGACCATTCGATTACAAATCGAACGCTCTATCAACTGAGCTACATCGGCCGAAATACTGATTTTGGAAAAACTTATTCAAAATAGTATCTGCGTACCAATATAGTCAAGACACAAGCCGCCGGCTCAGCGAGTCTTCACCACCTTATCCACAATACCGTACTTTTTTGCCTCCTCAGCCGACAAAAAGTAGTCCCGGTCGGTGTCTTCCTCCACCTTCTTCAGCGGCTGCCCCGTTGCCTCGGCCAGCATCGCATTCAGCCCTCCCCTGATACGCATGATCTCCTCGGCCTGTATCTGGATGTCCGATGCCGGGCCGAATACATTACCGGAGATCAAGGGCTGGTGGATCAAGACCCTGGCGTTCTCCCACGCCGTACGTTTCCCTTTGGCGCCCGAGGCCAGAACCACGGCTCCCATGCTGGCGGCCTGCCCCATGCAGATAGTGGCGATATCCGACTTCGCGTACTGCATCGCGTCGAAAATGGCAAGCCCCGAGGATATCACGCCGCCGGGGCTGTTGATATACAGGGCAATATCTTCCTTGCTCTCCCCGTCGAAATAGAGTATCCTCTGGACAACCGATTTCGCCGAATCATCGTCGATCGCCCCCCAGAGAAAGATCTCCCTGCGACTGAGCATCCGCTGCTCGATTTCCTGTCCCACAAACATGCGCTTCAAATCCTCAACAACATTGTTCTGCTCGCCCATAATCTGCTCCTGTTCTGCAATTGCTCTCTCGTCCATTCCGCCCTTCTCACTCCGTTACGGCCGAAGAAGGGCCGGTCTCGACCACGCACTCCGTTGTGCCGTCCCGAAGGTCCTTCACTGCAACCCCCTCGGCCCGAAGGCGGTCGCGGATCCTGTCGGCGGCGGCGAAATCGCGCCCGGCCCGCGCTTCTCGCCGACTGCGCACGTTTTCGACTATTTCCTCGGCGGTCGACCGCGACACCTCCGATGTGGACACAATTCTGATTGCCCCCCCCTCATCACCGAACTCCATCACACGCTCCCGCGGAGAGCCGTCAAGCAGATTCAGCCCCAGCACTTCATCGGCCGCCGCCACCGCCGCCGCCTTCACCCCGTCCTCCACCGACCCGTCCCGAAGAAACTCCCACAACCAGCCTACCGCCCGCGGCATGTTCAGGTCGTCGCAAAGCGCTTCGCGAAACGGAGCCGCGGCCGCCGAAACCGCGTCCCCGTCCACCCGCCGCCCCGACTCGCCGCCGGTCTGCTCCGCAACCAGCTTTCTGAGGTTGGTCAGACTCCGCGCCGCCCCCTCAAGGGCCTCCCAGGAGAAGGTCAGCGGATTGCGATAGTGCGCCGAAAAACACATCATCCTGTACGCAAGCGGCTCGATTCCCCGCTCCTTGACCGTATCCAGCGTTACGAAACTCCCGCTGGACTTGGCCATCTTTCCCTTGTCCATCACCAGGAACTCACCGTGGACCCAGAATCGAGCGAACGGCTTGTCGGTGGCCGCCTCGACCTGAGCGATTTCGTTCGTATGATGAACCCTGATATGATCGCTGCCCCCGCAATGAATGTCTAACGGCTGATTCAGGTACTTCAACGCCATGGCGCTGCACTCGATGTGCCATCCGGGAAACCCGACTCCCCACGGACTCTCCCACTCCATCCGGCGCTTCACCCCGACAGGCGAGAATTTCCACAAGGCGAAATCGGTCGGCCGGCGCTTGTCGCCCATGTCTACGCGCGTGCCCGCCCGAAGCGCATCGGCCTCCAACCCGGCGAACTCCCCGTAGCGGGGAAACTTCGACGTGTCGAAATAGATCCCCTCGCCCGATGTATAGGTGTATCCCCTCTGCTCCAGCTTCGCCACCAGCTCGATCATCTCGCCGATATGGTCCGTCGCCTTCGGCCGGATATCGGCCGGCTCGATATTGAGATCGTCTATATTCTCCATGAACTTCGCGGTGTAAAACGATGCTATCTCCCAGACGGTCTTGCCCTCCCGACGAGCCCCCTTCTCCATCTTGTCCTCACCCGTATCCTCATCGGAGACAAGATGCCCCACGTCGGTGATATTCATCACGTGCTTCACGTCCATACCCAGCATCTTCAACGTCCGCTTCAAAACATCTTCGAACACGTACGTCCGGAGATTACCGATATGAGCGTAATCGTACACGGTCGGCCCGCAGCAATATAACCCCACCGTGGAGCCCGACGGAGCAAAGGGATCCTTGCTCCTTGTGGCCGTGTTGTAAAGTTTTATCCGCGACGTCACGATATCTCCCCCACGTCACTCCGTGTTCCGGCGCTCAGTCGAACCTCACCGTTGCCCTCCACCACCGTCCCGATACGAACCGGCTCGTACTCCCGAAGCTCATCGGCCGCACACAGCGCCTGCTCATGCTCCGGTGCAACTACCAACGCCAGCCCGACCCCCATGTTAAACGTTCGATACATCTCCTCCGACTCCACCCGTCCCCGCCGACGCAGAAACTCGAAAATCGGCCGCGGCTTCCACGAAGCGGTGTCGATCACAGCGTCACACCCGCCCGGGAGCACCCGGTTCAGATTACCCGGAATCCCACCACCCGTAATATGCGCGCATCCCTTGACAATCCCCCCGCCCATGAGCTTCCGTACCGGCAGATACGAGCGATGGGGACGAAGAAGCTCTTCGCCGATACTCCGTCCGCCCGGCTCGAAGGGCTCCTCCCAGGACATGCCCGCCGCCTCGGTGACAATCTTCCGTGCAAGGCTGTACCCGTTGGTATGGAGACCGTGAGAGGCCAGCCCGACAACGCTATCGCCGGGACAAATGCGGCTGCCGTCGATAATCCCCTCGCGCTCAACCACCCCCACAATAGTGCCCGCAAGGTCGTACTCACCGTCGTGGTAAAACCCCGGCATCTCGGCGGTCTCACCGCCGATCAGCGCGCAGCTTGCCTCCGCACACGCATCCGCCATGCCCTCGATCACCTTTTCGGCAACTTCCGGCTCCAGCCGCCCCGTCCCCATGTAGTCCAGAAAGAAGAGCGGTTCGGCGCCCAGGACAAGTATGTCGTTGACACAATGATTGACGATATCGCGACCCACGGTCGCGTGGATTCCCATCTCGCAGGCAATCTTCAACTTGGTCCCGACACCGTCGATGGAGGAGACCAGCACCGGATGCCGATAGCGGCTCAGCGATCCAAGGTCAAACAGCCCCCCGAACTGCCCGAACGCGCCGAGCACTCCGTCGGTATAGGTCGAGCGAACCCGGGTAGCAATCCTGTCTCTGGTGTGCTCCCAGGCCGTGAGACTTACTCCCGCGTCCGCATAGCGCATGGGCCGTGGACTATTCATACCTGGATTCTGGTACGTTGAGAATACGAAGAAAGGATCCCGCTTCCGGAAACTGTAAACTCATCTAATATACAATGTTCCATGAAGCCCACACAAAGAGGATGTTCACGGCACATCGGGTCTCTGTTCGGACCGCAAAGAAATGTTCGGCGATCGAATCATCGGCTGAATTTGGGGTTGTTGCCTGCGATGACGACCGTGATCTCTCCCTTGATCCTGGTCGCACCGTACGTTTCGGCCAACTCCGAAAGCCACCCCCTGCTCGTCTCTTCATACATCTTCGTCATCTCCCTGCACACCGCGGCCCGTCGGTCTCCCAACACCGCCCGCGCATCGCGAAGCAAGGCGGCCACCCGGTGCGCCGACTCGTAGATTACCAGCGTATGAGGCGCGTTCCGCTCGTCCTCGAGCCAGGAACGTCGGCGGGCGCCCTTTTTCGGGCCAAACCCCTTGAACGTGAACGAAGAGGTGGGAAGTCCGGAAGCCAGCAGCGCAATCAGGGCCGCACTCGGACCGGGGACCACGACAACCTCATGCTCCCCGGCCAGCGCCGCGGCAATGACGCGGTATCCCGGATCGCTGATCCCGGGATGCCCGGCGTTGCTGCACAACCCCACCTGTTTGTCCCGATCGAGAAGCCCGCGAACCTTCGCCGCGGCCGCGGCTTCGTTGTGCTCAAAACAGGAGAAGACCGCCGACGGCGCTTCGACGCCGCAGCGCGAAAGCAACCTTTTCGTCCGACGCGTATCCTCGCAGGCAAGCGCATCAACCTGCCCCATCACCCGTAGCGCCCGTCGAGAGATATCCTCCGTGTTGCCCACCGGGGTTGCGATGACATACAGGACTCCCACGTCTCAACTCCCGGTCCCGTCGATTGCCGTGCTTACCGCCCGCCCGGCAACAGCGTTCGCAAAGACACCGGTACCTTCATCCCCCCGGTTTCCCCCACCGGCAACACCGGTCAGTAGGATTTTGCCCATATCACCCGCCGGGGACTCGGTTTGCCGCTGATCACACAGGTGCCCGGACGCGCCTCGCCTTCGAGGGGAATGCAGCGGATCGTTACGTTCAGATCGTTCTTGACCTGCTCCTCAACCTCCGACTCGCCGCTCCAGTGACTTACCGCAAAACCACCGTGCAGTTCGGGTTTTTCCCTGTTGCGGGGCGTAAAAAACTCGTAAAACTCCCCACGGGAGTCAATCTCCCGGGTGTGCTCCTCGCGCATGGCCAGGGCACGACGGTAGAGGGACTGCTGTATCTCCTCCAACATCGAGGGAAGCCCGGCGATGAACTCCCGCCGCGGAATACTTTGCTTTCCTCCCCGCTCCCTGTCGCGGCGTCCCACAAACACCGCATCGTTCTCAATGTCCCGCGGACCGACCTCAACCCACAGCGGTATTCCCTTTTTTATCCAGCTCCACGCTTTCTCGCCGCCTCGAATCTCCCTGGTATCAAACTCAACCCGCACCGGCGCGCCGTCGTAAACGACCTCCCGCACCTGCTTCACCAGTGAATCGCAGTACCGCAGCACCTCGGCGCGCGTCTCCTCCTGGTGAATCACGGGGAGCACCACCAGATGAGAGGGTGCGATACGGGGAGGAATGACCATCCCGTCATCGTCGGCGTGCGTCATGATCACCCCGCCCACCAGCCGGGTCGATACGCCCCACGAAGTTGTCCACGCGTGCTGCTCCTTTCCGGTGTCGTCAAGGAACGTAATATCCGCGGCGCGCGAGAAGTTGCGTCCGAGAAAATGCGACGTCCCGGACTGCAGCGCCTTGCGGTCCTGCATCATCGCCTCAATGCAGTACGTATTCACCGCACCGGGGAAACGCTCCGTTTCGGTTTTCTCCCCCTTGATCACGGGCATGGCCATGTAGTTCTCGGCAAAACCGGCGTAGACATCGAGCATGCGACGCGTTTCCTCCCGGGCCTCCCGCTCATCGGCATGCACCGTGTGGCCTTCCTGCCAGAGAAACTCCGACGTGCGCAGAAAGAGCCGCGTACGCATCTCCCACCTGACCACATTGGCCCACTGGTTGATCAGCAGCGGCAAATCACGATACGACTGAACCCACTTTGAGAACATGGCCCCGATAATGGTCTCCGATGTGGGCCGGACCACGAGGGGCTCCTCAAGCTCACCCGCCGGCACCAATCCGCCGTCGGGCCCGGCCTCAAGCCGGTGATGCGTGACCACCGCGCACTCCTTGGCAAAGCCCTCCACGTGCTCGGCTTCCTTTTCGAGAAAACTTTTCGGAATGAACAGAGGGAAATACGCGTTGCTGTGCCCCGTCGCTTTGAACATGCCGTCCAATACCCGCTGCATATTCTCCCACAGGCTGTAGCCCCAGGGCTTGATTACCATGCAACCGCGCACCGGAGAATTCTCCGCCAGATCGGCCGCTTTCACTACCTGCTGATACCACTCCGGATAGTCTTCGTCACGCCGCGGCGTGATCCCCGTCTTTGCCTGCTTCTTTCCCATACCGATGAACCCTTTATTAATGTAAAGGCCGCCGCTACAGCCCCGTTGGAATGTCGACGAAATCCGCCTCGACCCCGAACTTCTTCTTCACCAGCCCGCCCAGCGCCTTCACGCCGAGCGTTTCGCTTGCATGATGTCCGGCGAAGATCACGTTGATCCCGGCATCCTTCGCCAGGTGGTACACATCGCAGGGCTCCCCCGTGATGAACACCTGCACGCCCCGCTCGATCGCTTCGGACACGCCGCGAATACCGACCCCGCCGCTTACCACGGCAAAGCTGCGTACCCGCGACGGTCCGCAGGCAAGTACGGTACACGTCCCGCCCAACTCCTTCTCCAGCTTTCCCGCCAGGCTTCGAACCGTTCGTGCCTTGTCCAGACGGGCAATCCATCCGATACACTTCCCGCCGCAGGAGAGAAACTCTTCCCGGATCGTGCCGTTGAGCAGGGCCGCAAGACGGGCGTTGTTGCCGACTACCCGGTGACGGTCCAGCGGAAGATGCGAAGCGTACAGGGAAATGCCGGGATCGCGGAGCAGATCGATCCGCTCCCTTCGCCAGCCGCGAATCGAAGGGTTGTCGGGTTTCCAGAACAGGCCGTGATGCACGATCAGGTAATCGGCCGATCTCGCGGCCGCCTCTTCGAACGTCACCTTGCCCGCATCCACCGCACACATCACCCGTCGTACCTCGCGCCGTCCCTCGATCTGGAGGCCGTTCCACGACGAATCCTCGACGGCGTTCGCATCAAGGTATTTGTCAAGGAAGGCAGTCAGCCGTTGACACGTAACCATCGACACTCCTCTCCCCCTTGGCGGGATGAAGTGCATGAAAATACAAAAGGACGTCGAGGGGGGACACCGGCCGGCGGGCGGCACGGATGAGCGAAGATCGAAGGTTGGGGTAGTGGTATGGCAAACACGGCCCGCGGTCTTCGCCTTCGGCTCCGCCCCGCCGGATCAGACCGCGGCACACCTGATGGAGTCCGGATTTCGGGTGGAAATTCCCGACCGCGACGCCGCGCCGGCTCCGGTTGGTGCCCCTTGTCCGAAAGAGTGTCAGCGGGGCTGCAGCAGCGTGGCGCAGAGCAGAAGGGCCGCGGTCTCGGTGCGGAGCCGATGCCGGCTCAGCCGGATTCCCACGACCTTGCGCTCGCCCAGCGCCCGTTCTTCTTCGGGAGTAAACCCTCCCGGCGGACCGACCCATGCGCGAAGGGGTGTCTCACCGTCGGGAAATGAGATCGAGCCGGGGACCGTGCCGCCGGCGTCGGCCACATACTCCGCACCGGGCGGGTCACCGAGGACTTGCTTGAAATCACGCGGCGGAGACAGTTCGGGCAGCCGCGGATTCAACGATTGTTTCAGACCGGCGATCATCTTTCGCTCAAGCCGCCCGCCGTGCTTCTCCCACCCGCCCCGCCACCACCGGTCCCGGCAGTTGCCGGACACGACCGGCACGATCCGGGCCACCCCGAGTACGGCACAGTCACGCATCAGCGCCTCCGCGGCGTCGCGGCCGGGAATACCTGCCAGTAAGGTAAGCGCCGGCAACACAATCGGCGGCGAAACCACTTCTCCGACACGGCCTCTGCAAAGTCCCCCCGAAAAATCGTCAACCGCACACTCGTAGATCGCCCCGCGACCGTCGGTAGCCCTGAACCGATCGCCGGTTTTCAAACGAAGCACGGCGCGTGCGTGATGCGTCTCCTCCTTGTCGAGGATTACTTCACTGTCCCGAACCTGACGGGTGAAGAAGAGATGATGGGCCGGATCGCGCACCACGCCCCCGGGTGTCGTTACGGATCAATCGTCTCGATACGCGGCCGAACAAAGGACCGCGGCAACGGAAGCGCTCTCACTCGCCGCCGCCTTTGCCGTGTACGTTGACGGTCAGGGGCGGGCCCGCCCCCGGGTCCACCTGTACCGAGACGTCATGGGGCGTGATATCGAAGTGATACCACACACCCCTGATCAGCAGCTTGAATTTCAGCCGTTTCCAGTGGGCGGGAAGGGAAGGTTTCAGGTCAATACCGTCCGGGCCGATAGCCACGCCGGCAAATACCCGGGTCACGATCTTGATCGTTCCGCCCATGACCGCCGTGTGAATCCCCTCGATAGTCGTTCCGCCCTGGGTATCGTAAATGTCGCTTTTCAGTGCTTCAAGAAACCACTTCCATGTCTCCGTGGGAGTGCTCATGTCACGCGCAACAGCCGCATGGGCAACCTTGCTCAGGGTGGACCCGTGCGTCGTATGCTTGAGATGAAACTCGTAGTTGGTCTGAAGAAACGCGCGGCGGTCCTTGACCGGATAGCCGAGCTGCGAAAGTATCCGCAGCACTTCGTCGACCGGAAGCAGATAGAACAGCATGAGCGTATCGGCCTGTTTGGCGACCTTGTATTTGTCGGGAGTATCCCCCTCCGATTTGAGGAGCCGGTCCATTCGATGAATATTGCCGTACTTTCTCCGGTACTGCTCGAAATCCAGCTCGCGCAGTCGCATGTAGCCTTCGTACTGGCTGATAATTCCCTCCTCGGTAATCGGCACATACATACGTCGGCAAATCGCTTGCCATCGTTTCTCTTCCCCACGCTCCAGGCCGATCGTGCGGCGGACCGCGGATACCACCTCGCGGGGCAGTGTCCTGAGCAGCTCCAGTGCCTGCTCCAGCACCCAAACGACCATGATATTGGTATAGGCGTTGTCGTTGATTCCCCCCTCCTCATCCGGCGCTCCCGGGTATTTCTCATGGAACTCATCCGGCCCCATCACTCCCCTGATATGAAACCGTCCCGTACGAGGGTCCTCCCCGGCTATGGATGCCCAGAAGCGGGCGATCTCCAGCAGCATCTCCGCCCCGCGGGAGTGCAGGAATTCCCTGTCACCGCTGTGAAGCCAGTACTGAAGGAGGTTGTAGAAAATGGCGATGGACACGTGGCGCTGGCGCCGGCTCAGATCGGGTCCCCAGGAATCCGAGACAGGGTTGTAGTGGATGATCTGCGTCTCCTCCCCACCGTCGTGCGACGACTGCCACGGGAACATGGCTCCTTCGCAGCCCTCCCCGCGCGCGTTGTTTCGCGCCGCGTCAAGACGACGGCGCCGATACATGAGCAGGGCCCGGGCAATATCGGGGAAGCGTTCGTAGTAGAAGGGCAGCACGTAGATACTGTCCCAGAAGACATGCCCGCGGTAGGCCTCGCCGTGAAGACCGCGTGCCGGCATGCCGGCGTCGATGGAGACGTTGTGCGGCGATGCCGTGGCGAGCAGGTGGTAGATATGCAAACGGAGCACTTTCTGGGCAAAATGGTCCCCTGTAATCGCGATATCCATCTTGTCCCACAGCTCACGCCACCGGCTCCTGTGCTCCTTGAACATATCGTCGAATCGGGACGCCCGTGCAAGCAGCACCCGGGCGGTGTCGAGCGGACTTGCCGTGTCCCGGTCGCGGGAAGACGTAATCGTTACGGTCTTCTCCAGCCGGTACGATGAGCCTTCGGCGACCTCGAAGCTCAACTCCTCCGAAACCATCCCCTCCTCATCGACCACCTTCCGCCGCGCATCGATCTCCCGCTTTCCCTCATACACGCGGTTGCGCGCGCACAGGGCAACCTCCGTCCGGGATCTGCTCGTGCGAACCTTGAGAAACACCCCTTCGGGAATCCCGCCCCCTCCGAGGGGCTCCAGATGACGACTGGTGAGGTTGCGATACCGCGCGACCCCGTCGTTGATCACCGTACCGTCAAGCGAGGAGCGCACGGTAATCGCGGCCGAATAATTGACCGGTGTCAGTGTCCACGAGATCACGGCATAGTGGGGGTTGTCCATCGACGCGAACCGGGCGCTCTCCACACGTGTAATCCGTCCTTGTGAATCCGCCACTTCCAGGCGCCGGCTCATGAGGGCATCACGCATGTCCAGGTTCTGTTCATAGGAGCGAATCGTCATCTCCAGGGGGTTACGGAAACGGCCGCGGCCGACACGCCACGTGATCGGCAGCCAGTTGGGGCAATTGACAAAATCATCGTTGAAGATCCGCCTGTCGTGTACGGTGCTGGGAACCTTGTTGTATACTCCCGCCAGATACGTTCCGGGGTAGTGGTGCTCCGACGCAGAGCAGCCTTCGCAACAGCCCCTGGTACCGAAATACCCGTTGCCCACGGTCGTAAGCGTCTCGCGCAGTTTCTCTTCTTCGGGATCGAACCGTCCGTACGTAAGATTCCAGCACTCGTCACGCCGCATCTTCCCTCTGCCTGCCATCCGCCTGCCTCCTTCGTCGCTTACGGTTAGTTCCGCCCGGCCAGTTCACGCACCATCACAACCAACACATCGGGGCACGACACGAAAAACGCCTGTCGGCACCTCTCGGTGACACTCTCGCGCAGGGCCGGGTCCTCCGTCACGAATACACTCTTTGTCCTCTCCGCCTGCCCCTCGACCGCATCAAGCATGAACACGTCGCTGTGCGTATCACCGCACACCAGATTTGATGCGCGCTCCATTCCCAGGCCCAATCGGTCGTTGAGAAACGCTACCCCGTCGCCCTTGCTGAAATCCCTCACCCCCGCACCACCTTCGGCATCCACCGTAAGGATCACCTCGATATCCTTGCCCGTGTCTTCGATACGAAAGGTCGTGCGCCCGGGATCCACTTCGGCCACCAGCGCCTCGACTTTCTTCAAGAACGCCTCCGACTCTTCGGGCCGCACCGATCCGCTGATATCCTGGCGGGCGATGGTGCTCTGTCCGAACTTCTTCTGAAATCCCGATCCGATCAGGGAAAACTTCCCGTACGCGGGACGATTCAGCAGTTCCTCGATCCGACCGTTGAGCCGGTCGAGCTTCTCCTGCTGCCCGGCAGCGACCGGGAACGAACCGCGGGTTCCCCGCGTGTCGATATACTCTCTTCCTTTTGAGCCCGCATAAACAAACGTCCCCGGGGGAGTTGTGCTTATGTCAAGCAAGCCGCCGTGATCAAGGGGGGCGGAAGTCAGCACGACCGCATGCGACAGGCAGCGGCGCGCAAACCGCGTGAGAAACACGGCGTTGTAAGCCGACTGTATTGAGGAAAGGTATCTGCCGCAGTAATTGTTGACCGTGCCGTCCCGATCGGAAACGAGATTATCGAAGCGCGAGGTACCGAGAAAATCCAGCCCCGCGGTCACTTCATCGGCAAACCCCGGGTGTGCGGAGCGCAGATGCTCCAGAAGCGCTTCCTCGCCTTCACTGAAAAAAATCACATCCTTTTCAAGCTCGGTAATCTCGTAGGTTAGATCCAGTTGGATTCCGGCGCCCCGCTCCAGCTCGACTTCGGCCCGCATCCCCTCAACCGTGGACTCCCGAAGCATCTCCGCGGTGCGCCGCAGCAGTGCAAGCTGCTCGGGCTCGAGTGGGCGACCATCGAGACATCGGCCCACCATATCGGCACGAACGTCTCTCGTTCGACGCATCAGGGCGTAGAATTCGGACAGCGACCGCATGCGCACCTCGGATTTCTTCACGATAGGGCAAAAACTCCCCGCGGGCGCCGGCAGCACACCGATCGTCCGCGCTACGGTGGTGTGGTGGAATTCCTATTATTATACCGTCCCGGACAAAATAATAGCCGGCTGTTTGAGCCCGATGAGCCTGCCCCGGCTTCTTCATGCCCTCTCCGGTTGCGGTTGCATATACCGCGGCGCACGTTCTATTTTGATTCACTGTATCGAAGTGTTTATATATCTACCTGCACCGGACGGAGCCGATCATGGTCGACAAGGAATTGCTCGATATTCTCTGCTGCCCCGAAACCAAGGGGGATCTGGAGTTGATCCAGGGTGATACCATCGAGAAGATCAACCGCGGTATCGAAGCGGGGAAGGTGCAGAACCGTGGAGGGGAAAAGGTGAAGGAGAAGATCGACGCCGGCCTTCTTCGCACCGAAGATCGCCGGTATCTCTATCCGATCCGTGAAGATATCCCCATTATGCTGATTGAAGAAGGTATCCCTTTTGCCGAATTCGACGATTCCCCGAAGCAGACCCCGGAGCAACCCCGGGAGGCTTCCGGTAGCTGAAGCCGCGCGGTCAGGTGCTTCCTTTCCGCAGTCGTCCGGCCCGCATACGCAACAGGATATAGAGAACAAGCAGGATCGCTATCAGGGCAAGCCGGGTTTTCATACGACGTGTGAACACGAATCCGACAGGCGCCGACTCGGAAGGGGTTCCCGACAGTTGCAGTGACGGCGGTCCGTCGCCGCAGTCGTTCACCGCATCGACAACCACCTCAAACCCTCCAACGCCGTCAACGGCAAGGGTGTTCCACTCGAGAATCCACTCTATCACCGTGCCGAGCGAATCGGCCGTGCTTACCCGGTAGTAGCCGTCGGAACCGGATCCTGACGCCGGCGACATGTGCGCCAGTACCGCACCCGTATCCTCCGGCTTGTGGAACGTGAACGACCACGGCGCGCAGGTGTCCGCGGCCATAATCCGGAAATACCCCGCCACGCCCTCGGGCGTTATTCTTCCATCCCACCACACCGAGGAATCCCCCGGCCACGGTCGCGCATCGTCCCCCCGCCATTCCGGCAGGAACCCGTCAAGCTGAATCAGGCGGCCGGATCGAGGCAACTCCGCGGCCGCCGCCGCACTCACGCATCCGCACCCCACACACAGCAGGACACATCGGCGGAAAACCGCGAACCCCCATCCCGGATAGTCTCGATTTCGCATCAGCTTCATCCCCTTTCCTTCCCACGGCGACGCGCAGCCGGTCGGACCGAACAACCTACCGGACGCAGCGGAAACCGATACTCGCCTCGGCCCTGAACGGGTCGAACCAATGGCGATTGCGCAGCCGAAGCCGCGCGGCCCCGCTGTACCACCCTCCGCCGCGAATCACCCGGTAGCGCCCCACCGGCGGCCCTTCGGGGTCCGCCCCCTGTGTACGCGTGTACTGATCTCTACGATACCGATCCTCCACCCATTCCCACACGTTGCCGGTCATATCGTAAAGTCCCCACGGATTGGGCGGTCCGGAACCGACCGTGCGCGGGCCGTTGTCCGAAGGCTGTGCGCATCGCGACGAGCCCGGGGAAGCGTTCCCCCAGGCGTAGCGTGGAGCTGTCCGCCCCGCCAGTGCCGCGTACTCCCACTCGGCTTCGGTGGGAAGCCGCATTCCCTTGAACCGGCAGTATTGGCGTGCCTGGCGCCATGTCACACACACCACCGGGAAATCGGGCTCCTGATACTTCGGGGGTATCCGAACGCTCGTGAATCCGCTGCCGGTCCAGAGAAGGCACGAACCGTCGTCGTAGTGCGCCGGCGTGCAGGCTCCTCGCTGCACGCACGTATCGTACTGCGCACGGGTCACTTCGTGAGACTGGACGGCAAAGGCTGAGATGCCTATGCGCACGGCGGGCCGCTCGTCTTCCTCGCCCGATTCGGTACCGCGTACGAAACTCCCGCCCCCGATTGCGACCGTACCCGCCCGCGCCGCACCGAAACGGAGTCCCGCCGGCACCAGGAGTCCAAGTCCGATCAGACACCATGCCGACCGGGGGATTCTCACGGTCCGGTCAGCTCCGCCAGCAGGATGCCGATGCCGAAGAGGGCAAAAACCGACAGAACGACGATTCTTCCCACCGGAGGGCCTTCCGTGGCCTCCTCATCCACGGCGTCGACATCCTCTTCCGCCGCCTCTTCAGTGGGAGGAGCCGTCGGTTTCCCCGCCGTGCCGGTCTTTTCAAGAGCAACGTCCAGGGTGTCGCTCTGCCCGCTTCCGAGCTTGATACTCTTCTCCCAGGCCCGGTATCCGCCGGTGGTTACCGTTATCGTGTGCGTACCCGGCTTCAGTGTCGACGTGGACCAGGGTGTCGTGCCGACTTTCTTGCCGTCAATACCCACCGTGGCTTTTTCGGGACGTGAACGGATGTGCAGCGAGGCGGGTTTCGTCAGTTTCAGATTGATATCCAGGGTCGTATCGGCCCGGACCCTCAGGGTAGCCTTTTTGAGATAATGCCCGGGCTTCCTGAGCTGCAGCTTATGTGCACCCGGTTTCAGACCGGAAAGCTCCAGCGGCGTCTCGCCCCTTTCTTCTCCGTCAAGCACTACGGCGGCTCCGGGAGGAACGCTGACGATGCGCAGGGATCCGGTCGGCTCGGGCTCGGAAAGCGTATCGGAGCTCATCTCCGGGGCACTTTGCTCCACCGGCTCCGCGGCGCCGGTGTCGGCCTGGCCTAACACCGCCGCCGCACACGACATGTATACCATCCCCGCGACAACAACACCAGCACTCTTCATGAGCATTCCCTCCGGACGGCGGCACTATTTGTGGGCTTCGCATAAAATACGATACGCGATAGGAAGCGTAAGGGGCTCCCGCCTCCCGGAACAGTCACCATCACCGGAAACAGGTCACGTTCGCTTCAACGGCTCGTGAAGTCGAAGTGCAGTCATGAGATGAGCGACAGTATCGTCCGGACGATTCGACCGGCGGAGATGCTTTCGAAACCCGGCAGGCCATCGGTGGTCCCGGTTTTCGGGAAACCGTAACAACAGGTCCGCGGATATGCACCACAGCGGCATCACGGCTCCCTACCGGCCGAGAGGGCAGCCGGACAGGACATTAAGGGCCGCCTGTACCGAAATGGAACGTGCTTATCGAGGACTTGCTTGCCCAGGCATGACCAACCGCCGCGGTATCGCCGACCGCGATATCCCGGACGCGTCCGATATCACGCTGCTTCCTGAGATCGTAATAGGCGAAGTCCACCTGGTCGGCCCTCACCGAATCGATCGTCACGTAACGGGAAGCACCCACGCGGGCCAAGCGGTCGGTGCCGGGAATATACACCGCAGTGGAATCCTCATAAACCGAGGTATCAATGACCAGCGTCACCGAGCCCGGCGGTACAAGAGCGATGGAGCCAAGGTTCAGGGGCTCCTTTTCGGATGACCCGCTTCCCAGCGATTTCCGGAACAGCATCTGACCGGCGCCGGTCGCGGGATCCTCAACCTGAATCGTGTACTCGCTCTCGAATTGCACGTCGATACGGAACAAGCCGTCCTCGTTGGTGTAGTCGACCATGGAATCACGGTCGAACGAACTCACGATCGGATTGTACCACGACGGGACCAGACGGACCGCGGCGCCCACCACAGCTTTCATCCGGCCGTCAACCACCATGCCCGTTACCACGCTTCCGCCCGGATTCCCGGTTTCGGTGGAGCCGCCCGCGATACGTTCCCCGCCGCCGCAGCCCAGCCACAGCAGCACGCCCGCGACAGCCACCGTCTTGAATGCCCCTCGACGGCCCGTCATTTCCGCCCCCGCCCGGTTTTCGCCGCCTCTTTTTTGGGCAGGCTCGAAAGAGGAAACAGTTGAAAATTGATCTGATACACGCGGTCGGAATCCTTGTCCTCGTGCACAAGCTCGACAAGCTCCTTGCGGAATTCCTGGATTCGCTTCTTGACTGCCCGAAAACCCTGTTCCGACACACCGACAGTCAGCGTGGATATATCCCGGACCTGCGGCGGAAACCGGTCCAGCGATTCCCCGGCCAGCGCCAGCGTGTCCTTCTGGAAACGCGACACCGCCACCGACACCACTTCGTTGCCCGTGGTCAGGTCGCTGCTGCTCTGCCGGTACCGCCCGGACCGATCGCGCTCAATCAGCCCCATGTCCCGCAGAAACTTCACGGCCCGCTCGGCCTGACCGGCACTGATATGGGGCATGATCTCGTTGGCAATCCGCTGGTAGTTGTCGCCGAAGTCGTACAGGGTCACCAGTTCACGTACCACCGGATAGTACCACCGGGAGAAATACACAAACTGATTGGACCGCATGCGCACCTGTTTGTGCGTGTACTTAAACGAGCGAAGCCGGCGAAAATGCTCCTCCCGCTCCTGAATCGTCTTACCCTCGTTGAAATTGACCAGCAGTTCGAAGAACCGGGTCTCCCGCTTCCCCAGCCCCATGGCTTCGGCAACCTTCCGAATGCTCTGCCGAGCCAGGGCCTTCTCACCATTCATCACTTTCAACAGAAACGTCTTTGACTTGAACCCGGCCAGGGCGGCAAACCTCTGATAGGAGAAGCCCTTGTCGAGCCGCTTCTTCTCCCGGTAGAAGTCCCTGATGAACCTGCGGTAATCGGTGTACGAATAGATGTCGGGCATCTCACATCCTCGATAAGTGGCCCCGGCGTAGTGCCTCCACCGTAGTGTACGGTGTCAAGGCCCCCTTAGTGACAAAATAGCATAATTCCACCTGTTTTGCAAGAGAACGATCCGGCTGGACCGACGATTACAACACGGCGGCTCGCATCATTCGTATCTTCAACTATATCAATGTGTTATACATTTGTCCCCGCTCAATCTGAGCACGAAGCCGCACGGTCTCTGCCGAATCACGCAAAAAACGGCACGCCATTCCGGGGAACCGACCCCATTGGTGTGTTGACACGGCCGGCCCCTCTCCAATCAATGCCGGCACGTCCCCGCGGGCCCCGCGACAACCGCGCGGCTTCCCCGGGCGATGATTTTCCCCGCCGGGTCGACATCGGCAACAATCACAACCGCCGCGTCCGTTACCGAACCACGCATTTCCCTCACGAACGGCGGGATACGCTCCGTCGGGTACTGCCCCCGGAACAGACAGCGTCCGTCAACACTGAAGACCGCCGTACTCCCCTTGCCGGCGATTCGAACATCCTTCACCGGCCCGCCGCCACGAACAGCCGTTTCGGCGCCGTAGTCTTTGTCGCAACTCCCCTCGCCAGATGTAAGGAAAGCACCCGATTCCGGATAGCGTGCTTCGCCCGTCTCGAAGTAATAGGGCCTGCAGCGGGTCGCCGTTAGAGCCTCCACGGCAAAGGTGGTGTTCGTTTCCTTCCCGAAAAGCGGGCTCAGCACGGTCGGTTCTCCCTCCAGCACCAGCCGCACTTCGGGAGATTCCGAGCCGGCAGCGTCGTAGTAGTTCACCATGAACGAGATGCGACCGCGCTCGGGGAAGATGTGTGACCCCCCGTACAAAGGATTTCCGGGGCGCCTGCCGCCGGTGGACAGGTCCAGGGTCCATCAGTGCTTGCTCGTTTCGGCGTGGCCGCAGCCGATAGTGGTGTACCTGGTGGACATGACCGCGTCGCGGTGCCCCTTGTTGCTGTAAAGCCATCCGTTGAGCACGGCCACGGACGTGCGGTAGGTGGCAATACACTCCGCTCCACTCCGACCGTAGCAGGCCCGGATACGTGTGATGAACGAGGTGCCGTCGCAGGAAGTGTGACTCATGCGGTTGCACTCCCCCATGTCAACGGAGTGATCGTGCGCGGCGCGGTTGAGGTCATGATGCATGATATACGGCGTTCGCGGACCGTAGGAGCGAACCGGATTGCTCCCGTCGCAATACTGCTCGCCGTAGTCCGAAGGGTTGAGGCGGGCGGCGTTGATCAGCACATACAGGGTCCGCTCTTCGTACTCGGGAAGCCCGTCGACCGGGACGCCCACCTGAGCGCTCACGTGACTCCAGAATACTACTAGTATCAGGAACCGCACACCATGCTCCCTGTTCGACGCCATTGCCGCGCTTCTTCGCGGCCTTCCGGCACGGCTGCAATCAGGGAACGGGCTTTAGGAATCCGCTCATCCTCCCGAACCCGTCGATATGCCGCACGTCGTAGTCTCTCCACCGTGTTTTGCCGAGGGACCTCACCGAATTGCCCACGTTTCCCTCGACCGTATACAGCGTACCGCCGTCCTCGGACACATACCGCACAAGGCCGCTGTGCCCTCCGTAGGCGTTGTCGTACCGGACATAATCACCCGGCGCCGGCACAAACGTGTCCCACCCGGGCTCCTCATGCGAAACCCACCGTCCCCTGTTCCGGTACCAGGTCCGCAGGCTGGTGGACCCGCCGAGCATCCAGTCCGGCTCCCACCGGGAACTCAGCGGATATCCGCCCGCCCGATACGCCCAGGAGACGAACTCCGAACACCACGCTTCGTACCTTCCATTTCGTGTGTCCAGATATTGCCCGAGATCATGGGGTTCATGATCCAGATCTTCACCGACTTCGCCGGGGCCCCGGCCCACCTCGGCCATGGCGATCTCGATCACCTCACGGGGCACGAAATCCATCACGAGCGAAAGCTCATCCACGTAGTCGTCCACGTCGACTAAGGCTTCCAGGGAATCTCGCCGGGATACTGCAAGACGGTCCACGGAAGCACGCGTCTTGGCCGGGGCCGAACCCGAGGCCTCCCCGCCGTCAAGGGACCTGAGGACCGCCCCGCATGTTGACCTATGGTTCAGGAGCATGAACCTTGCTCTATCCTCCCCGCAGCGAATTTCCAGGATGAGCATCGACGATGCCCGGGCCGGGAGGACCAGAGGAACCCGCAACCACCCGTTGCCGGGCGGCTCCCGCCTCTGCCGGTCGATCACCGCGCCCTCAAGATCGTACAGCGCCACTACAAGACGCCGGGCCGGGGAAGGGACCGGGACGATCAGTTGGCCGCCCGCAACCCTCGGCGGCGCCTCCCGAAGGGCTCGCAGCGGTCGGCTCCCCACGATATCGTCCGCAACGAAGAGAAAGGTCCCCGCGGTGTCGGTGGTATCCACCATGCCCGCATCGAGCAACTCCACCACCAGTCCCGTCATCGGGAGTTCGTGTTGATTCACTATGGTTCCCGAGAGGTGTATTACCGCGGCCTCAGCCGTGAGTAGCATCCCCGCGACGACGGCGATCAGGCCGGCTCCTTTCATGCACCTTCCTCCTTTGTCCTGCCGCGGGTCTCCCGTGGTGCCGGCCCGATACAACAGCCCGGTGGATCATGTCGTGCCGCCAACACGTTCCTGTTCCCCAAAAATAATACTATAGTAGAGATTTGGCAAGTTCCCCGCACCTCGATCGGCCTGTAGCCCCGCAATCACACCACACCGGGTGCACCAGGCGGCTCCGGCGTGCCTCCGTCGCTGCCCCCCCCCGACCCGCCTCTCTCCCGAGCAAGACGGGAACAGGGCGGTCCTGTCGCCGCGGGCCGGAACAGACCCCGGCAAACACGGCACGCGAGACGGACGCTTCGGAGTGAAGAAACGAAGACTGAGAGAAGAAACGAGAGAAGTACGCCGCATTGCGTTCCCCAAAACCATTATCTATATTCCTGAGAGGAGTATCTCCCCGGCCCGGTGCAAGCGAGGGTGCCGCAATGAAACGATCACTTCGGTGGGTAAGCATCGTTGTGCTGACGGCCACGCTGTCAAGCAGAGCACTGCCGCCGTCTTTGGATTTCTGTACCACCGAAGAGTGGACGGAAATTGAACGAATCGATGCATTCCTGGAGATCTCCTCGGTCCATTGCGCACTGAAGGTAACCAACGACGGGATCGCCATGGGCATGGTGCGGCACTCGTTGGTGCTTCCCTCCGAATGCTCCATCACCCTCTCACTTCACCCGGCCTGCACCTCGTACAGCCGTATCGGTCTGCTTTTCAATCTCACCGACGATCTCGACGGATATATGTTCAGCATTTCTTCCAACAGCACCTACCAGATCGCGCGTCTGGGACACGGGCTCCCGGTCCCGTCGGGACGAATTGCCGCGCTCTGTGTTTCCGGCACGTATCTCTACGTTGTCGGATCGCCGGGATTTCTGCGGATCCACGATGTGTCCAACCCGCAAATCCCCGAGCTTGTCGGCGCCCGAAGCGATCCCTCGCGCCGGTACGGGGCGGTAACGGTTGACGGAGACCGGATCTACGTTGCCGGCGAAAGGCGACTGCTGGTTCTCACCGGGAAGCCCGCGGGCATCGCGGAAAACTACGCCGGGCCGGCCAATCCTTTGAACCTATCGAGCCGGACCGAGGCGGTTGACCTGCTGGGCAGAAAACGTGGACCTGCCGGCTGCTCCCCCCGTCGGAGCACATTCCGTGCGTCGGGAATCACCTGCACCGCAGGTCGGGGTGAAACGATCGGCGAAAGCGAGGTTCGGCTGTGATCGCCCCCGGACGCACGGTTCCAGCTTCACGGAGGGTCTTCCCGGACAAACGCAGGTTTCCCGGCATGGGCCTGATCGGCGCATGGATCGGGATACTCCTCTGTATGCACCCACGGGCACATGCCCAACTCGGCGAAGAAATCTGTGAACTGGTGGTAACCGGCTGTCCCGAGAATTTTAACGGTGATACGATCGATGTTCCCGAGGCGGTGAACTACCTCTCCGCCGGTATTCGCGCGTGCGATTTCAGAGAACTGGGTGAAGGCGTGACCGTACAAGGCGGCTCCCCTTCGATCGTTTTTGTCATCGACCATACGGGCAGCATGATGGGGATCAGTACCAGCGACTCCTACCCGCACGACCGCATGGGATCGCGTTTCACGGTGACCAAGCAACTCCTGGATACGATCTACGCCCGATGGGATTCGGCCGAGGTGGCCCTGGTCGTCTTCCGCGAGCACCTCTACTTCGATCCTACGAGCGATGAATACTTTGCCGAATACTTTCAGCGTTTCGACGAGGTGATCGACGAGGAACCCGACCAGGCCTTTCTCCCGTTTATAAATCTGCACCGGGAATACGACGGCAGGGAAGGGATTGACATCATCAAGGACATTCTCGCCGTCGACACCTCGCTGGGCGATCCCAGCGCAAGCATCCGGAACCCGCCCGACCCCTACGAATTCGTCGATCTGGAATACGAACCGAATTTCAGCGCCAATGTCACGACCAATATCAACGGCGCATTCGAGGCCGTGCGACAGATCCTTCCCGGCGCCGCCAACCCCGTAGAAAACCAGTTCATGGTTCTTCTCTCCGACGGCGAGCCGCGCGGTGGAAGCCAGGCAGGCAAGCCCGCGCTGGATTTTGTGGAGGGAGTCGGCATGCCCACCACCTTCACGGTCTTTTTCACCTCGGACCGCGAAGGTCCGGAGAGTATCAACCAGATGACCGAAAACACCCGCGCAAACGGGTACTCCTTTTCCAACCGCTACAGTGAGGTCTGGGCCCTGGAGGCCACCCACGAAAGCCTGCTGGAGCTTCTCATGGGTAAGGTCGTGCAGACCGTGCTCACGGTCACGCTCGGAACGCCCTACCGGTTTTCGGTCAACGATTCGATCGCCACGACCACGGTCTCCGACAGCTTTTTCATTTTCGACGGCGGCTTTCCGATTACCGGTGAACTCACCCATTTCAATTTCGATATCACGTATCGCAAGCGTGACGTCACGACCGCAGAGCAGCGCGACACCACGCACGGAATCGACTTCTACGTACGCAGGATCGGCACTGCCGTGCCCCCGGAGGGTACGGAAGTGAACTGCCGGTACGGCCGCGGCATCCAACTGCTTCACGACGGCAGGCAGGTGGACCAGGTATTCAATTTTATGGATACGCTGGAAGTTCGACTGTCGACCGGCGATACCACGACGGACGAATGCGAAGTGGAAGTGACCAATCACGCGGGGGACGAAGACCGCGAAGAGCTTGACCTGGGGCGGCGGGAAAAGTGGTGGTCGGGGAGCTTCCCCCGAAGGGTCGAAACGAATGCGGACCGCAACGACGGGGTGCTGCAGCACGGCCCGCGGGACAGTATCATTGTCACCTGGGAAAACCCCGACAATCCCGACGACATTCTTCGCGTCTCGGTCCCGTTCAACGCCGGGGAGGTCGTGGCGGTGCACAGTGCCGCATATTTCGATCGCGACGCCGACGGTCTTATCGACAGCGTGTGGGTGGGAATCGACGGGGATTTCGAGGCCGGGGATATTGCGGCCATTGCCGCGCGGTTCACGCTCCCCCCGCACCGGGAATTCGCGGTTGCGGGCGCGGAGGCGGCCGGCGGCGGAGGTATCGGCCTTCTGGTAACGGAAGGCTCATCCACGCCTTTCACCGGCGTCACCGCCGAGGACAAACTCACGATCGAGGAAGCCCCGATATCCTCGGGAACCTGGCTCAACGGCGGAACCGTCGGAATCGACGACAAGGTTGCCCCCGTGATTCTGAGCGCCCGGCTGAGCCTGGGCCCGATCGAGGGGGAAGACACCCTGAGCATCCGGTTCTCCGAGACGGTCAACCGCGTGACCAACAGTACGCCGTTGAGCTTCACCGTACCCGGCGGCGAGCGCTACACGATGGTTCTTGCGCCGGAGGGAACCGGCGGGATGGAAGCGGGTTTTTTTGTGCGCGAGATCCGGGGTGTCGAGCGCGCCACGAAGGGTGATTCGGTCTGGATCGATCCCTCGGCGCTCGTGGGCGATATCGGCGACAATGTCCAGCGGAACCCGCTGAATCGCCGCGCGTTGCTGGAGCTGACCACCGGCCCCGTCACATTCACCCCCCACGCGGCAAACAACCCGTTCGTGCCCGGCCAATCTCCGGTACCACCCTTCATCCGGGCGATTGTGTCCGAAGGTGGAAAGAGAACACACGAAGGAGTGGTGATTATGGTGGAATCACGGGGTCTGACCGTGCGCACCGAGCGCCCGAGCGCCACACTTTCGATCTACGACGTCGTCAAGAATCCGGTTGTGCTCAATCGGCCCATGGCACTCGAGGATCCTCCGCCGGCCCACCTTCCCTCCGGCACCGCACGCCACTTCTTCGTCTGGGACGGCACTAATCGCAACGGACGGAGGGTCGGCGGAGGGACGTACCTGGCGGTAATCACGATCGACGGCGGGGATGTTTCGAAACGAATGACGCTGAGAATCGGCGTGAAAGAGAATTGAGAAGGTTCTTGTATGGCACGTGCATTTGCTTTTGCCTTGCTGCTGACCATGGGTTGCACTGCTCCGCGGTATCATGCCTCCGCGCTTCCGCGCCGCGCGTGGCGCCGCGTGCTGCCGTCAATAGAAAACATGGACTCGCTGGTATGTGCCATCGCCAAGGCACACGGCGATATCGAACTTTCCCGCTCATTCTTCGACTGCCTTTCGCCCGCGCAGAAGCAGCACATACGGATGTGCATGCGTTACGGCAAGGGAGATTTGCGGCTGATCAGCGCTCGGGACGGTCCCCTCGCTCCCGGGCACAAACGGATCGTGCCGGAGCTTTATGAGGACTATTTCGGACGAAATTTCAACGGCGATCTGGCCTTGCGCGTCTCGATCGCCGAAGAATACCTCGGGGAGATCGACTCCTATCGGGGAACAAGCACGATTTACCTTCTTGCCAAATCGGAAAGCGGCTACCGGATCTCGCTTCGCCTTGGTGAGGCCGGGCTGTAACGGACCGCGGTTGACATATCCATGAGGAGTGTACCGATGAGAAAGCGTTGCCCTGCACCGAACCCCGCGATCGTCGCGGCCTTCGTGGCGCTGCTCGCCGCGGGCGGGCGCCCAGTGTCGGGCGGCCGGATCTGCAAAGCCGTCATCGACTGTCCGCTGAACTGGAAGGGAGATACCGTGCACGTGCCCGACAGCGTGGTCATGGTTTCTGAGATCTTCGAGCACTGTGCCCCCGATTCGTTCAGGGAAGGACCCGTGGTGGAAACCGAAGACACCATCTCGCTCTTCTTCATTATCGATCATTCGGGAAGTATGAGCTACATGGATTCCACCGCTTCACGCTACGACGTCGTTAAGAAGCTCATCGACACGCTTGCCGCGCGTTCGCCGGCTTCGGAAGTCGGCATCACGGTATTCTCCAACCAGCTTCTGCACGACTACCGCGACGATTCCTATTTCGTTCAGCTCGATCCCTCCGGCGAGTGGCACGATTCCTACATCCCCCTCACCCGGCTTGACACCACGGTCGGAAGCATGTCGGCGGTGGAGAAACTCAAGTGGTCGATCGCGCTGAGCCCCACACCCAACGACACGGATATCGGCGGAAACCGCCGGCTCCTCAATGCCAATTACGGCGTCACGGGACGCCACAGCGGTCATGATATCGCCGGCAATCCCGTGACCGGGTACAACACCACCACCGACATATCCCTGGCCTTTGAGGCGGCGAAGAAGGCATTCGAGACGGCGCGCTACCCCGCCGACCGGCAATACGCGATCTTTCTCTCCGACGGCGTGCATCAGTACGTCGATGTCGAACGGCGGCCGAACCAACTCGACTACCAGGATGGCGAGGATGTGCCGACAACCTTCACCGCCTTCTTTATCAACGAGACTCAGCCCATACCGGATCAAATCAACACCATGACCGGCAATATTAAGGACAACGGGTATTCGACCACCAATATCCAGAGCGAAGTCTGGAAAGTGTCGGGCAAGGAAGGGGAGCTGATCGACCGGCTGCTCAACAAGTTTCCCGGAATGGGACAAAAAATCTTTCCCTCGGAACCGCGTGCTCTCACCATGAACGGTGTGTCGGCCGTATCGTTTGACTCCACCCTGGCGTACTTCGACGAGCCCTTTATCCTGGAATCGGACACCACGACATTCGATGTCAGCTTCCGCTACTACTATCTTGATCCTCTCAATATCGATACGACCCGGGAGTTTTCTTTCGATGTGGTCCGTTCCCTGGACCGGGCCGCAATCGAGGAGGATTCGTACTACATTCGCCTGGAGTGCTGGGATCAGGGCATATTGGAGCTGCGCTACGCCAACGAAGTGGTCACCGAAATCGAGGGCGACTGGACTCCGCTGCAGGCGCGCTTCTATCCACCGTCGGAGTTTCCGATCGATGAAGTCACGCTGCGGGTAACCAATGCAACGGGCTCCGATGAACTCGTGTTGACCACGGAGAATCACGGGAGCTATTTCGGCGCCCGTTTCAACCGGGCAATCGGGAGCCCGGCTATCGACGACACACTTCAGAACGGGCTTAACGATTCGGTGATCGTCACGTACCGCAACCCCGACATTCCCTGCGATGTCGTGCGGCTGGCCGTGCGCGTCCTGCCGCTTCGCGACCTGGAGGTGAGCAAGGCGTACTACCTGGACCAGAGCGGTGGCAGGGCCGACGGGTACGCGGATGTGATCAGGGTGGAATTCGGCGACACGCTCTACGCCGATGAAATCGAGGCGGTGACGCCGTTTATCCAGGTACAGTCCGATCGGGACCAGGAGGTGACCTCGGTGATCCCCTCGTCACGCGGATTTGACATCCTGCTGAAGCACGGCGCCGACGAGGAGCCGTTCACCGGGCTCTACCCTCAAGAGCGGCTGTACATCGACCAGGTACCGGACCTGCCGCGCGGAGGAGCGTTTCCTTCAACCGACATTGCACTGGCCGACAGCATGGGGCCGGTGATCGTCGGCGCCGACTACTACGATCTCGCCGACATCGACGGTCGCGACACCCTTGTGGTGCGTTTTTCCGAGTCGGTGAAGCGGATCGGTTCGGCCACGCCGTTTCTTTTCCTGCGGGGCTCATCCTCGACACGGTATTCCCTGCGTCTCTCCGCCGTGGACAACGCCGGCAGCGAGGCCCGTTTCGCGGTCGTGCCGGTTGAGGGCCGGACCGAGCCGGCGGCGGGGGACTCGATATGGATCGATTCGACCGCCGGCGTATCCGACACGCTTCCGGTTGCTCAGAGGGGCAACAACGTACGCCGCGGGCTGAACTACCATCTGCTTTACATGGTAGATGCCGCGCGATATATCGACGCGAACGACGACGGGCTGATCGATGCGGTACGGGTGACCATGGATCAGCCGCCCGACCGCACCATGCTCGACAAGCTGACCTCCACCGTCGAGCTGCCAGCCCACCGCAACTTCACGTACACCGCGGACGACTTCTCGTTGACCGACGAGGGATTTGAGATAGCGGTAACGCAGCCGGCGGACACGGAGCCGTTCACCGCGGTTGACAATCGCGATTCGCTGACCGTCGCCCGTACCCGCTCCTCCACCGGCGGCCTGATTCACCCCGGCCGTGTGCCGATCACCGACGACATGGCCCCGGTGATTGTCCGGGCCCGTTTCAGGCCCCGCTTCGTCACCGACTCTTCATCGATACCCCCCGACACCATCGTGGTAACGTTCTCCGAGCCGGTGGATGCTCCGGCCGAACCGACACCCCTGGTCTTCTTCGACGGGCGCACGGGGCAGCGCTACACGATGAAGTTGCGGGGAACACGCTCCGGATCGGGCACGGAACACACCTACCTGGTGACCGGTATCGAGGGCACGGAATTTCCGACGTCCGGCGATTCCCTCAGAATTGATTATACCGCGGGTGTCAAGGACAAGCAGGGTAATGTGCAGGACAGCGAAAACAACCGAATGGCGCCTCTGGTTGTCGGGGCGTTCAAGTATCGTTTCTCGGTAAGATCCGCGCCCAACCCGTTCGATCCGCTCACCGCCACGACCCCGTCGATCGCCGGTGTCGGCTCACGGCGCGGCACCGCACTCCTGGTTCGCCCCCTGGGCCCGATCCCCGGCGATATCAGACTGGAGGGCACGGTTTCGCTGTACGACTGCATGGGGAACCTGATCGTGGATCGCATGAAAGGGACCACGGCCGGCGGCAACGAATACGTTGCGTTTGTGTGGGACGGCACGAATCTCAACGGACGCTACGTGGGCACGGGCTCCTACCTTGCGGTGGTGGTTATTGAAGACAACAAGGATCACACGGAGACACGCAGGCTGAAGATCGGTGTCAGGCGATAGGTATCCGGGGTTGGACATGATGGGGGAAGGAAACGAATGATCAACGGAGCAGGCACCCGATGAGGAGCGCACGCATGCGTCGCGTCCGGATGTGGGCCGTTGCGCTGCTGTCCCTGCGGGCGGCGGCCGTCGGTGACGGTCTCCCCGTGGAGTATCTGCTCTCCCACCAGTGGCGCAACCTTTTCCTGCACCACTCTCCCCTGACCAACCCGGCCCTGATTTCGGAGCAGCACTATCTTTCCGTCCGCGGAGCCTTGTCCGTTGCTCCCGAGAGTATCGCCCGCCTGTGGGAGGCGGGTATCGTGATCCCGGTCCGGCGGTATCAGACCGCGGCCCTGACACTGGTGGGGGAAAACGGGATGCCGGTGGACGGAGGCCGGTTCAACGAGACCGGCGAGTACGTATTCGAGGAGACCAATCTCAGCAACGACAACACCTTCATCATGTTGACCTACGCCGCCACACCAATGCACCGTCTTGCCCTGGGGGCCAATCTCAATGTTCTCTACCAGAGCAATTTCGGCGATCCGCGGACCAGCCCGGGCCTTGATATCGGAGCGTTTTACCCCCTGCTCCACCATTCGTTTCTCGGCACGCACGGTATCGGCGTGGCCGCCCGGAACTACCTTTTCTTTTCGGTCAATCCCGACATCGAGCGAGTGCGGGCCACGCAGCTCAATGCAACGCTGCACTCGTCGTTTCTCGAACACCGTGTGGAGCTGGATATCCAGGCGGACGTAAGCGATCTGTTGTCGAAGAAGATCGATTTCCCGGATGAGGAGCAAATACCGGAGTGGGACGTGTTTTTCCAGGGAGGCGTGTGGCTGCTTCGAGCCTTCACCGTACACGGGTTTGCCGGTATCGGCCAACGTCGCCTGGAACACTGGGGCCTCTGCTTCGGCATCAACCTCCCCTCATTCAATGCCGGCCGCGACCTGGCGGCCGCCTGGCAGCTTCGCCATGAGATGGAAGGAGACCTGCGCCCGTCACACACCATGTACTGCCGCGCCGATTTCGGCGAGCACCGGTTCGAGCAGGAGCTGCACCGGCGGCTGAAGAAGATGAACATCTCCCCCAACCAGTTGTACAACCGGGCCATGACCGAGTACTGGGCCGGGAGATTCTGGAAGGCATACTTTCTCTACGCCCGCATCAGGAACGAATTCCCCGACTTCTTCAAGAACGACCTGGTGACTCATTACATGGGCTCGTGTCTGGAGGAAATGGACATGCGCGAGGCGGGGCTGAGCACGTACGCCGCCCATCTCGATTCGTTTCCGACCTCGGAGATGGTCGCGGCCTCGGAGCTGGGGATGATGCGCATTCAGTACCGGGACGGGGACCTGCGGAAGGCCCGGGAGATATACCAAGGCTTGACATCGTTCGGCCGCGAGGTCTCGGCCGGCGATTCCATACGTCACCACGCAACCTATCTGCGCGGCCAGATCGCGATAGCGGAAGAAGACTATTCTCACGCAATTCGACTCCTGTCCATGGTGCCTGAGACGCACCCCTCCTACCTCTTCGCCCAGCACTCGCTGGCCGTGGCCTACGTGCTGCTAACCGGTTCAACCGCAAAGGCCGAAGTGCATCTGGGCAACTGCGTAAGCCATGATGCACGGACCGATGTTCAGAAGGAAATCGTGCACCGGTCGCTGCTGTTTCTGGGCTACATCTTCTACGAGAACGGGACACTCAGCAAGGCGGTCGTTGCGCTGCGCATGGTACCGCGCGACAGTCATTACTATCCCGAGGCGTTGCTGGGCCTGGGGTGGGCCGCAATCCGCGCGTCGCAGTACGACGACTGCGTTGACGTGGGCGGGAGGCTCGTCTCCGCGGCCGAGGACACGGTGCTGCGCTGTGAAGGCATGCTGGTCCAGGGGTACGGGCTGCTGCGAACGGGTGACACGACCGCGGCCGAAACAATTCTCAAGGACGGTCTCGCGACGATCGATTCCTACGAAAGCCCCGACCCCGATGCTCTGGAGGCGAGCACGTACGTGTACTCGAACAACCGGATACAATACGCTCAACTGGCCGAAGATGTTCGCACGTGCGCGGGGCTGAGCGAGTCGGACATGAAGAAACGGATGCACGACAGCCTTCATACGGGACAGCTTGCCGTGAAAGAGAAGCTGGATGCCCACCTGCGTTACGTCGACCGGTTCGAGCGCGGCACCTTCTTCGGCAGAAACAGGGAATCGGTGCGAAGCGATCTTGAGTTCATGCTCGCCTTCCTTCAGAAGGGCAGGTTTGAGCGCCGATCCAGGGAAACCCTGGACAAGACCGAGAAGAAGATGGAGAAGATCGACGACCAAATCGAGCAACTGAAACGAGAGCTTGGGGAGTAAGGTGAAGCGGGGCGGTAGCGCGATTGGTGTCTATGTCGCATGCGCCCATACCCGAGGAGGAGACGAATGAGAGGACGCATGGTGAACCCGAAAAGCCTTCTGCCGGCGGCAGCTCTGCTCCTGATCGGGGGCGACTGTCTGTACGGCAGAACCATCCAGACCCCTTCGCACGACACGCCCGACATTGCCGCCGCGTTTCTTCAGGCCCGCGCCGGCGATACGGTTCTGGTCGGGCCGGGGGTCTACCGCGAGAAGGTCTTTGTCAAGCACGGGACCGTGCTCAAGGGCGCCTCCGCGGCATCCACGGTGATCGACGGCGGCGGCAAGGGCACGGTGGTGACTCTTGGCGGCGCATCGGTCCTGTGTCACGTCACCGTGCGCAACGGCACGGTCGGCGTATTCTCGCGTCACGACGGCTGTGCCGTGCACGACTGCCGGATCATGACCAACCGTCAGAGCGGTATCGTCTGCGTCCGTCACCTCCCTTCACTGCACAACAACGCAATCGTATTCAATCGCGCCTCGGGAATACAGGGTTGGGACGTCACGAGCGGGAAAGCAAAGGTTGAGCACAATGTGATCGCCTACAACCACAATCACGGGCTGGCCGTGGGAGGTAAGTCGAGCTTCATGGTCCAATCCAATATCATCGCCCACAATGTGTGCCTCGGGGCAAAACTGATTCAGGCTGCAGCGGAAAGGGTAACGCTCCAAGACAATAACTTGTACGGTAATATGGATCGGCCCGGCCAACTGCCGCCGGGCAATTACTCGTTTGATCCCGCGTTTGTTTCCCCGCGCCGGAATCTGGATTTCACAACAAAGGGCACCTGCGGCGAGTGTCCGACCACACCCGGGCTGATGGGAAAGGACGAAACCATCCCCGATTCATCGTACCGATCACCGGGAGATTCCCATGAGCGATAACGTTCGTGCCGTGAAGGCATGCCTGATGTGCCTTGCGGTCCTGCCGGCCGCGGCGGGATTGTGCGTGCCGTGCCGGGCCGACGGCCTCCCCGGAGAGCATCTGCTGACCCAGCGCTGGCGGGAGCTGTTCGCTCCGTACTCGGCGCTGAGCAATCCCTCGCTGCTGACCGAGGAGGACTATCCGACTCTACTCGGTGTCTTCAGTCCGTCCATGCGCAACTCTTTCCAGACGCATCAACTGAGCGCAACCCTGCCGATCGGCCTGTTTCAATCGGCGGGACTGACCTGGGTGCGACAGGGAGAGCCCGAGCACCCGAGTTACGACGAGTCGTTCAATCGTACGGGCACGGTAAAGTTCGAAAGTAATGCGCTGGTACTGTCGTACGCGGCAAACGTATGGGGACGCCTGTCGGTGGGAACCAACGTGACCGTAGTCATGCAGAACGTGTTCGGGGAGGAGACACGCTACAGCGTGCCGCCGGGAATCGACGTGGGACTGAGCTACCGCGTGCTTCACCATCCCATCCTCGGCTACCACGTGGCGGGAATCGCCGGCCGGCATGTTCTTCAGCCGACATTCGAGACGCAAACCGGGGAGACGGAGAAGCTCTCCCGGAGCCTGCAGGTCAACTGGGATGCCCGTCTCTGGGAAGAGCGCATCGATGTCGGCGTGGACTTCAACCTTAAGGACCTCGGGACCGAATCGGATGAATTCCTCGGAGGAAGCGGACTCGAGTACGAAGGCTCCTCGCGGCTGGGCGTGTGGATCCTTCGCCTGATCAAGCTCCACGGACTCTTCGGATTCGGCGAGAACGATTTAGGCTACTGGGGAATGGGCGCCGGTCTCAACGGCGCGGTGCTCAGTATGGGTCGCGACCTCACCGCCGTGTATCAGTATACCATGGCCGTGCAGGAAGGCCTTGCCACGTCGCATTCGCTCTATTTCCGCACCGAAGTCGGGAGGCATCGTGAAGAAGTGTGGGCGCGGAAGATGTCGCGGCTCATGGACACGACGCCGTTTGATCTGTATAACAAGGCCATGGCGCTGTACTACGCGGGCAAGTACTGGGAAGCGTTCCTGATCTACGGTCAACTCCTGGGCGTGTATCCCGAGTTCCACAAGAACGACTGGGTGAGCTACTACTACAGCAGTTGCCGTGAAGAGATGGACATGCGCGAATCGGCGGAAGAGGGCTACCGCGACATGACGATTACCTATCCCCGGAGCGATGCCGTCGATCCGGCCGAGCTGGGGATCATGCGTATCGCCTACCGTAACGATAACCACGCAATGGTCGAAGAACAGTACGGGAAGCTGAGCACCGCCGGGGTTCGAGACTCGCTGAGGCACCATGCGTCGTACCTGATGGGAGAGAGCTTCCTGAAACACGGCCGGTTCGCCCGGGCCGAAGAACTGCTGGGCGCGGTCCCTCCCGGGCACCCCCGGTATGCGTTCGCCCGGCATTCACTTGCGATCGCACACGCACGCCAGGACGACCTCGAAGGGGCTCGCGCGGCCCTGAGTGAAGCGATGAATATTACCCCGCTCACGCGCGCACAGAGGGAGGTCGTCAACCGGTCGCTCCTTCTGGCGGGATACCTTTACTACGAGCAGGGCGAACTCCCCGAGGCGGTGAGCGCGCTGCGGAGTGTCCCCGCGGAGAGTTACTATCGCGAAGATGCCCTGCTGGGGCTCGGATGGTGCGCCCTGAAGGCGCGGCAGTGGAAGGACTGCGCCGATGCCGGCGAGGAGGCGGCACGCGTTTCGAACAAACCTCCGGTGCAGGCCGAGGCGAAGCTGCTGAAAGGCTATGCCGCGCTGATGGAGAAGAAGTACGACGATGCCGTCCGGATCCTGCGTGAGGCATACGAGACAATTCGCGAGGCCACGGCCCCATCCGCGGATCTGCTCCAGCGCGAGAAAAATACGTATGCGGGAATCAGAGAGCACTACGCGGAACTGGCCGAATCCGCCGGGAAGCTGTCAAAGAACCGACCCACCCCGGAGATGAACACCGTCCTCGACAGCATGGGCACCCAACAAAAGAAGCTGAAAAGCGAAATCGACCGCTTTCTGGTCTACCGCGACGAGTTCGCCCGCTCATCGTTTTTCGCGCGGCGGCTCGATGCGCTCAGGGGGGATATCGAATATGCCCTGGCCACGGCCGAGAAGCTCCAGGCAACCGTGAAGCAGGTGCAGGAGGAGAAGAAGGAACAGGAGAAGATGGAAGCGCTGGACGATCAGATCGAGAAGGTGAGGGAGGAGATTGAGGGGGTGGAGTAGGAATCAGAAGGCAGAAGGCAGAGGGCGGAGGGGCAG
>CAZNDN010000006.1:51329-74767 GCA_964571815.1 uncultured Fibrobacterota bacterium | reverse complement strand
GGGTTGTGACAGTGCTACAGACATGCCGGCCCTACGGGCCTCGAGATACCCCTGTTCACCTTTCTTTGCTTCGTTGTCGGAATCTACAGGGCCAGACTCCGGTTCTTGTCCTTTGACCTTTGAACTTTGTACTTATTCAACGGCCCTACGGGCCTCAAGATACCTCTGGACAAGTAACCGGAGTTCGTGATGCACGTCATCGGGCCTCAAGGAGAACCGGACACGCACCCGGCTGGAGTACCCACCGAAACCGCTCACCCTGAGCACGGTCGAAGGGTGCACCTCCATCCCGTTTTCTCACACGGGACCGCAATCATGCTTCGACCCGGTACATCCTGAGCACCGCCGAAGGGCTCAGCATGAGCGGCTCACGACTATCTCCAGCTCGGGTGTCGGATTGGCAATCGTATAATTAAAGTATCTTTAGACTCTGCGCCACTGGGGCGCGTCGAGAAATCCCCACCATGCACAACCGCCGGATTGCCATGAAAGAAACCCGGCCACACGCCGTCTTCGTTACCGGCACCGACACGGGAATCGGCAAAACCTACGTGTGTGCGCTCCTGGCGCAAGCGCTCTCGGAGCGTCTGAGCGTGTCGTATCTGAAACCCGTTCAGACGGGATGCGACAGGGAGAAGGACGGGCAACTGCGCGCACCCGATTTCGAGGTTGTCCTCGGAACAAGCCGTATTGCCCGGGACGACTACGCCGTGCACGTTCCGTACCGTTTTGTCCCGGCGTGCTCGCCCCACCTTGCCGCCCGGCAGGCCGGGACCGGAATTTCCCTGGACAGACCCGCCGAATGCCTGGCGCTTCTGGGTAAAGACCGGACCACGGTCATTGTCGAAGGGGCGGGCGGTGTCCTGGTCCCGCTCAATCAACGCGACACCATTGCCGATCTTATGCTCAAGCTGGCCCTTCCCGTGGTCGTCGTCACCTCACCACGACTGGGAACGCTCAATCATACGTTTCTTACGCTCGAAGCCCTCGATACCCGAGGCCTCCGGCTTGCGGGACTCGTATTCAACAACGCCGAGGGCCTTCCAAAAGATGCAATCTATATCGACAACCGAGAACTGCTTCGCTCACGTGCCGCTCCGGCTCCACTGCTGGAGCTGGACAGGGGCGAGAGCCTAACTCCCGCCGTGAGGGCTTTCCGTGATGAACTCATCGGGCAATTCCTTTGACGCAATCTGGTTCCCGTTCACCTTCGACCGTGACGTACGGGAGAATCCGCCGAAAATCGTCGGCCGCGGCGAGGGACCGTACGTGTTCGACACGGACGGCAAGGCCTATCTCGATGCGATCGGCTCATGGTGGGTAAGCATATTCGGCCATAACCATCCCGAAATCTCCGCTGCCGTGCGTGCCCAGCTTGAGAAGCTCGATCAGGTGATCATGGCCGGATTCGTGGCCGAAACGACCGTGGAGGCCGCACGCCTTCTGGCCTCACTGCTTCCCCCGCCCCTGCGCCGGGTGTTCTTCTCCGACGACGGCTCCACGGCGGTTGAGGCGGCCCTGAAAATCGCCCTTCAGTACTGGGCGCTCCGCGGTGAAAACCGGACCGAATTTGTCGCTCTCGCCGGCGCGTACCACGGCGATACGCTCGGTGCCATGTCGGTAGGCATGGTGCCGCGGTACCACACTCTCTTTCATGAGCGGTTCAAAAAGCACCACTTCGCCCATTCACCATACTGCTACCGGTGTCCGGTGAACGAGGCGCCCCACACATGTCGCGCGCAGTGCATGGATTCACTGGAGCGCATCCTGACCGAGCACGGTTCCCACCTGGCCGCGTGCATATTCGAGCCCATGGTCCAGGGCGCCGTCGGCATGAGGGTGTACCCCGCGAAGGTCCTCGAGAGGATATTCACGCTGTGCCGGGAGCACGGTGTGCTGCTGATCGCCGATGAAGTGGCCGTTGGGTTCGGAAGAACCGGCAGGATGTTTGCCTGTCACCATGCGAATCGCACGCCCGATATCATGTGCCTTGCCAAAGGGCTTACCGCCGGGTGTCTTCCCATGGCGGCAACGGCGGTAACCGAGGCGATCTACGATGAATTCCGGGGCGATCATACAACCGACCGAATCCTTCATCACGGCCACTCATTTACGGGCAGTCCCCCGGCCGCGGCAGCCGCCTGCGCCTCGCTGCGCATGATCGTGCGGGAGCGGATCCCGGAGTCACTCGAGGGCACGATCGACTACTTCCTCGATGGTTTGCGGCAGTTCGACGAATTCGAAATCGTCGGCGACATTCGCGGTCTCGGAATGATCGGCGCCCTCGAGCTGGTAAGCGACCGTGCGACCAGGACCCCACCCGACCCCGCGGATCGTACGGCGTATCGTATCTGCCGTGAAGCCGTTTCACGCGGCGTGATCCTGCGGCCGCTGGGTGATGTCGTCTATTTCATGCCTCCGTACATCCTGAGCACCGAACAGATCGATACCATGTTCCGCGTGTGCCGGGAATCCATTCACCACGTAATGAATCATGGCTGACACCCCCCTTCAGGAGCGTCTCCTCCGCGAAACCGACCGACGCCGGACCGAAGGACTGCACCGCGTTCTGCCCCCCTGCGCGGCGCCGCCCGCAATCGATCTTTCCACCAACAGCTACCTTGCGCTCGAGCGCGAACCTCACGTGGCCCGCGAGGCACGGCGCCTGTGCGACGGCAAACTCAGCGGCAATCTCGCCTCGCGCCTCATCTCGTGCACGTCCCCCCTTGTCGAAAAGCTTGAGAACGAACTGGCGCAGTGGAAGGGTACCGGGAGCGCCCTGGTGTTCAACTCCGGATATGCCGCGAACACGGGTATCATCTCCGCCGTCTGCTCCCGCGATACCGAGGTATTCTCCGACCGTCTCAACCATGCCTCAATACTCGACGGCATCCGGCTCTCGGGCGCTCGACTTTCGCGTTATCGGCACCGGGACATGGACGACCTCCGCGCCCGTCTTCAACGCTCAACCGCGCGGGAACGCCTGATCGTGACCGACACGGTGTTCAGCATGGACGGAGACAGAGCGCCGCTTCCCGATATCTGTGATCTCGCGGAGCGGTTCGAATGCATGGTCATGGTCGACGAAGCACATGCGACGGGCATACTGGGCGCCACGGGCAGCGGATTGGCCGAAGAGTGCGGTGTCGGGGAACATATCGACATCCGTATGGGCACGCTGAGCAAGGCCCTGGCGGGTCTGGGAGGGTTCTTTGCGGGGAGGGTTTCCCTGCGTGACGTCCTGGTGAATCACGCACGAAGCCTTGTCTACTCCACGGCGCTTCCGCACGCGGTCCTTGCCCACGATCTTGCCGCCGTTCGTTTCGTCCGTTCGCATCCCGGGATCGGCAAAGAAGTGCTTTCCCGCGCCGCGCTCCTGCGGGAGCGCCTCCACGAATCGGGCTTTGAAACGCTCTCCTGTGACACCCAGATCGTTCCCTGCGTATGCGGTGGAGCGGCCCGGGCAAAAGCCCTCTCCGCCTCTCTTGCCGCACGCGGCATCAAGGCTCCCGCAATCCGCCCGCCGACAGTCCCGCGGGGAACCGCGCGCGTTCGGTTTTCGGTACATCGCGGGATATCCCCGGACAACATCGAGCGCATCGCCGACGCCGTCGCGGCTCACGGTAACGGCCCATGAAAAGGGCCGCGGAGCATAACCGATGGATCGTATTCGGCGGGTGGGGCCTCCAGCCGCGTCTCCTTGAGCGCGTTTTCGGCCGCGATGCACACTACGTGGACACGGTCTCGCTGATTTCCTCGCTGGTTGCCGGCGGGAATCTGCGTTCGGATTGGATTTCCCGGCTGGCCTCGTGGGCCGATGATTGCCTGCCCCACCCCCCCCGGAAAGTGGCGGGTTGGTCGACCGGAACTCTGGTCGCCACGGCACTGAGCCTCGGCGGTACGGTCTCCAGGATGGTGTTGCTCTCGGCAACCGCCCGGTTTTGTACCGGCGACACCTGCGCCCCCGGACAGCCCCCGGCGGTCGTGAGAACCATGCGCAGGAGGCTGCGCCGGGATCCCGACGGAGTCCTCGATGAGTTTCGTGCCCTGTGCGAACCGCCGCGGCCGTTAACGCAATCCCGGGAACAGAGCACGGATATTCTTGCCGACGGGTTGAGATTCCTGGAGCAGGCCGACCTCCTGCCGGTCCTCGGGGACGCGGTTCCCGCCGAGGTCTTCCATGGCGAGGACGACAAGGTGATTCCCTCGGCGGCCGGTCGGATGGTGGCGGAAAGAACGGGGGGGACGTTCATGTCCATGCCCGGCGGGCATCTTTTCTTTTTCACCCGCGGCCCGGAAATTGCCTCCACTATCCGGGATCGAGACCCCGGGGCGGGGTAGCATAACGGCACGGCGCGTCCATGCCGGACCGGGCGATGGATACGGGCGAGAACTCCTGCCTTCACAAAATGCGGGCATCTTGCGACACCGTATGTATTTTGCCGTTACGATTCCAATAACTCGAAACATCACCCGGAGAATCACGTGAATCTATTCCAGGAAGCGGAAAGACTTCACCGCAGGTGCCTGGATACGGGACTGAGCGAGGAAGATCTCGTCATCGTCTGCCGATGGCCCCGGGAGCATCTTGCGGTTCTGTTTGCCGCAAGCGACCAGGTACGGCGCAGCAGCTTCGGCGCGTCTATCGAGCCGTGCGCTATCATGAATATCAAATCCGGGGGATGTACGGAGGACTGTGCATTCTGCTCGCAATCTTCACACAACGCCGCCGAAGTGAAAACATCGCCGTTGCGGGCCGCCCCGGAAATCGTCGATGCGTATCGGAAGGCCCGGGAGCGGGGATTGAGTTTCGGCGTCGTCTCAAGCGGCAAAGGCCTCTCGCCTCGTGAGCTGGACCGGCTTGTCGAGGCGCTCGAAGAGTGCGGAGGACCCACCCACGCTTCCCTGGGAATCCTTAACGAGAATCAATTGCGCCGGCTTCGCGAAGCAGGTGTGGTATGCTACAACCACAACCTGGAAACCGGCCGACGCTTCTTCCCCCGGATTGTCGGAACGCACGACTATCGCCAACGGATCGAAACCGTCCGCCGGGCAAAGGCGGCGGGTATGCGGGTATGCTGCGGGGGAATCTTCGGGCTTGGCGAGTCGTGGGAAGACCGCAAGGAACTCTGCCTCCAGCTTCGTGACCTCGATGTCGATACAATTCCGCTCAATTTTTTCAATCCGGTGGCGGGAACGCGGCTGCCGCCGCCCCGCGAAAGCCCCTGGGAACTGCTCAAGATCATTGCGCTTTTCAGGCTGGCGCATCCCCGCCGCCACATCAAGGTCTGCGGAGGGCGGGAGTTTCATCTCGGTCGCCTGCAGCCGCTGATGTTTCTTGCCGGCGCCGACGGCTTCATTTCGGGAAACTACCTCACCACCACGGGAGATTCGGCCGAGGCCGACGAAGAGCTTGCGCGGTTGATGAACCTGCGCAAGGAGGGCGATGTCGACAGGAGACGGGCGGATAGCCCGGCAGAAACACGCGGATAGGGCCCGTGGTCGCGGTACGGGTCAGTTCATCCCCAGTTGTTTCAATTTGCGAAACAGCGTTGCCTTGTGCATACCCATTTTCTTGGCGGCCTCCCGACGGTTGCCGCCGGTTTCATCGAGCACCTGACGAATGTAGTACCGCTCCGCGTCCTCCATACAGGTGAACCGAACGGCCGATCCCCGCTCTCCTTCCTCGTCGTCCGACTCCGCTTTCTTCACGTTCGCCAGCGCCCTCTCCACATGGACTGCGCCCAGTTTCTTCTCCGGGCAGAGCACGAAAGCACGCTCCAGGATGTTTTCCAGCTCCCGCACGTTGCCCGGATAGTCGTGAGTCAACAACAGGTCAAGCGCCTCCTCCGAAACGCCCTTGACGTCCCTGCGGTAGCGCGCATTGAAAACGCTCACGAAGTGGTCGCAGAGAATCGGAATATCCCGGATCCGATCGCGCAGCGGGGGAAGCTCGACGGTCAACACATTGATACGGTAGTAAAGGTCTTCACGAAACGTTCCCTGCTTGACCATGGCGGCCAGATCCCGATGAGTAGCCGCAATCACCCGCACATCGGCATTGACCGATTTCAGACTGCCGAGCGGTTCGTAGGTCTTCTCCTGCAGGACCCGCAGGAGTTTTACCTGCATCGCCTGCGAAATATCCCCCATTTCGTCAAGAAATATGGTCCCCCCCTCGGCGCGTGCAAAGCGTCCGGGCTTATCCCGCTTCGCGTCGGTAAAGGCTCCCGCCTTGTAGCCGAAAAGCTCCGATTCAAGCAGATTGTCGGGCAATGCTCCGCAGTTGACCGGCACGAACGGCTTGTCCTTACGGGAACTGAGGTCGTGTAACGCCCGGGACATCAGCTCCTTGCCCGTACCGCTCTCACCGCTCACCAGAACCGTTGCATCAGAGCGCGCCACTTCGGGAACCATGTCAAACACTCTCTTCATCGCCGGGCTCCGGCTCACCATGCTGCAGAAATGCGCATCCTGCATGATCTCCTTCCGCAACCCCTCGGCCAAGCGCCGCGCCTTCCGCGCCGCTTCGTTGGCCCGACGTAACTGCCGCTCTTCGGCCAGCTTGCGCATGGTGATATCCTGCACCTGTGCCAGGTACATGGGTCCCAACGCCATGACGTGCCACACGAGGTACCGAACCCCCTCGGGCAAATCTTGCTGCCCGTCCAGCGTCGATTTGCGCTGCACCACCCGATCTCCTTGAATTTTCTGGAGATCGCGTGAAGACAGGTCAACGTAGTCAAAGATACTGAAATCAGTCGGACCGTCCCCATTCTCAAAACTCAGGCCGAACAGGTCCGCAAAGGCCAGGTTGTAATCCACGAGCGTGCCCTGCGGGGCAAACAGCACCATTCCCAGAGGCGATTTGGCAAACACGCTGCGAAAACGCTCCTCGCTCCTGCGAAGCTGCTCCTGGGCACGCTTCTGCTCGCTGATATCGATCAGACATACCCTCACACCCCGTACCTCACCATCCCGCGTGTACATCGGTGAAGCATTGGCCAGAACCCATACCTCCGAGCCGTCCTTCCGCTTCATCCGGTACTGGACCGGGTTACCATAGTCTCCCGAAAGCACGTTAACGAAGTCCTGCCGCACCAGTTTAAATTGCTCGGGCGGAAAGACATCCGCAATAGAAATTCCCCGCTTGTAATCCTCCAGTGTATATCCGAACGTCTCCACGCCTCGTTTGTTCACGTAGGTGACATTCATCTCCAGATCCATTTCGCAGATCACCCCCGGAAGCAGCTCCGCGGTTTCCCGGAACCGCTCCTGGCTCTCGCGAATCGTCTGCTCCGAGCGTTTCCGCTCGGTTACGTCGATCAACGATACGAGGCTCTTCCGCGTGCCGGGAATCAAGCTGACCGTAACCAGCATGTCCCGCGGCGTCCCATCCTTGTGCCGAAAGCGAAACTCGTACGCCGACGGAATGGAGGTGTCGCCGTTGCGTCGATTCTCGTGATACGCGGCCATTCGCTCGCGGTCGCACTCATCCACCACATCGATCCACTTCTTCTGCGCCAGCGCATCCTCTTCGGTGTACCCCGTAACCTCCTCGAGCTTGTGATTCCACATGGACACGGTCATGTTTTCCTCGAGCACCAGCATCGCCGTGCCCGTGTGCTCGAATATCTCCCGGTATCGTTCGTCTTCCCCGAACATAGGCTGTGCGCCTCCTGCTCTGCCGCACGGGGCATTGCCCGGACAATCCCCGTGGATATCTTTTTCCGGACACGAAATCATGCCCATTTGACAAGTCAACTGAGGCCAAAATACTAGATGTCATCCCCGACAACACGGCCCGATCTCTCCTGTGGCCCCGGGCGTCCCAAGGGGGCATCAAGACCACTTCCGTTTTGTCCACGGCAATTCACAACATATTTTGATGCACACGGAGGGAAGTCGTCACCGTTGTACCCGGAGATGCACATGCCGCAGGTATTGCTTGACCTCAACCGAACCGTCAACGGGTTCGTGTGGGGTCCGCCCATGCTGGTGACGCTGGTATTTCTCGGTGTTTTTCTCACCCTGCGCACAGGCTTCATCCAGTTCACCAGGTTTCGCCTCGTGGTGCGGGAAACCATGGGGTCGCTTTTCCGGGGAACCGGGAAGGCGCGGGGCGACGTGAGCCCGTTCATGGCCATGGCAGTTGCCATGGGCGGGACCGTGGGCGTGGGGAATATCGCCGGGGTGGCCACCGCGATTGCGGCCGGAGGACCGGGAGCAGTCTTCTGGATGCTCGTGTCGGGAATCGTGGGAATGGCGACGAAATACGGCGAAGTTGTTCTCGGTGTCCATTACCGGCAGCGCAGGCCGGGAGAGCCGATGATCGGCGGGCCGATGATGTACATCGTGCGCGGTATGGGCAAGCGCTGGAAACCGCCGGCATCGCTGTTCGCGGTATTCGGCGCGCTGGCCGCCCCGGGAATCGGGAATATGACACAGGCGCAAACCGTGGCCGACGGCATGGAGCACTTCAATGTTCCTTCATGGCTCACCGGTCTCTTTCTCATTGTTGTCGTGGGCCTCGTCACCGTCGGAGGAATCAAGAGAATTGCCCATGTCGCCTGCTTTATCGTTCCGTTCATGAGCGGCATCGTGGTCAAGCTGACACGCGGCTTTCTGTCCGGCGAACCATACCAACCGCCGCTTCAACAGTAACATGTTCCGTCTGGACGAACAAACCCGTCTCTCGTACACGTTCCTCCTGAAATGGATGCTGCTTTCGATTCTTTCGGGAATCGTCGGAGCGGGTGTTGTCCGCGGGTTTCACCTGCTCGTCTCGACGATGACCGGCCGGCTTGCCCTTGCGGGCTTGCCGATCTTTGTCTGGCCGCTGGGCGGCGCACTGGTCGCCGGCGGCCTCATCTATCGTATCGAACCCAACGCCGCCGGCGAGGGAATCCCCTCCTACATTCGAGGCATCAGGGTCGACAAGGGAAACCTTGGCTTCTCGGTAACCTTCTACAAATTCTGGGCCGCCCTGGCCACGCTCTCCACCTTCGGCAACGGCGGAGTCGTAGGGCCACTGGGCCGAGTCTGCGCCGGAATGATCTCAACACTCGAACATCGACTCGCCGGCCTGCACGCCGCATTCGGACAAGAAGATCGACGCACGGCCTCGTTGTGCGGACTGGCCGCCGCGGTCGGTGCCATATTTCACAGTTCGATCGGCGGGGGAATCTTCGCCGTCGAGGTCATTCAACGGTCGAAAATGGGGTACAAAGACCTGTTCCCGGCCATCCTTTCCAGCTCCACCGCCGTATTCGTCTGCAAGGCCGTCGGCTGGCCGAGTTTCTACCGGCTCGACGCGGTCGACAGGTTCATGGACATCGGCAAGATCGGTCCGCTCCTTCTGCTTGTCCTGATCGTCGGCTTTGCCGGGGGAGCGTTCACAGCGCTGTATCGCTTCATCACTCGGATCATCAATCGGCAGAAAGGAAACGTGCTGCTGAAGGTGCTGGGCGGTTCCCTGGCGGCTTCGCTGATCGCCCGGGCAATAAATCCCGCCCTCCTGGGTACCAGCAAAGACCTGATCGCCGGGGTCTTCGACGGCAACTGGGCACAATGCTCCGGCCGCTTGACCCCGTTGGTTCCTACGGCAATTGCCCTGGTGATCATGGCCGTAGCCAAGGCACTGTGCAATTGCATTACGGTGGGATCGGGAATGAGCGCGGGATTCACCGGACCGGCCGCGCTTATCGGAATGATGCTCGGTTCGGCCGCGGCCGTGGTGGCGGGAGTCCCGCCCTCAAGCGCAACCTACTACGCCCTGGTAGCGGCCGGGTTTTCCGGCATGCTCGCATCGAGTATGAACATCCCCCTGGCCGCATCGGTTATGACAACCGAAATCTTCGGGCTCCAATACGGATTCCCCGGCGGGCTCGCCGCCATCGTCGGATTCCAGGTAACCCGGCATCAGACGATCTACGATTACGCGCTTGCCGGTGCCGGTCTCGCTGTGGACGAAGATTGAGGAGCGGGCGCCCTCTTCGGCACATTCGGCCGTGTCGGGTCCCACTCAGTCCAGATAATATTTGTCAAGATTTTCCTTGATATTCATCCGGTCTTTGTAGGCCCGGTACCAGTCGAAATAGACCATCTTCCCCGCCTCGGCCATGAGTCTCCTGCGCGCGGCCTGGACCTCCGGAGATCCCCACGGAATGGAATCCACGGTCGATTTCCACAATGGCTTCACTACGAAGCATACGCCCGAAGAGATGGTCACGATATCGGAGCGGTGGCCGACCGGTAAGGCAAAAGCCGCGGCCACGGCCTTGTTCTCCCGCCCGATACCCGGGATATAGCCGGAGCGTCGAACCGTATCGGTCACTCCCGAAATGATCAGCGAATCGAGCGTTTTCAACTCCGCAACACTGAGCGTATCGGGCTTGACGGAAAGGATCTTCGCAAAATGCTCTCTGGTTCTCTCCCGCCGGATTGAATCCCGCAACGTCTCGACAATTCTCGACCGTACCATGGACACCGGCAAGGTACCTTCATCAATTCTCTCCTTCGTCATCACGAGGAAGAATGCATTGTCGTTCTCCAGGGGCGATTCGATTATCTGCCCCTTCTCGCTGTTGAACGCCCAGTACTTGAGGCCTGAAACATAGCCGATTCCGGGCACCGGATCGGCCTTGCCGAAGGGCCCGGTGGTGTCCACCTGCAAGGACGTATCCTTCGCGACCGCTTCGAAAAACCCTTCCTCGTTCATGGTACGGCGCAGCGCCTCAACCACCTGTTCCAGGCTGTCGAGGGTTTCCGCCGACGGCATCACTTCCCGGAGAATGTGCGCCGCTTTCACACGAGCCACGCTGTCGCCTTCCATCTCCCTCTCCTGCACCTTCACAACGTGGTAGCCGAAGGATGTTTTGAACGGATCGGAAATCTCACCGGTGTCGAGAGAAAACGCCGCTTCTTCAAACGCGGGAGTCATCGCCCCCCGTCCGAACCAGCCCAAATCTCCGCCCCGGGAAGCCGACCCCTCATCATCGGACTGCACCATGGCTTCATCGGCGAAGCTCACTTCTCCTTCTTCTATCCGGTTCTTGACGGCCAGCATCTCCCGTCGATACTCCCGTTCATCTTCCTCGGTGACTACCTTCGGGATGCGCACGTAGTAGAGGTCGACCTGCTCCTCGGCGTAGAAGGAATCGACGTTGGCCTCGTAGTAGTCGGAGACCATGCGGTCGCCAACCTCGGAGCTGTCAACGGGGAACGAAAACGGGCTGAGTTTCGCATACTCCAGCACCGCCCGCTGCCGATCCTGTCGGTATCTCCGCTCAACTTCCACGTCGGTTACCGGCGCCGTGGCCTCCACAAGCATCTGCAGCTTCTCCAGCGGAATCAGAAACCCGCCGACATGCGCCTCCAGGGCTCTGACTCCCGGCTGATCGAGATTTCGCGGATCGTTCAAGAACGCCTCGAACTTCGTCGTGTCGAACACGCTGTCGGTCTGGAAGTGCGGACTGGCCAGCACTTCCGGCGGCGGATTCGAACGAAGGTGCTGATAGACCTCTTCCGGTGAGGCCCCCAGTTTCATCTTCTCGAACACGCGATCATGTATCACTCTGCTGACCTGCTCTTCCCACACACGGCGCGGAACGGCACGGGCCTGGGCCGGCGGCAGTTCTCCACCGGCCGCATTGCGCTGCCGTTCACGCATCATATTGACCTCTCTGTCAAACACATCAAGCGGCACATCCTTGCCGTCAATCGTACCCGCAACCGGTCGCTCCGTATGTCCGGTGGCATTCATCCCCCACTGAAAGAACACCATGGCGACAAACGCAACAAGCGTTATCCCAATGAGCGTCGGTGCTACCTGCCGAATTTTCGCTAACATAGCAATTCCTCTATCTCCCTTCACCGGGTTGAAAATTGTGATACCGTGTCGTCAAAGACTATTCCGATTCTCCGGGTGGCTTCAGCAGTGCGGCATACGCCTCCGGAGATCGGAGAAGCGTTGCAGCCGCACCCAACTGCTGATCGTCCCGCAGCTTGTTGCGATACACCACTTCATGGTCCTGACCGAATTCCCGCACCAGCAGATACCTTCGAACATGGCGTTTGATCTCGTCTCTCTGCTCTCTCAACTCCCTGGCCACGCCCGCCTCCATGATTCTTTCCATTTGACCCGACAGCTCCCGCAATTGTTCCTGCTCGGCCTCCGAGAGGGCCACATCTTCCCTGTCCTCTTCCGAGGAAGCGCTGTCGACCGTATCGACCAGCCCCACCGCCGCCTTGAACTCCCCCAGCAACACCTGGGCACCGCTGCGGTAATCATCCTTCAATGAGTCCACAAACTCATGGAAATCAGCCATGGTCTGCTGATCCACCGTGTAGTCGGCATCAACCGTAACCCCGCGCTTCTTCAACCGTGGATGCTCCAGGTTGGCGAACTTGAAGAACACATCCTTCACGAGAAGATACCGCATGATTCTCTCGTACTGTTCGGCCTCCACAATCGTATCGGGTATGATTCCTCCGCCTCCGTAGACAATTCTGCCGTTACTGGTGCGATACACGGTGGTATCCTCCGTCGATGCGGCGCTTTCTTCTCCCGACGTGTCTACTTCCGCGCTGCCGGTTTCCGATGTATCTGCCTCATCCCCCTTCACATCATTCTCCGGCTTGTTGATGCAGCGTCCCGACGGCGTGTAGTACAAAGCGGTAGTCAGCTTGAGATGGTGCGTGTTGTCCAGCGGAAGAATGCTCTGCACCGATCCCTTGCCGAAGGTGGTATCGCCCAGCACCACGCCCCTGTCCCAGTCCTGAATCGCACCGGCCACGATCTCCGAGGCGCTCGCACTTGCCCGGTCAACCAGTACGATAAGCGGAATGTCGTTGGGAAGAACCGACCGGGAAGGTACCTCGAATTCCTTGTTCTGCATCGGCGCCCGTCCACGCGTGGACACCACCAGCGACTTCTTCGGCAGGAAACTGGAGGCAACGTCGATAGCCTGGGGAAGCAGCCCGCCGGGATTATGCCGCAGATCAAGCACACATCCGCGAATTCCCTCCTTTAACATCTTCTTCACCGCCTTCTTGATCTCCTCGCCGGCTTCCTGGGAAAAGCTGTTGAGCCTCACGTAGCCGACACTGTCCCCGACAACGCCGGAGAACGGTACCGCCTTGATCCGAATAATCTCCCGCGTAATAGTAAAGTCAATGTTCTTCTGCAGTCCCTTACGCCTGATCTTGATGTCAACCTCGCTGCCCGGTTCGCCGCGAAGCTTGTTTACGGCCTCATCAAGCTTGATCCCCTTGGTCGACTCCCCGTCAATCTCCACAATCTGGTCCCCGGCACGAATACCGGCTCGGGAGGCGGGTGTCCCGCCAATCGGCGTCATTACGGTCAGCACATTGTCGCGTATGGAAATCTGGATCCCCAGGCCACCGAACTTTCCTTCGGTATGAATACGAAGCTCATCGTATTCCTTCTTCTGGAAATAGGTCGTGTGAGGATCGAGAATATCCAGCATGCCCTCAATGGCATGGTCAATGAGCGTTTGACTCTCTATGGGCTCCACGTAATTCTGATGAATCTTCGTGGCAACCCTGTCCATCCGCATAATATCCGCGTAGAACCCGTCCCCGTCGGCCTTGATCGTGTCAAAAATCAAGCCGGACACTACAACGATAAGAATCACCAAGCCGGTTATCGGCATCCTCACCATTCCTCGATTCATGCTTCGCTCCTCCCCGTCACTGCTGCTTTGCCTGCTCATGCCCGCTCCTGTATGCTGAGTGTCCCTCTTCATGATTCCGCTTCCGTACCCTCTATCGACCTGGTTTCGCACACCGTATCCGTAAACTCCAAGCCACGCGCAACATCAAGGATTCGTCAACGACACCAGGGCCGCCGCAACCTCTTCGGCAAGCTCATCAGTACCTTTTGCCCCGTCCAACACCGTCATCCGATCCGCGGAGCAGGCCGCAAGGTCGAGATAGCCTCGTCGTACCCGTTCGTGGAAATCCCGTGAACTGCTCTCCATCCTGTCCGACACCTTACCCATGGCAAGCCGGCGGCGGTGAGCCTCGTCAACATCCACGTCAAAAACGAATGTATGATCCGGTTCGAGTCCCCCGGTGGCATAGCTGTTCAACCGCCTGAGAAGCTCACGGTCGACACCCCTGCCGAATCCCTGATAAGCCAGAGTCGCCTCCTGAAAACGATCGCAGAGCACCACCTTGCTCCCTGCAAGGGCGGGCCGAATCACCTCATCAACATGCTGGGCACGTGCCGCCAGGTAAAGCAAGACCTCGCATCGTGTTCCCATCTCCCGGTACTCGGGCGAAATAAGCAGCTCTCGAAGCCGCTCTCCCACCTCGGAACCGCCCGGTTCCCGGGTTACCACATGCTCTACGCCGCGACTGCTCATCAACGCCGCCGCCCGGGCAACCTGCGTGGTCTTTCCGCAGCCATCAACTCCTTCGAATGTGACAAACAGCCCCCTGCTCATGGTCTGCCACAACACTTCTTATACTTCTTACCGCTGCCGCAAGGACACGGATCGTTGCGCCCCACCTGCTGCTTGACTCGAACCGGCGCTCGCTTGCCCCCTCCCGAGCCGGCGGCCCGGCTGGTAATCAACTGCTGCTGCGGAGATGACGCGGGTCGCGGAGAAGCCCCCCGGCCGCCGTCGCCACCGTCCGAAGAAAACACATCGAACGCGGCATGTACCGTGCGGGAGCGGTCAAGCCCCATGCGATCCTCCTGCTCGATCACCCGTTCCAGCCGGAAGACGTACGAAGTAACCTCGCGGGCAATCGCGCTGCGCAACTGATCGAATGCCGACAAGGCCTCCTTCTGGTACTCGTAAAGAGGATTCTTCTGCCCGAATGCCCGGTACTGCACACCCTGCTTCAAATGGTCCATCTCGTAAAGATGGTCCTTCCACAGGTTGTCTATCACCATCAGAAACACCCCACGCTCAAACTGCCGCATCGACGCCGCGCCCAGCCGACGCTCTTTCTCTTCGTAGCGGAGCTTTATCTCGCTCCCGATATCGTCGAAAAGGGCTTCGGGGGTCTTGGAGGTAAGTTCCTCCTCAGGGATGCGAAACGCCACACCGTACAGCGCCTGAATCTCACCGTAAAGTTCGGAAAGGTTCCATTCCTCCGGATACGCCCCTCCGGCGGTATATTTCTGTACGATATCCGCAAGAGCCGACTCGAGCTGCGATTTGATCTCATCCTTGATGTCGTCGCCCTTGAGGATGCGCTGCCGTAATCCGTAGATTTCGGAGCGCTGAAGGTTCATGACGTCGTCGTACTCCTTCAGATGCTTGCGCTGATCGAAGTTCCGCCCCTCCACGCGCTTCTGTGCGTTGCCGATTGAACGGCTCACCAGCGGATGCGAAATCACTTCTCCTTCCTCGGCCCCGAGCTTCTCCATGATCGTTGCAATACGCCCCGAGCCGAAGATCCTCATCAGATCGTCGTCCAGCGACAGAAAAAACTTCGAGGCCCCCGGGTCGCCCTGTCTGCCGGCACGGCCCCGCAACTGGTTGTCGATTCGGCGGGCCTCATGGCGCTCCGTGCCTACGATATGAAGCCCCCCGAGCTCCACCACTCGATTGTGCTCTTCCCGAAGCTCCTTCGAGAGTTTCGCGTACCGCCGCCGCTTGTCCTCCAGCGTGACGTCAGCGGGCTCCATGCCTTCCTTGAGCAACTCATGCTCGGCCATGATCTCGAAATTGCCGCCCAGGACAATATCCGTCCCGCGACCCGCCATGTTCGTCGCAATCGTAACCGCGCCCAGCCGCCCCGCCTGGGCAACTATCGCCGCCTCACGCGCGTGCTGCTTGGCATTGAGCACTTCGTGCTGGATACCCTTCCTGGAAAGCAGCTTGCTGAGCAGCTCGGATTTCTCGATCGACGTCGTACCCACCAGTATGGGCCGCCCTGCCTCATGGACCTCCCGAATCTCCTCCACAATCGCGTTATACTTCTCACGCTGCGTTTTGTAGATCTCATCGTCCATATCCTGCCGAATCATCGGACGATTTGTCGGAACGGTAACGACATCAAGCTTGTAGATCTCCTGAAATTCGGCTGCCTCCGTAGCCGCCGTACCGGTCATCCCGGCAATCTTGCGGTACAGTTTGAAGTAGTTCTGGAACGTGATCGTGGCCAGCGTCTGGTTTTCTCCGGCAACCCGTACGCCTTCCTTGGCCTCCAGTGCCTGGTGAAGCCCTTCGCTGTAACGGCGGCCGTGAAGAATCCGTCCGGTGAATTCATCAACAATAAGAATCTGGCCTTCCTGCACAACATAGTCAACATCGCGCTCAAACACCGAATACGCCCGCAGCAACTGGCTCACGCTGTGAATGCGCTCGGAGCGCTCGGCATAGGCACGATGCGCCTCATCCTTCTTCTCCGCCTTCTGCTCGAAATCCAGACTCTCGTCGTTGTCGATTCGCGCCAGCTCTTCGGACAAATCGGGAACCACGAAAAACTCCGGGTTGTTCTCGCTGGTAAGGTGGCGCCCTTTGTCGGTCATCTCCGCGCTGTGACCCGACTCGTCGATAACGTAAAAAAGCTCTTCGTCGATCTCATGAAGGCGCTTGTCGCGCAAATACTCCGCCTCCACCGTCTTCATCGCCTTGGCCACGCCGGGTTCCTTGAGCAACCGGGTCAGCCGCTTGTTTTTCGGAGAGCCGCGCTGCACCTGAAGCAGCTTGTAGCCCGCTTCGAACTCCTTCCCTTCCTGTTTCAGAAGCTCCTCGGCCTCGGCAACCGTCTTCTGCGTCAGTCGCGACTGAGCATTGACCAGCTTCTGCACGCGCGGCCTCAGTTCCTCGTATTCACGGTTTGACTTGGTGACCGGCCCCGATATGATCAAGGGCGTCCGTGCCTCGTCAACCAGGATGTTGTCAACTTCATCGATAATGGCATAGTTCAGCTCCCGCTGAACACACTGCTCGGGAGAAGAAGCCATGTTGTCACGAAGGTAGTCGAAACCGAATTCGTTGTTGGTGCCGTAGACGATGTCACACTCGTAAGCCCGGCGACGCTCCGGGGTCGACGGCTCCGTGGCATCGAGACAACCAACGGTCAGGCCCAGGAACGTAAATATCTTGCCCATCCACTCGGAGTCTCGTTTTGCCAGATAATCGTTGACCGTGATGACATGAACGCCCCGCCCGCCAAGGGCATTGAGGTAGGCGGCAAGCGCGGCCACCTGGGTCTTGCCCTCACCGGTGCGCATCTCGGCGATCTTCCCCTGGTGCAACACCACCCCGCCCATGATCTGCACATCGAAATGCGCCATGAACGGTATATCCTTATCAAGGATGGAATCGTGCACCATGCGGCGCTCGCCCAGCACGCGGAAGGTCGTTTCCCGCACCACCGCAAATGCTTCCGGCAACAGCTCCTCCAACGTCTCACCCTTCAGCAGACGGGCCCGAAACTCCTCGGTCTTCCGTTTCAGTTGCTCGTCGGTGCAGGCACTCATCTCTTCGGCAAGCGCGTTCACCCGCTCTGCAAACGGCGTGAACCTCTTTACGTCGCGGTCCTGCTTGGAGCCGAATACTTTTCCCAGTGTGTCAACTATCTGCATTTCGCGTTTCCCCGCTCAGAGAACTACTCGATCATGAAATCCATGAACTCCACATCGTGGATACCGCCGTGATCAAGAATCCTGTTCATCGCCGTTTTCAGTTCGGGCCGGAGCGCCTCGACGGTTACCTCGCCGAGCGATTTCTTCGCAAGCACTTCACGGGCCATTACCTTGAGATCGTCCCGTTTGAACAGCAGCTCCTTCTTCGCCATCGTGCCGCGTGTGAAAGCTTTCAACGAGATCCGCACCGTCAACTCCGGCTTATCCCGAATCGCACAGGCGATATTGGAGAGAAGCACCTCCCCGGTGTCCACCGAGCCCGTCACCGATTCCGAAACGGCACTATCCCCGGAGGAGTCTTCCTCAGCCGCGATTCCGGCAGGCTCTTCGTCGGGCGCCGCCCTGTCACCGTCCCTCATCGAAACCGCCGCGCGGTCGCCTTCTTCCGCTCCTTGTCGCACGGACTCCGAGGAGCCGGTATTGTTCCTGATGAAGATAATCGCCACCAGCGCCACCGCCGCGGCGCACACCGCAAACCACCGCCGGGACAGACTCCGCCGGCTTCGCTCCCAGGAGTTCTCGCTCACGATGCACCCCTGGAAAGGCCGACAACCGTGAAGCTCACCGGAACGCCGCGCGAATACCGGTCAACAATCTCCCGTAACCGCACTTTCTGCTCCGAAGTCACTTCCAGGAATTCCATGCCCACCCGAAACCCGTCGGTGCGCTCAATGCAGTACGCAACCCGCGCGCGGAGAACGAGGTCCTTCACCCGAACCTTGACAATGTCGTCCGCGGCAAGCCGTTGATCGCAACGGCAGCATGCTCCCGTGGTGCTGAGATCAAAAAGCTCATGCGTCTCGGAATGCACATTCAGGAACTGGATCCTCTCGCTGCCGCGTTTCTTGATCGTTCCCATCGTATCGCTCCTTCCCTGCACGCCGTCCGGCCCCCCCCGGCGAAGGGCTTCTTACGAAGCACTCTCGAACGCAAAAGGATAGACGACTTCGGTCATCTCGGCAATACTGCACGACGAGAAATCCCAGCGGCGAACATAGCGAAGGATATTCTCATCAAACTGTGCATTATCCATCGTCGATCCGGCCACCGAAACGTTGGCAACCGAGCCGTTGGGCATAATGGTGAATCTGATCTTGAGCTGCCCCGAAAGGCCCGGATCGCGCTTGAGCCAGTTTTCATATACGCGCTTGATTCTCCGTGATTCCCGGTTGACAACGCGCTGAATGCAGGCGCGGCCGGTGACGGGAGAACCCGATTCGGCCTTGAGGTCCGGGGCTTCCGACGTCACCGCAACTTCTCCCGTAGCCGCAACCCTGGCCCCCGTGACTTTTTCTACGCCTCCCTTTTCCAGCTCAACCCCGGTAGTCTTCGTTCCCCGCCGTTGCGACAGTTGCGCCGGTGCGCTCTCCGAAGCTGCAAACGTACCCTTGGAAATCGCAATATCGGACATGTCCCCGACTCCCGCTCCCGCTGCGCCAAGGATATCCGCCACGTCCTCGGAACGCTCCCCTCCGCTTCCCCCCGCCGCGGTAATCGCCGCGAATATGCCCGTCGATTGAACTTCACGAGCAACCTGCTCCCGCTGAGCGCGGCGCTCTCCCCGGGTCGCTTCCTTCCGCTGCTGCTTCTCGGCATACGTTTCCTCTTCACGGTCGGGCTCGGCAGACTCCTCCAGTTCCGTTTCGGCCGCCTCCCCCTCCCCGGCTGAACGCTCCTCCGGTTCAAGCTGCGCCCGGGGCTTCGGCTCCGGACGGTCCAGCACAAGGCGCGCGTAGCGTTCCTGAATCCGCAATACTTCCTGCTCCGAAACCGCTTCCGGCATATCCCTCATCGAAAGAACGGCGGTCACACCTGCCAGGACAAGACCCGTGCCGGTCAGGAAGGCGGTGAAACGGCGGTCAATCCTCCGCACCCCCGGCCTCCTGAACCGTCGGGGAAATTCCGCCGACGGTGTCGCACCCATCGCACCCGCGTAAAAGATTCCCGTCTGAGGCGCTTCCATCACTCTTTCCTGTACACCACGAGATTCATAACCGGGAACCCCGCCTGCCCCGATGTGTACATCACCCTGGTCAGTACATGGTAAGGGATCGCAACATCCCCCTGAATAGTGATCTCGCCCGAGAACTCCTTTCCGAAACGCTCTGCCGCCTCTCGCGCCCTGCGGGCGTGGCCCTGAAGCACATCGTACAGCGATGAAATCATGAACTCCTTCTGCCGCAGCAACTCACCGTATCGCACCGAATCAACCACAAGCCTGTCCTCAACAGCAATTTGGGAACGCGACACCTTGATGCTCAACGCCTCATCGGCGGTTCGCTCTATCGAAGACTCCGGCAACGTCAACCCTTCAGCGGGTGTAATCAACTGTCCCTGGGTCGAGAAACTCTTGAGCAGGAATACCAGGATGATCGTGAACATGTCCATCATGGAGGTGATATTCAGCTTCACCTGCCCTCCGCCGCGCGCCGTGCGGGCCTGCCGTGCCAGCCGCGGATTCGCCTGCCTCACTGTACCACCCCTCCGGCAAGCGACACATTGGGAAACATGGTGACCTTGCCGTGGTCCGTGCTCCTGCCCCGCGCCGCGTCCATTACCGAAACCACCGTCTGATACTTGATCGTATCCTCCGCAACCACCTTGACGTTTTCATGGTCGCGAAAGAGACGGATAGCCGCGAAATCCCCCTTGGCGTAGGCAGTGTAAAGTTTTATCAGCGAAGCGTCTTCGGGAACCGAGGGATGCACCACGGCCAGAATCTCCCGCAATGCCCGCCGCTTCACTTCCGCAAGGGCGCCGTTGAGTGCGACAAAATCGTACTCTCCGTTCGCCCGCGGTATGTCCGGTTCGTCCTCGACCGGTTCCGGCTCTTCCGGGCCCTCCGGCCTTTCGGGTTCCTCCCGAAAATAGTGATAGAGGTTGAATCCTTCGGATGTGATCACCACGCCCAGATCCAGCGTGGCCTCCTTGTCCGCCTCCGAAGCGTCTCCTCCACCGCCTCCCGAGCGGGCCGAGGCCTCGGGAAGCTTTAATTCGACAGCACCTATTTTGACAAATTCCGCCGACGTAAGCAGCAAGGGAATCAGAATGACCATCAGGTTCATCATCGGCGCAATATTCGGCTCCGTGTCAACCTCCTCCCGGATCCTGCGTCCCGACACCTTGTACGTCTTACCAACCTGTTCGGCGGGTACCAGCAGTTTCAGCACCGATACGGCGTAGCGATCTATGTCGCCGACCGCATGGTCGATCCTCGATCGCAAAAGAGAATATATCAAGATACAGGGAACACTGATCATCAAACCCAGCAACGTCGTGTTCATGGCCGTCGATATGCCCGCCGCCAGCAACGACGACTTTTCCACGGCTGCTACTTCCGGCCGGGCCACGGCCTGGAAGGAAAGGATCAGTCCGTATATCGTGCCCATGAGCCCCACAAGGGTCGAAACGTTGCCCAGCATCATCAGTATCCCCAGCCGCTTCTCCAGCAGGGGAACCATGTGCAGCGTCTCTTCCTCCATGGCCCCGCGAACCATTTCCGGGACGGATTGCGCTCGTCGAATACCCGCACCCAGAATCCTCGGAAGCGCCCGTTTCCCGCCCGCAACGCACATCCGCAACGCTTCATCCAGCTTCCCCTCGCGAACCAGCGCCTTGATACGATCCGCAAACGGCCCCGCATCAACGTCGGTACGACGCCCGATGTCCAACAGCCGGTCGATCGTAAGCGCCGCCGCCGTGAGTGCCACGAGGGCGAGGGTCCACATGAACACGAAACCGTCGGATGAAGGCAGAAAGGAACCGAGTAACTCCTGGAATAGACTCATCAGTCACTCACGGGGCCGGTATCAGATGTTAATCTCTTTGATAAGCTTGTTGTCGGTGAACAACTTGATATTGTTATGGGTCACATGCACCCCGACTCCTTCCTTGAGCTGGGCCGCACTGATATGATACTTGTGCGTGCGGTACGACTTCTCCACGAGAGCATTGACGAGCCGTAGCGTATATTCGTCAATCTCATCAATAATACGCTGTGTCTTCGCACGAAAAATGGAAAAAAGCACAATAGCAGGGATGGCTACCAACAGTCCGGTGAATGTGGTATTCATAGCGGCTGCAATTCCCGATGCAAGCAGCGTCGACTTCTGTGCAGCGTCGATTCCCGGTTTGCCGACAGCCGCAAACGAGAGTATGAGCCCGTAGATTGTCCCCATCAGGCCCAGAAGAGTAGCCACGTTGCCTATCGTTGCCAGATAGTTGGTTCGTTTCTCCAGTTCGGGAACCGCTTTGAGCATCGCCTCGTCGATACTGTTCCGTATTCTCTCGGCTCCGGAATCGGCTTCCTCCAGACCGGCTTTGACAACCCCCGCAAGCGCCATCTTCCCGCCCTTGCCGCACATTCTCATTGCCGCACCGATATCATCTTTGCGGACAAACTTCAAAATCTCCGCCATGAACAGCTCGGTCCGAAACCCACCTCTGCCCAGGAGAAAGAAAAAACGCTCCAGTGCAACCGCCACGCAGAAGATACCGACACCGAGCAGGATCCACATAAAGACAAACCCGGGCTCGGACGGATTGAATGAGTGGAAGAACCTGGCAAAGAAATTCATAGACACTCCCTGAGTGATGAACCTGCCGGGAAATACCCCCCCGGCACTATCCTACCCGTTTCCTCGCCGCCCGGCCACACAACCGGACGCTCAAACGACCTTATGCACCGATTTGCGATCCCACGCACTCGGGCCCCCACTCCCTGCCGCCGAGCCACACGCACTCGTCCGGTCCCTTCCCGGAGCCCCGGCTTCCGCTCCGCGCCCGCATTGCCGCAAAGAAACGACACCTCATCCCACGACGTCTTCCAAGCTCGCGTAATGCCGAAACATACTCTAAACTATAGAAGATACATTATTCAGGCCTCCGGACGCACGAACTCTCACAGCCCCCGACACCCTCCCTTGTGAGCACTATGACAGACCCTTCGCTCAACCACACCACCCACGCACAATCGTCCTTCGTCTCAACAGCCTTGTTGCCGGCGGCCGGGAACACACGAGGCGCGGTGATCCATACTGATGACTGTTGCCGATGCTGAACGATGCCGGGGCGTTTCCGCCGAAGGCCGAAGAAAGATGGGGAGAGAAACCACAGCGGCCGCTGTATACGGCAGGCAGTATGATCGGGGGAAACAGCCGAACGAACACCACGCCGCCCCCCCTCAGGGGACAAGCCCCCTGACCCGTTTGCCTTCAAGTACAAAGTGCCCCTCGTAGGGTGAACTTTCCAGAACCGATCGGTCAACCTGCTCCGCAATGTCGGTTGCTTCTCCAGGCCCCTGCATCACCATCGGGGTGAACTCCGGCCGCTGATCCGCTTTGATCAACACCAGTTGCGGCCGACGAATCTTACCCTCAATACGCTGCTGCTCGAAAACAATCCTCTGTACCTGCCCTTCCTCGGCGCTCGAACCTCCCGCCACGAAAGCAAGGCATACCGGCGCCACGATCGTCCACATCAGACGAGGGGATCCATGTCGGGACATCATGCTCTCTTCACCTCCCGCGCTGCACGGTGGGAGCGAAAAACAACCATGAACCAACAACGGTCGTTCCCGGGGAAGAACCGCTCCTCCCCGATACTGGTTTTCTTACCAATAATTATACCGTCCCTGGCCACGGTGCGGCAATCCTGAGCACGGACGGCGCCGCGTGCACGGTGATGTATATTTAGAAAACATGTAACTACTCAAACGGTCAACCTGTGGATTGTGCGGAACCGTTCTGCTGAGCCCTGTCGAAGCATGAGCCCCCGCGCTTGCACAGGAGAAGCTCAAGGACTA
>CAZNDN010000006.1:48457-51229 GCA_964571815.1 uncultured Fibrobacterota bacterium | reverse complement strand
TGAGCCCTGTCGAAGCATGAGCCCCCGCGCTTGCACAGGAGAAGCTCAAGGACTACCGTGGGTATCTGAATAGTTACGAAATCAATTGACCGCGCAGGATATCACTGCAGCCGGAGTTGCCGGATGGCCGATAGTGTTCAGCGGGCGCGAGCAATAATCGATTCCGAAGCCGACGCTCTGCGTGCAATTCCCCTCGATGATCATTTCGAGAAAGCGATACGGGTTCTCGAGCGCTGCAAGGGGAAAGTGATAACGACGGGTCTGGGCAAGGCGGGAACGATCGCGCAGAAAGTCGCGGGGACGTTATGTTCAACCGGCGCCCCCGCATGTTTCCTTCACCCGGCCGAGGCGGCCCACGGCGACCTCGGTCTTCTGGACAGAGGAGACGTGATCATCGCCTTTTCGACAAGCGGCAAGACACGTGAGATCATCGAGATGCTGGAGCTGGCCGTTCACCTGGGCATCGAGAAGATCATCGGCGTCACATCCCACCCCGACTCGGCCATACGGGGACTGAGTCACGTGGTGTTGAATATGGGCGAGCCGGCGGAGCCCTGTGCGCTTGGACTAACGCCCACGGCGAGCACTACCGTGATGCTGGCGCTGGGCGACGCTCTGGCCCTTGTACTTATGGAACGGAAGGGATTCAGTCGGGAGCAGTTCGGTCTCCGTCACCACGGCGGCTACCTGGGACAGAAAGCGAAACAAACGCAACTGCTGCCTCATCATTAGCCGCCCTCTCCGTGAGGTGCTGCCGTGAATCGTCGGCGATCCAACCAAAACGGGCATGAGAGAACACAACCGCGAACAATGTGACTTCCTGGTTATCGGCAGCGGAATAGCCGGACTGTGCTTCGCCATTCACGCGGCCCGCCACGGCTCGGTGGTTGTGGTCACGAAGAAAAGCGACAGCGACTCCAATACGAACAGGGCGCAAGGCGGGATCGCCTGCGTACTGGATCCGCTGGACAGCTTCCGCAGCCACATCGAGGATACACTCGCCACGGGCAAGGGGCTCTCCGATCCGGAGGCGGTCGGTATTCTTGTCGAATCCGGCCCCGAGCGAATCAGGGAATTGCTGCGGTGGGGCGTGCGGTTTTCGACCGACCCCGCCTCACATGCCGCCCACAAGCTTGATCTGGGAAAGGAAGGCGGTCATTCGGTCAATCGGATTGTTCATGCCCATGATCTTACCGGCCGGGAAGTCGAGCACGCCCTGCTGCAACACCTTCGCGGGCTCTCCAACGCACGTCTGCTGGAAAATCACTGTGCCGTTGAACTGATCACCGGACACCATGTCACGGGGAGGCTGAAACCCGACCGCTGTCTGGGTGCGTACGTGCTCGATGCCGTGGAAAGGTCGATTCTGACGGTCCAGGCAAAAATCACGTGCCTTGCAACCGGTGGGGCGGGACAGGTCTATCTGCACACGACCAACCCCGAGATAGCAAATGGCGACGGTTTCGCGATGGCCTACCGGGCCGGCGCCCTCATAGCGAACATGGAGTTCATCCAGTTTCATCCGACCAGCCTCTACCACGAATCGGCCGATTCCTTCCTCATATCCGAGGCGGTCAGGGGTTTCGGCGCGGTCCTCAGGGATTCCGAGGGGAAAGAATTCATGAATGAATACCATCCCATGGGATCCCTTGCCCCCAGGGATATCGTGGCGCAGGCAATAGACCGCGAGATGAAACGAACCGGCCGGCCGTGTGTATATCTGGACATCCGTCATCGCCCCCCGGCCGCGGTTCGCAAACGATTCCCCAACATATTCGCACGGTGCAGGCAGTTGGGAATCGATATCACCTCCCAGCTCATCCCGGTTGTACCGGCAGCCCATTACGTGTGCGGCGGCGTTCGGGTCGACACGTTCGGCAACAGCACGCTGCCTTGCCTGTACGCCTGCGGCGAGGTAGCCTGCACGGGTGTTCACGGAGCAAACCGGCTGGCATCCAATTCCCTGCTGGAGGCCGTTGTATTCTCCCATCGCGCCGTGGCGAACGCCTCCGCTTCGCTCGGATCAACAAGCTTCCTTCCCGGCCGCCGCATTCGTCCCTGGGACGACCGCGGCACGATAGACACCGAAGAGTGGGTCCTGCTCTCTCACAACATGCACGAGCTGAAGTCGGCAATGTGGGACTACGTGGGTATCGTGCGTTCCACCGTTCGGCTTCACCGAGCCCGTCGCCGAGTCCAAATGCTTCAGAAGGAAGTCGAAGAATATTATCGGCGAACGAGGATTACCCCGGCTCTCCTGGAACTGCGCAACGCAATCACCACCGCCAGGCTCATTGTCGTCTCGGCGCTCCGGCGACATGAAAGCCGCGGACTGCACTTCACGACCGATTTCCCCGACCGAAATGAGCGCTACTGGAAGCGGGAGACCCTTTTGAGAAAATCCGTGGGAACATGACTGCACTGTTCCGGGCAATGCCGATTCTCGGAGCACTGGTTTTCATCGTTGCACTGGTGCGATTGATTCGACTACCCCTGAGCCGTCGGGCGAAAACGGGTTTGCTCCTTCTGCGCCTTGCACTGCTGACTTTGCTGGTTCTCGCCTACGTAGAACCCAGCTTTCAAATCCGGCGGCTTCAGAACGAACCCCTTCCGGTCCCCGTACTTCTGGACGTCTCCCGCAGCATGAGCCTGTTCGGCGCCGAACCGACGCCGGCGGAAGTGGCTCCCTGTGTGCTACCTCCCGGCGGACCCGATATCCCACTCATTGTGTTCTGCTTCGGGGACTCGCTGCGGCGGTGTGACAATGCGGCC
>CAZNDN010000006.1:10546-48357 GCA_964571815.1 uncultured Fibrobacterota bacterium | reverse complement strand
CCGCTGGATTCAGGTTCATTCGGCGACACCCTTTCCGTTGCACTTGCATCGGCCCCCACCGGCCGTCACCTTCAACGAATCAGTGCCGTCAACCGCGACTCGACCATTTCCGCTCACCTGCGCCTCATACACAACGTCGTACCCGAAACCATGACCTACGCTCTTCATACCCCCGCGCCCACACTCGACAGAAGATTCATCTCACTGTCGCTGTCGACGAATCCACGATGGGAGAAGCTTCCGACGGCAACAGAGGCGCCCCGGGCCCTGTTCGTCTTTTCCTGGGACAGCAGCGCGGCCCGGCTCGTCGAGCGACTTCCGGGTTCGTCTCTTGTCGTCTTTGTCGGTTGCCTGCCCTCTTCCCGGGTCACGCACCTCTCTCCACGTACCTTCTCGACATTCTCTCCGGAGCCCGCGGCAGCGAGTCTCGAGCCCCTGCGCACCGCCGAACTCCCCCCTCCACGCTCCCTTCTGCGCTACGCTCCCGAAGTCTTCCGGCAGAAAGAAATCCTGCTTTCGGCCGCGGCGACATCCCGAAAGGACAGCAGCAGCACCATCGATACCGTCCCGCTTCTCTGGAAAGGCCGCTACCGCGGGCGTCCAGGTATTGCCCTCGCCGCCACGGGCATCTGGCGCTGGGACTTCCGACCCCTTTCGCTCAGGAGCAACCGGCAGCCCTTCGCATTCTCCCATGCTCTTCTGGCACTCGTCGAAGAATACGTGCTCAAGCTCGCTCTGCAAGAGTTTTACGTATTTCCGGCCGAACCGGAAATTACGGAATCCGACTCCCTCCAACTTGAGTGGTTTCTTCCCGCTACCGCGACGGGAGACCGGCCGCTGACGGGCCGCTTTGAGCTGCGATCCGAGCAGGGCGACACACTCGTGGATACAGTGGTGACCTTTGCCGCAACAATGTTCGACCAACAGACCGTTTCACTGCCGCCCCAAAGGCAGGGAAACTACGCGTATGCGGCCACGCTCGACATGCCGGAAGGAACGTTACGCTACGAGGATTCCCTGCACGTATCGGTCGACATGTCCGAGTATCGTATCAGCGGGCAAAACACCCTGCTCCTGGGTCAGATCGCTCGCCCCCTCGAATGCGACGACTCCGCCGCTTTCAACGATTTCCTCCCGGGGGATATGCGGAATACCCCCGAGACCGTCACCACGACCCTGCGAATTTCTCAGAACTGGTTTCTGCTGGGGTTCATTCTTCTTGTGCTGAGCCTGGAATGGATGCTGCGCAGAAAGCTGTCCCTCGACTGAAACGGCCGGCGACACTCCTTCGTTTTCGATCGATACACCGACAACACGTGAGCTGATCACCCGGACCGGCAGTATCGGCATATCGATCGGCTCGCGGGCGGGACGGCCGCGCCAATGGGCCTCCGGCCGGGACCGTCCCCTGGAAACCACCGTTTTGTCTCTCCCCCGACAAATGGAAGCGAGAAAGCCGAGTGAATCACGAAACTACTTCTTCTCCCTTGCCAGTTCGGCCTTGATGTCGGGATGATTTGGATTCAGTTGTTTGGCCTTCTGCAGGTACTTCTCGTACTCCGCTTTCTTACCCCCTGCTTCGGCGACCCGGGCCAGTCCCAGATATGCGCCCGCACGTTTCGGATCCAGCTCGACAGCCTTCTGGAAATACTTCCCGGCACGGTCGAGCTGCTTGAGTTTCAGGTATACTTCGGCTCGCTCACGGTACGCCGACGGAAACGTGTCGTCCACGTAGGTAACGCTTTTGTATGTTTCGACGGCCTCGTTGAGTTTGTTCTGCATCCGCTGCGTCATCGCCATCAGCATCAGGGCATCGACATGTTCGTGATCCGCAACAATGATTTCCTTGATCACCTTCTGCGCCTCGTCAAGCCTCTTCTGCTCGACAAGATCTTCGGCATACGCCAGGCGATATTCGTTTTTTCCGGTGAGCGAGATCAGCTTCTTTACCGCCGCCTCGGCCTTCTGCTTGTTTCCCGTTTCCTTATAGAGTTCATAGAGCTTTGCCAGGAGGTCGGGATCGGTCTTCTTTGTCTCCCGGGCTCGCTCCAGCAGTTCGATCGCCTGAGCCGGACGTTTGGTGTCCAGGTACCCCCGCGCAAGAAGCAGCATCGTTTCGACATCATCCTTCTTCATGGTCAGCGCCATCTCCAGATTGGTGATCGCCCGCGACGTCTCACCCTTCTCAAGAAGAAGAGCGCCGACCCGCTTGTTGGCTGCAAGGTGCTGCTGATTCGTTGAGAGGAGTTTCTCGTATGCAGCCAATTCTCCTTCCTTGTTGCCCAGTTTTCCCTGAACTTCACCGAGTTTCTCCCATACAACGGCCATGGTATCAATCAGACGGGAAGCCGACGTAAGTCGCTGCGCGGCCCTGGACAGGTTCTCCTGTTTCCCGGCATAGATGAGTCCCAGGCGGAGGAAATTCCGGTAATCCCCGGGAAACCCCCGCGTGTTCCGCTCATACAACTCAACCGCTTTGGCTTTGTCTGTTTTCTCCCGCAACCGCGCCCGCTTGTAAGCGGCGTCGGCATCCTTGACACCCTTGAGCCCCACGTACGCATCGTAGGCATCCGCTGCCTGCAGCGGCTTGGAACTTTTCTCGTAAGATTTTCCCAGGGGCACCAGGACCTTTTTCAGCACCGTCGTGGAGGCATTCTTCTTGCGAACAAGGGCAAGGCTCTGCGCCGCGTTTCCGTAATCGCCCGTGTGATAATACGACATCCCCAGCGCTTCCAGGTACTGGACCGAGTGAAGCTCTGCGTCCTTGACCATTTTCAAGTACGTGAGGGCTTCCTTGTAGTTCCCGGCGGCATACTCATGCAACCCGATCTTGCGGGCTGTCCCGGCCGCCGAAGGAACACGCTTCACATACTTCTTGTAGACCTTTATCGCATCCGCCTCCTTCCCTTCCCTCGTTCTCAGGTCGCCCAGTTTGCGATAGTCCTCCTTCGCCCCGCTGTCCAGCATTACCACCTGTTCATACGTCACGATCGCATCGGCGATCTTGCCGCCCGCCGCCTGAGCGCCGGCGAGCGTACGAAGCAGTCCCACATCCTTGGGCTTGCGCTCCAGCGCTTTGCCGAACATCGCGATGGCGTCGTCGAACTTCTTCTTCTCCCGGTAGATCTTTCCGAGAGTAACGTACGTTTCGGTATCGGCTTCGCCGGAGGCGATTGCGGCATTAAGAACCTTCACCGCTTCATCCTTGAGCCCCTTGGACACGACAATCTCGCCGTACTCATCGTAGATGCCCGTAATCTTCGGATCAAGTTCCACGGCCTTTCGAAAAGCCTCCAAAGCATCGTCGTACGCCTTTTGTTTGTAGAGAAGCGTCCCGAGCCGCCCGTGAGCCCCGGCGTTGTCGGGATCACGTTCCAAATAGACCTTCAGGTGTTCGATCGCCTCCCGGTCTTTGCCGAGCTTCTGTGCCGTCTCATACTGTTTCTTCACAACCGCCTTGTTGTCCGGTTGCAGTTTGTGGAGTTCGGCCAGAACGGGATACGCCGCCGCGTGATCGCCCTTGTCGATATAGAACTGAGCCAGTCGCTTGCGCGCCTCGGCGTCTTTCTTATCGGCGGCAACGATCTTCTTGTCCAGCGTCGCCAGCTCCCCTTTCTCGGCGGCTACACGCTCGTCCCGCCCCGCCTTTTCGGCGGCTTCGATCAAGTCCGTTCTGATTGCCGGGTCCCCGGGGCGCAACTTTTTTGCCTTCGTAAGAAGGTCGACTGCCTGGCCCGGCCGGTCGGTCTTCATGTACCCCTGAGCCAGCCCCGTAAGAACTTCAACGTCCTTGGGGGCCGAGGTCAAGGCAACCTCAAGGTTTGCGATTGCCGAGGCGGTCTTTCCTTTTTTCAACAGCAGGACGCCGGCACGCTTGTTGGCGGCAAGGTGCTGAGGTTCGAGTGTCAGCAACCGCCGGTAGGCGGCAAGTTCCTTGTCTTCGTTGTCCAGGTGCCCGTATACTTCACCGAGCTTCTCCCACGCCGCGGCGACGGTGTCCTCCAGCTCGACCACTTTCTCCAATGCATCGGCGGCATTGGGCCTCTTCGACGGGTCGGCGGAGTAGAGAATGCCCAGACGAAGGAAGTTGCGGGGATCGCGGGGAAAACGTTTCGTATTGGCCTCGTAGATCTTCACTGCAGCCGCTTTGTCGATCTTCTCCCTGAGAAACGCCTTCAGGTACGAAGCGTCGGCATCCTCAATCCCCGGCAGCGCCGTATAGGCCTCATACGCCTCGGCCGCCTCAGACTCCCGACCCAGCTTACGGTAACACTGCGCAAGAGGTTTGAGTATTCGCTTGAGCACTTCGTTTGAAGCGCCTTTCGCGCGGGCGGCGGCCAGCGCCTCCGAAGCCTTCCCGCAGTCCCCCGCGGCACGATACGATTCTCCCTGTGCTACGAAAAACTCGACATCGCGGAGGTCATCGCTTTTCACCATTGCAAGGTACTTGATTGCCGAATCATATCGCTTGTTCTCATGCTCAAACAATCCGATAGTCCTGGCCACCCGCTCGTCGGAAGGCTCGGCCGTGAGATACTTCCGGTACGCTTCAATGCCTTCCTTCTTCCTGCCGAGCTTCATTCTGAGTTCGCCCAGTCGCTTGTAATCCTTCGACCCTTTCGGCTGAAGAACCACTATTTGCTCGAACGTTTGCGCGGCCTCGGCGGTCTGTCCCGCGGCGGCCCGGCTATCACCCAGAGAGCGAAGCACCGCGACATTGCCTCCCTCCTTTTCCAGCGCTTTCTCGTACATTTCGATTGCTTTGTCGTATTCCTTGCGACTCCGGTAAATGTCACCCAGGGCTATACGTATGCGGGGAGTTGCCTCTCCCAGCTTTATGGCACTGGTAATAACCTCCACCGCCTCGTCGTGCAGTTTTCGATCAAGCACGATATCGGCGTATCCCCGGTAAAAACCCTTGAGCCTGGGATCCAGCGTGCGTGCTTTCCGATAGGCGTCAAGGGCACCGTCGAATTCCTTGCGCCCGTAAAGCAGGTTGCCCAGGGCCGCATGCAGTGAAGCGTCGGTGGAGTCGAGCACCAGGAAATTCTTCAGATACAGCACGGCGTCTTTCTCTTCACCACGAGCCTCGGCAATACGGTACAGCATTTTGAACGGCTCGGGCTCTTTGGGAGTCAGCAGGGCCAACTCCTTGTACAACTTGTACGCCGCCGCCGTATCGTTGTGCGTCAGACGGTAGCGGGCAAGGCGTTGACGGGACTGAATATCCTTCTTGTCGAGATCGACGATATGCTTGTCGGCCTCGGCCAGCTTCGCCGCATTGTCCGTCTTCTCGCAGCACACCGCCAGCCGACGCCAGTTGGCTATATCCTTGGGCTTCTTGCGCACGATGAACCGGAGCTGCTCCGCCGCTTCTTTGTATTTCCCTTCATTGAAATACTGATCCGCCAGGATCAACCGCGAGTCATGGACCGACGAATCCAATGCAACGGCCGATTCCGCGGCATCGCGCGCCATATCCTTCTTTCCCAGCTTCAGCGCCGAGAGGGCAATGCCCTCCGAAGCTTCCGCCGTGCGGGAAAGGAGGTAACTCTTCTGATAATGTTCCAACGCCTTCTTGTAATCCTTTACCCGATAGCTCATTCGTGCCAGCCCCAGATAGACCCGCGGATCACTGGGGTTGGCCTTCCGGGCTTCCTCGTAACAACCCAGAATATCCTTACGCGGACTGCCGATCTTCTCATGAGCCTCCGCCACCTGCAGCCACACACCAACATCCCTTTCCGCCGCGGGAATCTGTTCACGCGCATAGCGAATGGCCTTCTCGTACTTGCCCAGCTTCAGAAGATCATCCAACTTCTCGTCGGCCAACGATTCCGACAACGCTCCGGCTCCGATTCCCGCGAGAACCACATAGCTGACAATGCGGCGATATCGACGCATAGCTACTCCTTCTGCTGAGGGGCACTGCTTCATGCGCGTTGACCCCGGTCCGAATTGCTTTTTTTTGATCCTCATCCCTAATCGCCGACGTGCTCCGACACCGCTTCTGTTCCGATATTCCCTCAACGCTACAGGGATAAATACAACTCGCCGCCCGCCCGCCGCAAGCCTTCCGGGCACGGAGCAATCGCCGCACTGCTCACCACGCCCCGGCAAACGAACCCCCGAGGCCTCCCGGGCAGGCTCCTTCAGCTCCAATCGAGGTAATTCCGCAACTGACGACGTACGTCCCGCAGGGCCCTCCCCCGATGGCTTATTCGCTGCTTCTGCTCCGCATCGAGTTCGGCGAACGTCTTGTCGAAGCCCTCGGGAACAAAAAGGGGATCATAGCCGAATCCACCCGCTCCGCGCGGCGAGCGCACAATCTCACCACGACATATCCCTTCACCCGTAAGCAATCGTGCCTCGGCAATCCGCAAAACAATCACGCAACGAAACTGCGCGCCGCGACTCGAACCGGCCACTGAATCCATGGCGTGAAGCAATGTGGCGTTGTTTTCTTCGTCCGAGGCTGTCTGGCCCGCGTAACGTGCGCTCCTGACTCCGGGTTCCCCACCGAGACAGTCCACTTCCAGCCCCGAATCGTCCGCCAGCGTCCAAACGCCCGTACGTGAAAAGACCCAATCCGCCTTGAGAATTGCATTATCCCGGAAGCTGCTTCCGGTTTCCGGAATGCGCAGCGGCGGGTTCCAATGGTCGCGGAGCGAAGAGAATGCAAGCGGCATATCCTCGAACAAAGGATGTATTTCACTGATTTTTCCGGGGTTACCGGTAGCGATGATTACATCCGTCTTCCGCATACCGTCCGCCTTCAGGAAACCACAATGTTAACGAGCTTTCCCCGAACCACGATTACCTTGCGCACCGTCTTGCCTTCCACGTGCGATTTGACCCTCTCAAGCGCCAGCGCGCTTTGCCGAAGCTCGTCGTCGGAGGCGTCAATCGACGCATTGAATTGCCCTCGCAGCTTCCCGTTGACCTGCACCACGATTGTTGCCTCTTCACGGGCCAGTTTGCTTTCCTCCCACGCGGGCCACTGCTGCAGGGAAGCAAATCCGTTATTGCCCAGTTTCTCCCACAGCTCCTCGGCAACATGCGGAGCGAAGGGCGAAAGCAGCAAGACGAAAACGGCAAAATCCTCGTTCCGTATACCGCCAAGCCTGCCCAGCACGTTGGACAGGGTCATAAGTTGCGCCACAGCCGTGTTGAACTTTGTCGCCTCGATGTCTTCTCCGACCTTCCGAATGGACTCATGAAGACATCGGGTTGCCTCGCGATCCTCCCGGGCGTCCGGCGAAACCTTCTCTCTGAGATCCCACACTCGACGCAGGAAGCGATTCATACCGTTGAGGCCCTGTGTGCTCCAGGGAATGGGCTGGTCGAACGCTCCCATGAACATCTCATAGAGACGAAAAGAATCGGCGCCAAAAGACTCGATCATCTCGTCCGGGTTCACGACATTTCCCCGTGATTTCGACATCTTTTCCCCATTTTCGCCCAGAATCAGCCCCTGCGACGTACGCTTGGCATAGGGCTCCGACGTGGGCACCACGCCGATATCGTAGAGAAACTTGTGCCAGAACCGGGAGTACAGCAGATGCAGCGTTGTGTGCTCCATCCCTCCGTTATACCAACTGACCGGCAGCCACCGTTTGAGCCTCGCCCGCGAAGCGAGTTCGCTGTTGTTGTCCGGATCGGTATACCGGAGGAAGTACCAGCTCGAGCCGGCCCACTGGGGCATGGTGTCGGTCTCACGGCGAGCAGCCCCTCCGCATTTCGGGCAGACCGTCGCGACCCACTCCTCCATCAGTGCCAGAGGAGACTCCCCGGTATCGGCGGTCCGATACTGACGTACCTCCGGCAGCCTGAGGGGCAACTCCGCGTCGGGAAGAGGAACCCACCGACACTTCTCACACCATACCATTGGAATGGGTTCGCCCCAGTACCGCTGTCTGCTGAACACCCAGTCTCTGAGACGATACTGTACCGAAGCCTTGCCGTAGCCCTCCTTCTCGATGATTTCGGTCATTGTGCGGATGGCCCGCGAAGGAGAAAGGCCGTTGAGCGGTCCCGAATTGACCAGCGTTCCATTCTCGATGTCGGTGTGGGCCGCTTGCGAAATGTCGCCTCCCGTGATAACCTCCACCACCGGCAGATCGTACTTACGTGCAAAACGCCAGTCCCTCTCGTCGTGCCCCGGGACAGCCATGATGGCGCCCGTACCGTATGAAAGCAGCACATAGTCGGCCGTCCACAGCGGGACATCTTTGCCGTTTGCCGGGTTGACAACCCTGACTCCCCTGAGCGGTACTCCCGAAACCTCCTTGGCCACCTCGGTGCGCTCGAAATCGGATTTCCTCGCCGCGGCCTCAACGTATGCCCGTACTTCATCGGGATTCTCACATCGCGGGATCAGCTCTTCAACAAGTCGATGCTCCGGCGACAAGACCATGTAGGTTACCCCGAACAACGTGTCGGGACGCGTAGTGAAGATCTTCATACTCCTCTCCACACCGTCGGGCGCCTTCACCAGAAACGTCACTTCGGCACCCTCCGACCGTCCGATCCACTTCGCCTGCTGGGTCTTGATCCTGTCCAGAAAATCGATCGTCTCGAGGTCGTCAAGAAGCCTTTGGGCGTAGTCCGTGATACGAAGCATCCACTGGCTCTTGACTCTCCGAATCACTTCCCCCCCGCAACGCTCGCAGACTCCCCCCACCACTTCCTCATTGGCAAGACCGACGTTGCAGGATGTGCACCAGTTGATCGGAATTTCCGCCTTGTAGGCCAATCCCTTTTCCCACAGCCGGAGAAATATCCACTGTGTCCACTTGTAGTAGTCGGGATCGGTGGTGTTGACTTCCCGGCTCCAGTCGAACGAAAATCCCAGCCTCTTCAGTTGGTCCCTGAAACGATCTATGTTCCGGGCCGTGACGTCGCGGGGATGCCGGCCGGTCTTGATTGCATAGTTTTCCGCCGGAAGGCCGAACGCATCCCAGCCGATCGGGAAAAGCACTTCATAGCCCTCCATCCGCCGCTTCCGTGCCACAACATCCATGGCCGTATAGCTTCGGGGATGACCAACATGCAATCCTTCGCCCGAAGGATAGGGAAACTCAACAAGGCCGTAAAACACCGGCTTCGACGACTCATCGTCGGTACGGTAAGTCTTATGCTCTTCCCAGCGCTCCCGCCACTTGCTTTCGATACTGCTGAAATCGTATTGGGTCACAAATCCTCCATTCGTTTGGAGACCCGGACAATGAAACCGTCGATCACACGGCCTCTATCCCGACCTCCTCCATGATGCTCTCAGCTTCTTCACGACGCACATTGCCCGGCCCGGGATGAAGCGTATTGGAAGCACCGCATGCGACGGCCAAACGGCACATTTCGGGGAAGGAATATCGGCGATTCCAGCCGACCACCGCCCCCGCCACGAACGCATCACCGCAGCCGACGGAATCATGTGCCTGTACGCGCGGAGGACTGCACAAAAGGCAGTCGTCTTCGTGCAGCGCAATTGCCCCATCCTCCCCAAGCGAGACAAATACATGCCCAATGCCCATGTCCAGAAGGCGCTTTCCCTTGAGTGCAATGTGATGAATCCCCCTGAGCTCCTCGCCGAAAAAACCCTCCAATTCGCGCAGGTTGGGCTTGGTCATGTCCGGTGCGGCTCTCAGTGCCAGGCTCAACGGCTCGTCGCGACTGTCCAGAAAGACGCGGGCTCGCCTTTGATGCAGCAACGAGATGATGCGTCGGTACAGGCCGGGATCCATTCCGCCCGGAAGACTGCCGGAGAGAATCCAGAAGTCTCCTTTCCGCGCGTGCTTCTCGACACTCCTGACAAGCTGTTCCTCGGCTTTTGTGCCGTTCTCAAAAGCATCGGTACTGCTGAAATGCGTTGTCACGTTCCCCTGCGTTTCGAGCACCGTGGCATTCACGCGCACAAACCCGGGTCGATCCAGCAACAGTGTCTCGATACCGTGCTCCTGAAGGAATCGCTCGACGAACTGCCGGGCGTAAGTCGGAATCAGCCCGACAACCGTTACCTGCTCTCCGAGAAGCCGCGCAACGCGAGCAACGTTGATTCCCTTGCCGGCGGGCTCCACACGAGACTCGGTATCAAGGTACGTTCGACCGGAACGCAAATCCGCAATCCGGTACGTAACGTCCAATGCCGGACTAAGCACCGTAATGTAGATCAAAAGATCCCCTCACGCTTCATCAGCACATACAACAGCTTCATCGCCCTGGCCATCATAATCGTCAGCACAACCGCCGCAAGCGCGGTCGCGATTCTGAGCAGGAGAGAGATTCTTTTGAAATTGCGCATGGAATGAAGCAGTAAAAATACACGTTCGCCCTCAGCAATTGTGAAGCGGCGGCAATCGGATCAAACCTGCGAAGCCGGGTGAGACTTCACACTCCATGGTCGACGCAAGAATCGGTGCGGCCCGTTCTCCTCAAACAACACCTGCAGGGCCACACGTGGAGCGGGGAGACACCATCCACCCCCTGTACGATTCGGCACGACGGGCCGCTCGTACCGGGAGTAAGAGTGAGGCTGTGCTGATTTACCGGAAGGGAGTTACAAAGGGGTGAAGTATGCGGACTATCTCGTGGCGTCAACCGGTACACCGGGGGCGACGCCACCTCGATCGGAGTTGCCCAATCTCTCGCCAAAGGGTCGGGAATCTACCGTGGCGGCACCGCTGTCGGCTCGGGAGGAATCCGATGTCCCGGCTTCCCCTTGAACCACAACCTCGTTGTCGCCCGGCACGGCATGAGGAGACTGATTTCCCGCCACCGGTTGTTCATCGGCCACAGAACGCATGACATACACCACATAACCGGTTCCTCCGAACCCGAGAAGCAGAAGTAACAGCGCCACCGTTGTCTTTTTAATAACAGTGGAAAAAAGCCCAAGAGAGGTCACTATCGGACGATGACCCGCGTGTTCGAGAATTTTGCGGTCCGTCGAATCGGAGGGAGATTCGGCAAGAAATTCGGAGTTAAAAAAACTTTGTTTAAGAAGATGGTAAGCATCAAGCTCTCCACGGCACTGCGGGCACACATGTGTATGCCTCTCAAAATCAGCGCGTTGTTCCGTTTCCAACTCCCCCGAAACGTACAGCAACCCTTGTTCTTCCCAGGTTCTACACTCCATGGATACCTCTTTTCTGGAGTTCTTTCCGGATGTTTCTCAAAGCGAGTCGCATTCTTCCGAGCGCCGTATTGAGAGGACAGTCCATAATTCGTGCAATATCCTTGAATGGCACATCGGCCAGTTCACGCAAGAGAAACACTTCCCTCTGCAGAGGATCAAGCTGCTGAGCGGCTTCCGCGATCACACTCCGCATTCTCTTTTTGTCAAGAGACTTGTCGGGAGCATCCAGCTCCCGCCCCACGGAGCCACCCGTATCGGACTCATGTTCCGTTTCGACTTTTGCATGGCGGAAATAGTCTATGGCCCGTTTGTGTGCGATTCCAAATATCCAACTGAGAAAACTCCGGTTTCGATCGAACTGCTCCGCGTTTCGTAACGCTGCGATAAATGTATCCTGGAGGAGGTCTTCCGCCCGGTCCCGATCTCCGGTCATTTTCATCAAGAAGCCAAACACTCTGTATTTGTACTTCTCGTAGAGGCGTTCGAAACCCCTTTTGTCACCTTTTAACCAGAGGTCGAAGAGTTCTTTGTCTTCATACTGCTTCTTAGTATTCATTACGATCCGGGGGATGGGGATATTGTATAATCGGTACTTTTTCTCCAGCGTTGGTAGACAGCGCGCCCGGCCGCGCATCCAACGGCCGGCATGCAGCTCTGAAGGAACTCGCCGTTCCGTGTCGTCCCGAGACATCCCATCGTCCGCTGCTTCCCCGCATACCTGCCGGACGACACCGCACCTTCACCCTCCCGACTACTTGTTGGCCTTACGCCACTCGGCCATGATTTCGGGGTTGTTCGGGCTCAGCCGTTTTGCGTTCGTGAGATGCTTCATGTAGAGATCATCCCTCTTCCACAGTTTCTGGAGACGTGCGAGTCCCAGCTCGGCCAATCCGAATTCCGGGTCCGCACGGAGGGCGCGTTCGTAGAAGGTCTCCGCCCACTTGGGACTCTTGTCCAATTGCTTTCCGTGATTGCGAAAAAGTTCAGCCTTTTCATACAGGGCAGGCGCATAATTCTCCATTGAAATCACCTCGTCGTACGTGGCCAGAGCCTGCTGGTAGTCCTTCTGCGCCGTCTGGATCTTACCAAGCATCATGAGCGCGTCTCTGCTCGGGGCTGTTGCCATGATATTCTCGACCGCCTCTCCGGCTTCCTTGTATTTCTTCTCATCGTAGAGCAACTGCGCATAGATGAGGCGCGTGTCGTTGTCGGAGGGATCGATTTTGAGCAGTTCTTCGATCTCCTGCTTCGCCTCCCTCTGCTGACCGGTACGCCGATACAGCCGGTACAGCTCCCTCCTCAGCTCCAGATCTTTCGGCTCAAGCGCCTTGGCCTTCACCAATGCCTTGATCGCCTCTTCCGGGCGGGCCGTCCCCGCATAGCCCCGGGCAAGGGCCTTGAGTACCTCCGGATCCTTCGGCGCAAGCGTACTGGCGGTCTCCAGATAAATGAGCCCCTCCTTGTACTTTCGATTCTCCACCAGGATCATCCCGATACGCTTGTTGGCCTTGGGATTCTGAGGCTCGGCCTTGATATAGGCCCGATAAGCCTCAAGCTCCCGGTCCTTCCTGCCCTGCTTCCCGTAGACTTCGGCAAGCTTGAGCCAGATGAGCGGAATTGAATCCGCCATCGATGTAATCCTATTGAACATCGCCACCGACTTGTCCAGCGTTTCCTTGTCCTCGGCATACATCAGGCCCAGGCGCAGGTAGTTCCGATAATCGCCGGGGTAGGTTGTCGTATTCTTTTCGTAGATGCGCTTTGCCGCGGCGGGGTTCGTCTTTTCCTGGAGCAACGCTACCTTGTACGCGGCGTCCGCGTCTCGCACGCCCTGGAGTCCGATGTATGAGGCGTAGGCATCGGCGGCTTTGGTATTGTTTCCCTTCGCCTCATAGGCATCTCCCAGCGAACGGTAAATCATCTTCAGGCTTTTCAGGTTCGGATTGCGCCTCTTGAGCCCCTCATACGTCTGAATCACCTTGTCGTAGTCCTTCAGATTCAGATAGGCTTCTCCCATGGTCAGGAGCAACTCAAAATTCTGAGCTTCTTTCCCGCTGATCTTTTCGAGATTCTTGACCGCCTCGGCCCACTGCTTCCGCCGCACGTAATGCATACCCACGGTTTTGGCCACCTCGTTGTCCCGGGGCACGTTCTCCATGTACTTCCCATACGCCTTCATGGCCTGCTCGGTCTTACCGGCTTTCATGTAGAGATCCCCCAGCGCCTTATGTTCCTTGGTCGCCCCGGGGTTCATCATCAGCACCTGCTCGTACGTAATGATTGCCTCGTTGGTCTGCCCCGATGCCGCCTGGCTTTCCCCGAGAGCAGCCAACACATCGGCCTGTTGCGGATCCAACTCCAGCGCTTTCTGGTAGTTCTCTATTGCCTGCCGATGCATATCCTTCTTCTGGTAAATCATACCCAGTGTGGAATAGTCGTCGACGGTGGCGTCTCCGGCCCGGATCTTGCCCTTAAGCGCCCGAATGGCTTCATCGTGCTCCCCTTTGGCGATTACAATCTCGGCATATCGCTCGAAGAAACCAGAAATGCGCGGATCGATCTCCAGGGCGCGACGATATGCCGCCAGCGCTCCGTCCATGTCCTTCTTGCCGTACAGAAGATCTCCCAGGTCTCTCTGGGCCACCGCATCCTTAGGCCGAAGCTCAAGGTATTTCTTCACGTAGCCCAGGGCAGCCTCGTTTCTGTCGGTCCGCTTGCAGACACGATACAGGTTTTTGAACACTTCCGGATTGTCGGGCTCCAGCAGCGACAACTCGCGAAAGACGGAATAAGCACCGTCGAGGTCTTTCTTTTTCAACAGGTATTCGCCCTGCCGCATCCGGGCATCGACAGCCTTCTTATCCAGCGCGATGATTCTCGCGTCGGCCTTTGCCCGTTTCTCGGTCTGGCCGGTCTTGTCGTAGCAAAGAGCGAGGTTTTTCCACTGCTGGAGGTCCGAGGGTTTCTTATTGACCAGAAACTCCAAATGGTCAACGGCGGACTCGTAATTCCGCGCTTCCATGTATGCTTCGGCAAGAACCTTCCGGGCATCGGCCCTGTCCGGATCAAGCTTGATTGCCGACTCGGCCGCATCCAGTGCCACGTCCCATTTCTGCAGTCCCGCGGCGGCCTCCGCAATACCCTCGAGGGCCTGAGGTGTTCGATGAAGCGTATTGCTTTTCTGAAAGAGGTCTTTTGCCTGCGAATAGTTCTCTTCCTTGAGATTGTACTGTCCGAGAATGAGGTACACTTCCGGATCGTCGGGACTCAAACTGATCATCTTCTCATACGTGGCTTTCGCCTTTTGTTCCATATCGTTCTTTTTGTACATGTCTGCAAGGCGGGCGTACGCCTCGATATTCCTGGCATCCTTCTTGATAGCCTCTTCCAGGCTCGCAATCGCCTCGTCATACTGCTTCAGCCCCTCGTGCGCTTCCGCAAGCAGGAAATGTATGTCGGGAGCGATCGTGTTGTCCTTGTCGGCTATTTTGATGAATTTGAAATGGCCGAGTGCCGACTGATATTCATTGTTCTTCAACTCGGCCCGTCCAACCTTCATCCGCGCCGTAAGCGCATCGGTCGAGCGAGATGCTCCGAACTCCTTGATTGCCTGTTCATAAGCATTCATCGCCCCCTTGGTGTCCCCGGTCTTCTCTCCGGCCACGGCAAGGTTGAAGTAGTCGCCGGCCTCGGCCCTGGCCCGGGGAAGAGCCTTTCCATATTGCTCGACAGCAGCAGCATGATCCCCCATTGCGAAGCTCGTTCGTGCCAGATCCAGTTGCGCCTGACGCATGCCGGGCCTGGCTTTCAATGCCTTCTTCAAGAACTCGCGGGCGCCTTCAAGGTCTCCCGATTCCAGCATGGCCTTCCCGAGCTTGTAGGCCACCTCCGGATCTTTCCTGGTTTCATACGATTTCTTCAGCAACGGAACCGCCTGCCGATACTGCCTGTCGTCGTAGTAGATGTTGCCCAGCTCACGATTTGCCGTGACATTGCCGGGATCGGTCTCAATCACTTTCTCCAATGCCTTCCTGGCCTCGGTCGAGCGGTCCAGCTTGATGCAGGCATCGGCATACTCCCATGCCGCCTTACCGGTAAACTTCAAGTCAAGGGCCTTCCTGGCCATTGACAATGCGCGATCGTGCTGACCGAGCTTGTTGTAAATCCTGGCTGCTCCAAGATGTGAGGCGTAGTCGTCGGGATTGCTGCGGGTGGATACCAGAAAGCAGGCAAGTGCCTTTTCGGTCAGCCCCAGTTTCTCGTTTGCCCGCGCAACCTGAACCCATACGGCGGATGACCGTTGTGCAGGAGGAAGGTTGTTGTCGGCATGCTCAATCGCCTCCTTGTATTTGCCGGCCTTCATCAGCTTGTCCATTGTTTCATCGGCTTTCAGCGCTGATGCAAGGCTCAGCAACAAACACAGGAAGACACTCAGATACTTGACACGCATCGCGCCACCTCCTTCGCTGCTCGGTAAGAAAATGATCCGCCCCCGTGACCCACTCGGCGTAGCCCTATGAATCTTCGTGATACAACCCGTTGCGCCCATCCCGGCGAACCCCGTTATCATCCGGCGTCCGCCCGGCATGTGACCCGGTTACAAACCGACTTTCGACTCGCAGAACCCCCATCATACCCGCCGGGGCCCTCGGTTCGTGAGTTGCAGATGCCGATCTCCGAACCACAAAGTATATCATAGCGTCTAATAAAATGCTTTGTTGGGGCATACGGTTTCAACCTTCAGGGAACATCGGTACGCCGGAAGCCTTTCCGGAAAGCAGGCCCCGCACATTCGCGGCGAGGCGCTTCCAATCGAACAAAGGCCCCGGATCCGATTTCGCATCGTTCCGCAAGCCCCTTCCGACCGCTTCCGCTCCCGCAACGTGCTCATGACCCAGGAAACGCAGTCGGGGGCCCCGACGGATCGCAATATCCGTGCACAAATTGCCGAGCGAGCGATACTGGCTTTCCGTAAATCCGGACTCGTCGGTGGCAACCAGCTCGATTCCGATGCTGAAATCGTTCACTCGATTCCGTAAGTCGGGCGACGGCATCACGCTGGGACCGCAATGCCAGGCGCTGTGTTGTTCCGGGACAAGCCTGAAGAGTCCGCCGTGCCGGCTGATCAGGTAGTGAGCGCTGACTCCCAACTCAGCCAGCAGAAGCACGATACGCGGCACGCTGAATCGACGAGCCCTGTCCACACGAACCGCACTGCAGTAATGAATTACCACCGTATCAATCCTGCTCGTCGGTCGCGGACTCCACAGATGCCTCTTTCCCCGGCCGGCAACGACCTTCCCTATCCGAGTCGTCCCCGCTTCCGTCCCGTTACGGCAATCAAGCAAACACTCGATAATACGCACCCGGCCCCCCGTTCCATCCGCAAGGTTGACCAGAAATGACCGCTCCCCCTGCACCGGTCCCGAGCAAGGTCGAAGGGCTCATGCTTCGACTGAACTCAGCAGAGCAGATCAATAGAATCAACAGGTTAAGTACCCGGCAAATACGACAAAAAATGGTTCGCGGGTGGGGTAGAGGGCAACGGCGTCGATCGAAAGCGTCGCTGTTGCCGCCCATCCGACACGAGATATTTTGTAGCGACACGACATCACGATCTCGGAACGCGGGCAGGATCAAGGCACCCCTGAATCGCGAAAGGCGGTATCGGATGCAATTGCACAACAAGGCTGTTCTCATTACATCGGGGGCCAAACGGCTGGGTTTCTACCTGGCACAAGAGTCCCTCGACCAGGGATTCGACGTGGTGCTGCATTACCGGTCCCACCGTGAGGAGGCGGTTCGGTGGCTCAGCCGGAACAAATCTTTTCGCGACCGGGCGGCCTTTGTGAAGGCCGATCTGGACGGCCGGGAAGAAGAGGTGCTGTTGCAGGCGCTACGGAAAGCTCCGAAATTATGCGGTCTGGTCAACAACGCATCCATCTTCATGAAAGGCGATTTGCTCGACCTGGAGAATGCTCAACGCCTCTTGCGAACCAATACCCTGATCCCCCTTCGGCTCTGCGATGCATTCAGGAAACACGTCGGGCAAGGCTGGATCGTGAACATCACCGATGCCAAGGCGGAAGAGCGCGATAGACCCTTCCAGAACTACCGCCTCTCAAAGCGTCTTCTCGGAGAACTTACCGAACTGCTGGCCGTATGCTACGGTCCCGCCATAAGGGTCAACGCGGTCGCGCCCGGTGCCATGCTCCCGTCTTCGGAGAGCGGGGAGAAAGGTTTCAAACGGCTTCGTGCACAGGTACCGCTCAAAGAAGTCGGGCGCGTGGATTCGCTTCGCAGAGCCTTTGCTCACCTGGTCGAGGATACGTACGCTACGGGGCAGACAATGTTTGTCGATGGAGGATGGCGGCTGACCTGACACGGACGAATGCTCCTCAACCAGGCAGCCGGAGGTTGGAAAAGCCAATTCAGGAAAAGCGGTCGAGCAGGAAGGGCAGAATCCGTTCGATGTGGAAAGTTATCCTGTCGCAGGTCTTCTGGAAAGCTTTCCGTTTGCCTCCCATGGGATCTGGTATGGACTGCCGTTTTTCCCTTTCGGTTCCCCATGCGGCAAGAAGACCGACCCGATCGGCAATACGCGGAAAGAAGATCTTGAGAAAGTGTTCCTGGGCCGGCTCCATGGTCAAAACCAGATCGGCACCTTGAAGCTCCCTGGGATCAAGCGGTCGCGACAGGTGTGCCGACAGGTCCAGCCCCTCATCTCGACACACCTCGGTCACCATCTCCGGTGGAGCCTGGCCCTTCTTCGCGTGAATTCCCGAAGACGATACGTGCAGATCGTTCCTCCCCATCTGCATCCACCGGCGACGGAGAACCGCTTCCGCCATGGGACTGCGACAGAGATTACCGGTGCAGACAAACACAAGATGGTACACCACCACCTCCAGAGAGCAACTATTTGCCTTTTCGGGAACAGAGAAGAGGAATTCACAAAATATATTTTTTGTCCGTGGAAAGCCGTGTCCGCGCTTTGCACGAAAAGACAACACTGAAACAATCATTCCGGAGAACATCATGTCCCTTTCTCATGAGGAAAAGCTCCTTGTCCAGGAAGCACTTCAGGTCTACCTGCAAATAGTTGCACGCCAGGCTCCCCAGGACCAGGTCAAGCAAATGGCTTCGATGGCCAAGGGAATTATTAACAAACTGGACAAAGTGGGAGCCGGGGGCGGCAAAAACCCCAAGCCTCACGGGATCACCGATGAGTGGTTCAAAAACGTGTGCCGGACATGCGACAAATTGACGTCGTCGGGGTGCTCCGAAAAGGTCACGGAGAAGTACCCGGGCAAGTGCGATCCGATTCTTCACTACGAGGCTTCGAAACGCAAGCGCTGAACCCTGGATTGCGTCGCGGGAAGCGACAACGCACGGTAGGGCGGCCGGCGCCGGCCCGCATGCGGAGGCGACAATGTCGCTCATGAACCTTCCCGAAACGACGCGCGAAACCGCGCTGAAAAGATACGGCACGCTTGTCCTCTTCATTGCCCTGCTGCTGCCGGGACTGTGGCTGCGGTATGACCGTACCGTCTTTGATACCCTCCCCGGAGGAGACGAACCCTCATGGATGAGTGTCGCGGCCGAGTTGGCACGCGGCAATGGATTCACAACCCGCTGGTACGAACACCCGTTCCTTGAACCGCGCGAATTACCCCGACCCGACGACTATCGCTTTCCGGGACTCGCGGTGCTCCTTGCGCTTGCTTTCAAGGTTTTTGGAATCGGCACCCAGGTGGCCCGCTCAACCGTTGTGCTGACATCGTGCATTGCGCACATCCTGCTTTTTCTCCTTGCACTGAAAACCTTTGGACGTCTCACCGCCCTCCTCACCCTGTTGTTCTCGTCCATAAGCCTTCTGCAGATCGAATGGACTTCAGTCGTATACTCCGAAGCTCTGTTCTCCGCGGCCATGTACGGGATTTTTCTCGCGGGTGTGTCCCTTGATTTCCGGCGCCCAGGCTACTGGCTCATCATCGGAGTCCTCTTTGGCCTGGCGTACTACGTCCGACCGAACATCATGGTGACATGGCCCGCCCCGGTTCTGCTCGGGCTGTACCGGCTGAAAAAAGGCGAGATCCCCCCCGTGTTCCTCCTCCTGCTCGTGACGCCACTGCTGTTGATTCCCTTGCCCTGGTGGATCAGGAACGCCGTCTGTTTCGGCAACCCTCTCCATGTTGCCTCGGGCGGTGGATTCTTCGTCTACGACTACATTGACCGACTCCAGCCGTCACCGGGTGCATACCTGAGCAAATACGGTCCGGGACACGTGCTGATGCGGCCGGTTGCGGGCGCATTCGATTTCGTTCGCCTTTCCGTCAAGTTCGAACACGGGCTGATCCTTCCCTACTTTCTGCTCTGGATCCCCTCGGCCTTCCGGTACCGCCGATCACGCGGAATGCCGCTGCTGCTGTTGACTACCGCCGCTCACCTCCCCTTCGCCTTCTGGGTCGCTCACCGCGATTGGTCGGGACCACGCTATGTCCTTTTTGCTTTTCCGCTCCTCTACATGTTCGGGATCAAAACCGTTCTGGACATCTTTACCGGGTTTTTCTCTTTCAGAAGACGCCGTCTGGTGGCCGTAGCCCTCCTTGCGGCAACCACCCTGCCGATTGTGAACCCCCATCGCTACTACTATCGCCGCCATCATGTATACAGAAGACCCGGGCCGGTGCAGACGGCGGGCGTGGTTGCGTTCCTTCGGCGGAACCTTGGCGGGCATGAAGCCTACTTCGGGTTGGGAGACGGCAAGGAATTCGGGTTTCTCACAAACCGTAACAGCGTTTCCTTTCCGATCGTCAGGGAGGATTCGCTGTTTGTTTCTCTTGTAAATGACTTGAACATTACCTTGCTCGTTACCCGGCCGGGAAAAGAGAAAGACCTTGAGAATCTGCTGCAAGGGGTTCGACGACGGTACGGCACGTCGTACGAACTGTGCCTTTCGTACCATGACGCGTGGTGGCGAGTCTACAGGATTATCGAGAAGCCGTCGAATTCCTGCCGGACCAGCGGGCGGTATTCACGAGTTTGTCATGCCCGATAGTGCCGATCGAAAGCCTGTCGGGACGTGGTAATCCCGATTCGAATACATGAACTATTTTGAGGGGTGGGATCAGACCGGGTACTCAGGGCCCGTTCCGAGGTGCGGCGCGTGCGGGTCTTACCGAATACACCTGAAAAGGTCTCGACTATCGAGGACAGTGGATAATGAGCGGTATACGTGTCGTTGCCTACACCGAAGAGTTTTTCGATGAGTGGAACGCATTTGTCGAGGCATCCTCAAACGGCACCGTCTTTCACCGGCTCGATTTCCTTGCCTATCACCGCAAGGGGAAATTCAACTTTCACCACTTGCTGTTCTTTCGGGGCGATACCCTGGTGGCCGTGCTGCCGGCGGGACTGAGGGGCGATACGCTGCGCAGCCCCATGGGATCAAGTTTCGGGGGATTTGTAGTTCCCCCCTTTCTGGGTATTGAGACCGCCGATGAAATCGTCAAGGCCCTGATTCGCTACTGTGCCTCACGAATGATCAAGGAAATATTCATCACTCCCCCCATGCAGATTTACCACGATGTTTTCAACGAGGCGGTTGACTACAGCCTTCATTACAACCATTTTGTCACACTGAGTTCTCTGTACTCATCCATCATCGACTTCTCCCGGATCTCGGGAAAAGAGAGCCTGTCCCGAAACACACGACACAAAATCAACAAGGCGATCAACAAAGGCATTCGGATCGTTCAAGAAAATGATTTCGACACATTTTATCCCATTCTGCTTAAGAACAAGAAGAAGTTTTCGGCACGCCCCACCCACACGCTCGCGGAACTCAAACGGATCGACAGGCTGCTGCCGGGAATGATTACCATGTTTCTCGCGTACTACGGCGACGAGCCCGTGGGAGGAGAGGTGTTGTTCCGCGCGAACAGGAGATGCATACTCAATTTCTACACCATGCACCTGTACGAGTACCGAAACCTCTTCGCGGTCAACTACCTGATAGAGCATTCGATCCGCTGGAGCAGGGAACAGGGCTTCAGGTACCTCGACTACGGTGTTTCGGCCGACACGTTCAGCACCGATCCCATGGAACCGTCCTGGTCTCTCATTCAATTCAAGGAATCGATGGGTTCGACCGGCTGTGCCCGCAAGTCCTACTATCGACGCGTATTTTAGGCCGAAGTTCCCCGAGCATCACTCCGTCCGCCGGATACATCACAAGGGATTCCGGAGCTTTCGCTCCCTGCCGCCCGATCGCTCCCCTGTGCCTGATATCGTTGGGACGACACACACGAAACGGCACGGGGCTACCCGCGAAGTTTCTTCCCTGATCGTGCTCCTTTACGACCTTCAGCACTCTCGATCTGTTTGTAGACTTCGAGGAGTCGCGGCAGAACGGCGCTTGCCGTGAATTGCCGGGCGGTGCGCTTTCCTCCCTCGGCGAGACGAGCCGCGTAGGCCCTGTTCCCAGCCACCAGCATCAACGCCTCTCTCAGGGCGGCGGGGTCGCCGGGATCTACCACATGCGCGGAGATGCCGTGTCTGACGAATTCCGCCATGCCGCCCGAAGCGGGACACACGACGCTCGCCCCACCGGCCATTCCCTCCAGTACGGTAAGACCGAAGGCCTCGGGCATCAGTGACGTCTGCACCAGAAGATCGGCCGCGCAGTACCAGGGCCTCACCTCTGTCACCTTTTCAAAAAAACGTACGGGACACCGGCAGCACTCGGAACTTCTATTCAATTCAGTAAACAGAGGCCGGTATCTGTCGGCAACATCGCACACGATTGCCAATCCCGCCGGGTACTCCTCCTGCGGCCACGATTCCAGGGCCGACAGCAGACGGTCCAACCCCTTCCGAGGTGCAATTCCCCCAACCCACAGCATGATCGTTCCGCCGCGGCCCAGTCCCAGCCGAGCATGGAGATTTGGAAAATTTTCGCAGGGCCGGTCCAACCATCGGTCCGGCACGACGTTGGGCAGAAGCAGCTTCTTGCGCGAGGGGAATTGCGCGGCAACCGCTCGTGAGGGGCATATCACTACCGATGCAAGGAAACGGGGAAACAACCGCAGCAGTCTGAATGCCGTCGGTGACTGTATCCGCAATTCATGGACATGCCACAGTGGACTTCGTCCGGCCGCCAGAGCACCGAGAATTCCGGCGAGATTGGGTGACGTATTCACATGGATCACCCGATACTCCGCCCGCCGGATGATTCGGAAGATAGACAATGTTGCCCGCAGAAATCGAAGAAGGAAGATGGCATAGTAGGCGGGAGAACTGGATCTACGAAGCATCGGGATATCGGCGGGATGAAAGGCCACGGTGCTCCCGACAAGGCGTTCCCGGAGCCAATGGTTGGGCGCGCCGGCTATTCCCGCGCGCAGACCCCGATGTGCGACCCACTCGGCGATTCTCCACAATGATACCGTGCTTCCATCGCCGAAACGCGAGTAGTTCACGAAAAGCACCGAGTGCGTGTCCCGGTCAGCGATTTTCCTCACCCCCCCATGAAGCTCTCTTGAAGAAGGACGACGGCGGCAGCGGCCACACCGAACACAACCTGCTGCACGGCACATTTCATTGCTACTCTCCGTTTGCTGCCGAGCGCCCGGGTACGAATCAGCATACCCCAGAATATCACCAGGAATGTGGCCAGTCCCGAAAGGGCCGCACCCCGCATTTGAAACGGCGGCACAAGAAGTGCGTTGCCGCCGATGTCCACGAGAACGGCTGCCAGGAATACCAGGAGAATTCCCAGAGTGTCATGGGTGTACTCCAGATAAGGCCTCATCATATAGAAAAGTACACCCAGCGCGTTGGCGGCAAGAATCAGAACCACCACTCCCCGGGAGGCTTCGGAGCGAGCCTCGCCGGCAAGCAGCGTCATCACCGGGGCCGCCGCGGCACCCATCCCGATCACGGCAAGCCCGGCGCCGAAATGGGCCCGCACCACCTGGTCGTCAACCTTCCACGCTTCCCCTGTTCGCCGCGAAATCCGAAAGTAGAGAGCAGGCCACGCCTTGTTGATCACCAGGCCGAAATAGGAAAAGAAAACGGCATAGTCCAGCATGAGTCGATACGGAGGGAGCGTATGGGGATGGTAGTGGCTGAGAAACGCAATGTCAATGAAACCTTCGCTCCACACGAGAAGGTTGGTGAAAAACACCGGTACGACATAGGCGGCGTATGCCTTCAACTCCACCGCGTTTCCTTCCCTCAGCTCCTTCGCCCCGCCCTCGCAGAGGAACAGTGCCGGCGCCGCGCCGAGCGAAACGAGTCCCTGGACCAGAAACCAGTACGTCAGGCTCAGGTCTCCGTCCGATCCGAAATACCCGCCGAGTATCGCGGCGGTCACCAGAAGATTTCTTCCGGTGTTCCATACCGCATAGTGACGGGCGTTACCCTTTGCCCGCTGAAATGCAGCCATGATCTGGAATACCGCATACCCATACCCGGCAAGACAGGCTGCCGCGGCCCCGAAGTCGCCTCGAGCAAGCAACCAGTACATCCCTGCACTGCATGAGAGTGGTAAGAGCAGCAGAACCGTAATTCGCCCTACGGCCTTCAGAGCCGTTTGGAGAGCATTGGCTATCTCACGGGAAAACCTGACGACCGCATTTTCGATGCCGAAATCGGCAGTCACATGGAAGAAGCCGACCAGGATTTGCAGCAGGGCGTAGTTTTGCTCTTCCCGAAAATCCAGAGAACGCCAGAGTAACATCAGGCACACGAAGCGACTCACGGCATTGATACCCATGGAGGTGCCGTACCACGCGAGATTGCCGGCTACCTGAAAACGGGTGATGGAAGTACTCATTGCCTCGCCAGTCCCAGAAACGATAGATACCGGCTTGATTCCGCTTCCCAGTTGGTTCGCTTTCTCTCTTCCCCGCAGGCTGCCTTGCATGACGTATAGAGATCGGAATCGGTGAGCAACCGCACGAGGGCTTCGTCAATTGCTTCTCTGTCGAGGGGATCAACCACCAGACCAACGCCGGTTGAAGTAATGTACGAACGCATTTCGGGGAAATCACTCGCCACGACCGGCACACAGGAGTGCACACATTCAAACAGCTTACAGGGCAAGGCCTGATAGGCCCCCGGCGAAACGTTGTCAAAGACCATGAACCCGACATCGGCGTCCTGCAACCACAATCCGAGGTCTTCGTATCGGTAGCGGCCAACGCGCCCGATCTGCTTTTCAAGCCCCGCCCGCCGCGCCTCACTCATGACCTCACCTTCCCTGCACCCGCCGCCGGCAATCGCCAGACGCCAGTCTTCGTGCCGGGCCAGTGAAGGAAACGCGTTTTCGATACCTCGACCACTATCGATTATGCCGTGGTAGATCAGCACGTTCTGTTCGCGACTCCAGCCGAACCGCCTTCGCAACAGAAGCTCATCGTCGGATTTCAACGGGCGAAGACGAGGGACATTCCTGACGACCCGGGGTCGAGGGATCCCGTACCGCTTCATGTAGACCTCCGCATCGATGTCCGCTACGACGGCAACGGCCCGGGCCCGACCGATACCCGCTCTCTCCGCCAGAGTCCAGATTCGTCGCCGGATCGGTCGGCCCACAAAAGATGAAATGGAAGGCGTGTCTTCGAGCGTGAAGTAGTACAGCGGAATCCTTCGCAGCAACGAATGAAACAGGCATGGAATCAGGGCCGGCGTATCAATGGGCTGCAGAATGGCAGGGTGTTCACGCCAAAGGACAAGAAACACCTTGAGAAAAAATGTAAAAAAATGTAAGAAGCCCCCTTCCATGGGCAAAGACACCAGATCTTTGCGGAAAAACGCCCCCGTGGCATGGTCCGTGTGGGAGGCGGAGCCGAAGCCGATGGCCCATGGCCTTGCTCCCGCCGCGGCAAGGGCAGAGGCAAAACGTGTAATATGTGGGAAAACGTCCGGATTGGAATAGTGAGGAATCGCAACAACCGGACCGCCCATCGTACTGCTGCCTCAGGGGACAATCATGAGCTTGCCGACACGGCTATCGTTGCCGCTTCGGATGATATAGAAATAGGTTCCCGGAATTATCCGGCGCGGCGGACTCCACTCATACCGCCATTCGTAGCGGCTGCGCGATTCCACACCGGCCTCATCAACCAGCACACCGCGCGGATCGTAGATATACACGCGGCTTTCAGGAACAAGTTGTTCGAATCTCACGTTTTTGTGATCCGGGTGGGAAAGGCGAAAAGGATTTGGATACACCAACGCCTCGGTGTTGTCGGTTATCCGCGAAAAAGAATGCCCGAGTTTCATTCTGGAGAGCCCGCCCCCCGTGGCAACCCACAGCACCCCTTCACTCCTGGAGATTGAAACGTCATTGACCGCATTGGACGGCAGACCGTCTTCGACGGTCAGTATGCTCTTGGAACGATCCGCAACGTCGTACCTGATCAACCCCTCCGCGCTGCCCAGCCACAGGACGTTATTTGATTCCGAGACAACAGAGGTAAGTCCCATCGGGACCTCCTCGATCTCGGTCAGGACACTTGCGTCGGCATCGGACGAGAGGTATTGATGAAGGAACAGGCCGGAAGCAGCCGCAATCCAGGTTGAATCGTTTGACCACGCTTCCATATCGTGGACGGTACCCATGTTCAAGCCGCCGAACCGGTTTTTATTGTACGTGATCGCACTTTCGCCGCGCAGAGGTGAACCGGTGTAGGCAAAGGCTACGAATCCCCGATCCAGCCCTCCCAGCAGGACAGTCCCGCGCGAATCGACTGCAATGGAGTAAATATGGTTCAGGTAGTTGGCTCCCGGAGGGAAATAGAAGGCTTTCCGCTGCGTACGAGGATCGTAGCATATCAAGCAGCCGGGTTGCTCATATGCCTTTGCCTCTCCATTTCCAATCCAGAAATAACCCGATGAATCCTGCGCCGCACTGGTGCTGATGTTGGTCCCAAGCGGCAATATGCTCCATGTCCCACTCTCGGCGGAATGGAAATGCACCCCCGAGCCGTAGGTAGGAATCCATATATTGCCGCTGTTGTCTTCACGCACCGTCTGGAAGTGCCGACCAAAGGTCCCCAGATTTCCGTTGCTCTCCAGCGACCATTGGCCGTTTCCACGGTAAGCGGTAATGCGCTGATACCAGGGAATGTGAGGAACGACATCGCTTCGGTAGGTAAAACCCGGTGTAATCCACACTGTCCCGTCACGCGCCGCCAGCACACTCTTTACCAGGTTGAACGTAAGCCCCTCGATACGGTGCTGCAGTGCATCTCCGACTCCATTCCATGAGTAGAAATAGTGCTCGGCCGTGCCGAACCATAGGGTACCGTCGGGCCCGGTTTCTACTGCTTGAATCTCGCTGGGCAAGGTCAGTGCCTGCACCCCGTCAAGAAATACGGTCGCGCTGTCGGCTGAAACAACGTAGGTGCCCCTGTGCGCCTGCAACACCGACGCGGCCTGAGCGGTATTCCTGTGCACCGCGAAAGAGACAACGGGCTCTTCGGTGCGGCGCGTTCGCCAGATCGAGCCGTCGTAAAAATTAAGTGAGTCGAGTTTCCGGCCCGATATATCAAGAAACGCGGCGCCGTCGGCCCCTCCAACGTAGAGAGTGTCACGATGCACAAGCGCTACGGTCATCTCGGGAGATTCAAGCCCCTGGAAACCGGTTGCATTCCTGACCGCCCGTTCCTCGTTGCGATCGAACAGGCTTACACCCTTCGACGAGCAGATGACGAGGTACTCCTTGAAAGGATAGATATCCGTAATGTCCCAACCGGCGGCGTAGTACGATTCAAAGGTTGTCCACTCGCCGCGTGGGGAACGCCGACAAAGGTATCCGCTTTGCGTGCCGGCCCAGATGTTGCCGTCGGAATCCACCGCGACGCCGGTCAACGCCAGGTCGGGAAGCTTTTCCGGCTCGGTTAACAACCACCCCCCGTTGGTAGCCGGGTGATGAAAGTACAGACCGCCGCTGGTGGCGACCAGCACGTTGTCTCCACTGAAGACAAAATCTCTTACCGATATGGTAGAACGGAAATTGGCGAAATCCGATGAAGCGAGCAGAATGCCCGCCCACGCCGCCCCCCACATGCAGATCCGGTGCCACCGCGGAAAGGGGTTCTTTTTCATACACAGTATACGAGCGATAGAGCCCGATATTTCGCCGGGAGCACCGTCTTACGAGAGTGAAACCAACGTAATCCCGGGGAACGGAAGAGAGTATGACCGGGGTAGACGAAAAATGGAGCTGAGGGGGCTCGAACCCCTGGCCTTGGCATTGCGAACGCCACGCTCTCCCAACTGAGCTACAGCCCCTTTGCGAGAACTAAAAATACATTCTAATGACCTCGAGGACAAGCGAGAACGGTTTCGAGCCGTCTTCGTACTCCCGACAGTATTGACACCGGGTCACAGTCAAGTATAGTATTATGGGGGATTGCCTTGACCGCAAAACCAGTCCGCAGGCAGGAAAATTTGTTCCAATGACACCCAAATCGACCGATCTCTCCGACGACATCTATCGGCGGATATACCGTCTCGCCGTGAGGGGAAAACGCGTTGCCGTCATTGCCGCCGGGCTCGGCCTGCCGCTCAGAACCGTCCAGGACATTGTCCGGAAGCTGTTCCCTTCCCGAAAGACGGGGACGCTGCCCCCGCACGGGACCCCGCCTTCCCCCGACCGGGCAGAGAAAACCGACTCGGGTGAGGCCGGCTACGTAGACCTGTTTGTCGTGCCGCGGGGGGGCTATACGATTCTGGACCTGAGCGGGTCGGCCACCCGGGCAAATCAAGAGAGCCTCGAATCCCAGCTCAAACGAATTGCACCAAGCCCCTCATGCAGGGGTCTTGCCGTGAAGCTCACCGACCTTGCGGACCTTGACGAAACAGGGGCGGAGGTACTCATGAAGTTCGCTGAGCAGGCACTATCCCATGGCGGTCGTGCGGCATTTCTCGATCCTCCCGCGAAGGTTGAACGTGTGCTCCAGAGTGTTCTTCACGATGGAGCCATGCCCATATTCGGTACCGAAAGCGCCTTCCGGAGATACCTTTCATCTCCCGGCCCCGCCGACACACATCAGCACCAGCCGGACCTTTCGTAGCGACCCCACGGATTCCACCTCAGAGGTCGAGGGAACCATTGCGTGCTCAGGAACCCGTCTCCGACGAACCGCCTGAATTCCGGGGTCGATGCGGATTGACGAGATCGTTCAGTGCCCGCATCTTCGAACCACAGGCCCCCGGGCCGGAGAATCGCCGCGGTCGGCTACGATGGAAAGCCGGGCCGAACCCTTCGATCAGGGACTGGCGGCGAGCCGGTGCTTGCAGCGGGGTGCTCCGCCGATTCGTAATGAGTTCTTATATTAATTTGAGAGGTAACGACGAGACACGGGTTTCCACATCGGTAGTATCCTTCATCCACCATGGCCTACATAGGAATTGGTTTTTCCGGCGAAGACGACGATTTCCTCCGCGAGGTCGTGCGGCAGAACCACGCCTGGTTGAGCGGGGATCGGGTACCCCGCTTCTACGGTGATCGTTTCCTCGTTATGTACGACACGATCACCGCCCGTGAATTTGCGAAGGTATGCCTGGGTCTGGCACCGGAAAAGACCGTTACCGTGTATCCAATGGAACGACCACTTGATAGGTAGACCACGCTATGCTGCAGTTTACCGAAGAATTCGAATATCAGAAGATCCTGCGTCTCCTGGCCCGGTCCGTGCCCTACTACCTGGCTTCGTGGCAGGACATCGACGACCGGCGAGGACTCTTCGGCACTACCGATCCCCGGAGTTACAACATGAAGTCGGTGGGTTCCTCAAGTCCCGTGATAGAATATGTAGTGCAGCCTCACCTGCAGGTTCTGGCGACCCTGTCCGTCTTTGTCTACCGCGATGAATGCGACGTGCTTTCCGGCACGATTCCACGGAGTATCCTTCAGGAAAAAATCGAGAAAGGAATACGGTGGGCATGCGACACCCACCTGACAGGCTCCCTTGATGTCGACTCGTTTCTCGAGTGCAAGCGGTGGGGCCGGAATTGGCGCAGTGGCTTGTGGGCTGCCACGTTAGGCCTTGCCGCAAGGCTCATGGGTGACTCGCTGTCCCCGGAGGCGGCGCATTCGGTTGCAAGGGTCCTTGCGTTCGAGGCGGACCGTTTCATCGACACTCTGCCGCCAAGCGGCTGCGAGGTCGATACAAAACTGGAGGAGAATGCTCAGGATGTACTTGTTCTTGCCTGCGCCCTTACCATGGTCTCGGATCATCCCAACGCCCGGCAATGGGAATCGGCTCTTCGGCTCTGGTCGATCAATATCGCCTCGTGCATTCTGGACAAGGCCGACCATTCCTCGTATTTCGGCCTCTCCGTGAGTTCGCAGGTGCTCACCCAGACACTATTCCCCGACATGACCGCGGAAAACCACGGATTCTTCAATCCCGCCGTAATAGGCTATACATCCTGGATCGTGGTGGCCTTGTGCTTCTACGACCTTGCCGACCAACCTCCACCAGTCTTTCTTCAACGAAAACGTCATCAGGAAACCTACGAAATTCTGTTGCGTTTCTGCCTTCCCACCGGTATGCTGTACGAACCGGCGGGACAGGACCTGCCGATGTTCATTCCGAGGCCTCTGGCGCTTGCCTGGGGAATCTGGAACAACGACCCGCGCGCGCTCCGGCTCTGCGGGCGGCTGCTGGCATGGATGGACGAACTCACCTCCCGAAACGCCGAAGACTCGGGCCAATGGGTGAAAGGACTCCATCCGACCCACGAAGGATGGGAGTTGCTCTTCCAGAGTCGGGCAGGGTTCGAGCTGGCCATGCTGGCGGTACTGCCGGTCCGCAGAGAACAGCGGTTCTACTCCTCCGGACAGATTGAAAACGCAATGGACACGCGCAAGATCTATCCCTACGTTCAAGTGTGCTACCGGCGCAATTACCGACTCACGCGAAGCGTTGCCTGGAAAGCGATCGGGAACCATCCGCTCATTTCACTCTCCATTCACACGCAACCGGAGTTGGTCGCCGGCGGCAAAGCACAGCTTCTCGGCGTCCCATCGATCAAAGGCCAACCCTCCCATCCACGGGTCCTTTTCCACCGGGAGCGGTATATCCGAGGCGGCTTCGATACGTACGGACGCATTCTCTACGTCGATGAGCGCAAGGAACCGCTTCTCAGTCGCGACATCCGGGTCCTCACCTGGGGGGACGACGGGATTGTCGTGCTGGACCGGATCGCAGCCCGCCGGGAACTGACGGTCAACGAGCAGTACCTGTCCCCCCTGTACCTGGTCAACGATCTCTGGACCGGAAGCAAGCTGGATTTTCACAGTGGTTCCCTTCAGGAACGATTTCCCGCCGCCGAGAGCATGCATCGAGAAATCAGTTGCCCCGCCTTCTGGGCAAGCATCGAAAACCACCTTCTTTTTCAGTTCCTCTGGGGAAGGACCAAGGGGCTGATCTACCTCCCCGGAGGGACCCGTAACGCGCCCGGGTATTGGAAAAACGTACGCCTCGATATGGTGGCGGTCCATGTTCGGGGCGTGAATGCATCGGAGGGCGATGTCGTGTACCGGGTCGGTTTCTACGTCGGGTGCGGCAAGGGCCCTCGCCCGTTCAAATCGGCCGGCACGGCGGGGGAATTCTTCAAGGGCCTCGTGCTCATGGACGGTAAGAACACGATCGGACTTGACTGATCCGGGTTCGTCGGCAACCCTGACCGACCGCTATGACGCGCATTCTGATCTACCATTCGGGTGCCCTGGGCGACTTCATCACGACGTTTCCCGCGCTCCGTCAGGTCCGTACCGGATATGATCCCTGCCGAATCGTCTTTCTCGGGCATCCGCAACGCGCAGCTCTGGCGCGAGAGGAAGGCCTGGTAGACGAGTGGCTGGACATGGACGGCGTTGCGCAAGCCCCGCTGTACCGACAACCACCGTCAGCGGCCGCCGAACAAATCCTTAAGCCGTTTGACTGCCTCATTGCCTGGTGCTGTCCCGGCTCTCCCCTGCCGATTCATGCCCGCGCCGCAGGTGTTCCTCTGGTACTGACGCAAACGCCTTTCCCTGAACAGCCCTGCCGCGCGACGGAATACCATCTTGAGCTGGTTTCCTCCCCGGGCCCTTGCGGCGTTCCCCGTCCGGAGCACCGGAAAAGGCACGACCGCGAATCCGATGCGAGCTTGTCGCGGCGTAGAGGGATTATCGCCATTCATCCGGGAAGCGGCAGCAGTCTCAAAAACTGGCCGTTGAGTCGGTTTCGAGCATTTGCGGCAAGGGCCGAACGCGCGGGGCACGAAATCTGCTGGATCCTGGGTCCGGCCGAACAGCGGGCAAATGCTCCCCTGCCCGGGCGGAAATGGGAAAACATGGCTTTGCCGGAGCTGCGCCACGCGCTCTCGGGCTGCAAGCTTTGTGTGGGAAACGACTCCGGGATCAGCCACCTCTCCGCGTACGCCAACTGCCCCACCATCGCCGTCTTCGGCCCCTCCGACGCCCGCGTGTGGGCTCCGGCCGGGGCGCATGTCAGGGTAGTGTCACTGCACCTGCCGTGCAGTCCGTGCCATCTTCGAGAAAACCGCCAACGCAACTGCGGCAGAAAATGCCTTGAGGAGATTGATGTTGCAATGGTCTGGAAAGCAGCGGCGGAACTGCTCGATCAGCCGGTGTCGGTCCCCGGATAAAAGAAATATGGTATTTTCTTCCGATGTGCTTTGTCATCCATTAAGCGTCCTCCGTGCCGTCTTTCATGCAGATTCATACTTCCGCAAACAGTCCGCTTTCGCTCATTACCGGCATCGGTGGGTTCGTCGGCAACCATCTTGCAAAACACCTTCTCCAGAGCGGTGAGAGAGTTCACGGCATTGATATGATGCCGGACTGCAAGGTGGAGGGCGTGGGGTATTCCCGGATCGACATCACCGACCCCCGGGCGCTGGGGGAACTTCTCCGTGCCGTTCGCCCCGCAAACGTCTACCACCTCGCCGCGGTAAGCTACCTCCCGCAGGCGGACGCAACGCCCAGGCGAGCGATATCCACAAACATTCTGGGGACCGTCTCACTGCTGGATGCGGTCAAGGTTTCGTGCCCGGCCGCCCGCTTGCTGATAGTGGGAAGCTCGAAGGAGTACGGGTTCCATGCGGGGCACTCCAAACTCACGGAGGAAACGGCCGCCGATCCGTCCGATTTTTACGCTATCTCCAAGTTCAGTGCCGAAATGGTGGCTCGGCAATATGTGCACCAGTTCGGTCTCGATATCCGCTTTACCCGGTCGTTCAACCACACGGGTCCCGGACAATCGCCAAAGTTCGTGTGCGCCGACTGGGCCAGACAGGTCGCCGAGATCGAACACGCGGGAGCCTCGCCTGAACTCTCCGTCGGAACTATCGATTTTGAAATAGATTTCGCTGATGTCCGCGATGTGGTCCGTGCCTATCGCCTGCTCCTGCGGCACGGCCGGAAGGGAGAGGTTTACAACGTCTGCACGGGGCAGACGACGGCACTCAAAGAGATTCTTGAGTACCTCTGCGCCAGGTCTTCCCGGTCTATCACCATCAGCCACTCGGCCGGCAAAGTCCGTTCCCATCGCGCCAGCCCACGCCTGGCGGGAGATCCGGGGAAGCTGAAAGAACAAACCGGGTGGAAGCCGGAGATACCCCTGACGAAGACCCTCGACGACCTCTATGCATTCTGGTCACAGGTAGTGAAAGCGAAGCATCGCCGGACCGGATAATCTGTTCTTTCCTATTCCGGGTTTTCCGCATTCGCCGACGGTTGGTGCAATCCGAGTACCGAGGAAACGGTGTCGAATTCAAATTCCGCGAGAAGGTTATCGAGGCGTTCCTCGGTCCTGGAAAGATGTACGTAGTGGCGAAAGCGCTTTGACCAGGGAAGACTGACCCGAGGTTGCGCGGGATCGAGTTCCCACGGGTGCACGTAGAAGACAATCGGTCTGCCCTCGCTGTTGCATTTGCGTATGCCGTATCGAATGAACGGATACGGCATGGCGCGAAAATAGCCCCCTCCGCAGCACGGTAGATTCATACCCATCATTCTGAAACATCCCATGGGGAACTCCACGATCCGATCCGTGATATTCCACGGCCAGAGGTGGGAAGAGGTGTTCCCGTAATCCGGGTGAAAGTAAAAAGGGAAAATGGACGAATCGTAGCGTATCCCTTCCCCCGCAAGGATATCAAACATCCAGTCCAGGTCGGTGCTCACCGAGAAGGACGGTGCACGGTAGCCCAGAACGTGCGCACCGGTTGCGTCCCTGATTGCCTGAAGCGAATCGGTCAGATCTTCGTGAAAACGCTCCGGTGTTGACTCCCTCACAAGGAGATGTGCAAAACCGTGAGAGGCAATCTCATGTCCCGCATCGGCAATCCTCCGCACCAGATCGGGATGATGCCGGGCAATCCACCCGAGAACGAAGAACGTAGCGTGTACACGGTGCCGCTCAAGTACGGCCAGCACCCTTGAGGTGGCCTCCTCGATTCGCGATTCACATCGTTCCCACTGATCGTGATCAATAACCTCGCTGAGGTTCTGAACACAGAACCAGTCCTCAAGGTCAACTGAAAAGGCATTGGTAACCATATAGCCGGATAGTGCGCCTGCCGCACCCCTCACATAATCCGTTTGCCCCTGCGCTTGAATTCCCTTACTTCGGCAGGAGCAGGAAAACTCTGATACGACCCTTCTCCGCTCATCGGTGTTCTCTCGATCTCCCCCGCGACCATTCTCCGCAACGTTTGATCAACCAGACGCGCACTCAGTCTCTTTGTCAGAAGGATCATTTCATGAAGGGAGCGATCACCGACGGGAACCTTTTCCCGGGCGAGGATGTCCCCTTTGTCCAACTCTTCATCGATTACATGGATAGTGACGCCGATATGCGTATCGCCTTTGTAGAGTCCCCAGAAAACCGGCATCATGCCGCGGTTCTCGGGAAGGAGGGCGGAATGGGAGTTGATGCAGCCCCGCGGAACGGAGCGTATGAGGTTTTTTCTGAAAATCTGCGGTGCGGCAATCGAAACGATAACATCGACTCCCCGTGCCTTGACTTTCTCAATGAACGCGGGGTCGTTGACACTGCGCGTCGGGAGCCGTTCAATTCCCCATCGCGACGTCAACCCGGCAACGCTCATACCCAGCACCTTACGAAACACGAACAACGTTCCCATTCTGAAAAAATTGATTGGCCCGTAGAAGCCCCACATTTGCGCGGCCAACGCTTTCCACGACCGCTTGTTGAACGGAGGAAGAATCGTGACGGCATCGATGGTGTATCCGGCTTCGGCGGCCCGGGGATAGAATGCCTTGAAGAACTCAAAAATGTAGAACACGTCCTCTTCGGTGATTATCAGTACTTTCACCCGTTTCCCCTTTCGGTACTGGTCCACGCCGCACTCTTGATGCCTTTCAGATAGACAAAAAAGCCCCCCACAATCGCCGCATTGATGGAGACGAAGTGATAGAGAGACGTCAGAACGGGAATCCGTCTCCTTCGTCGGGAAAAGAGCCCTCCAATCCCGGCCAGTACGTACGCCAGCATCTGACCTCCCAGCATGACGTCAAACACAGGGTTACCCACGAGCATAAGATTAAGAACAAAAACAGACAGAAGCATCAGTGGTGAAAACCACCGAAGTACCTTATGAGAAAAATAGCACACAAAGGCCATGCCCCGCAGCGGGTTGAGCATCTCAGGCAGCAGGAAGAACGATTGGAAGTTTCCCGCCCCTATTCGCACCCGTCGGCGAAATTCCTCAGCCACGTCCTTCCCGGTCTCCTCCGACGAAACGGCTTCCTTGTCGAACACCACGTGCCGGCCGCCGGCGAGAATCCGCATGGGTATGAGAAAATCGTCATTGGAATAGGCATTCGCCGGCAACGGCTTGAAGAGCGCTTTTCGTATCGAATAAAGCCCGCCGAACGCACCCACGGTCGTGCCGAACAGGCCTTCGTGATATTTCAGACCCGCCTCGAATTCACGGTAGGTTACTTCCTTGTCGACCCCCCACCCCTTGTCGGGCACATGCAGTTTTACCTGGCCCGCAACCGCACCGATTTGCTCGGTAGAGTACATGCTCACCAGTTTCGAGACCGCATCAGGCGCAAACCGGGTGTTGGCATCTGTCAACACTACGATTTCTCCGCCGGCGCCGGGCACCGACTTGTTGATCAACCCGGTCTTTCCCGAGCGTTCGGAATAGGCAAGGAGACGCACCCGGCTCTCACCCAATTCTCGTACGATCGTCTCAGTCCTGTCGGTGCTCGCGTCGGAACAGACCAGAATTTCAATCAACTCGGGCGGATAGTCCTGGGCGAGGCAATTGCGTATCTTTGCCTCAATCACGCGCTCTTCGTTGTAGGCCGGCACGAATATCGTCACCATCGGCCGGTATGTTGTGTCTCTGGGCGGCATTTTTCGCATCCTCGCCGCGGCAGCCAGCAGGCGGGAGTACCCGGCGTAGGCATACGCAAGCAAGAGCACAAAGCCGATGAGCAGGACTTTGATTGCCGTCGAGGCGTCCATGCTACCGCTTTTTGGCTTCGGCAGGACCGGCCAGCAAATATCTGTAGAACGTCCGAAACGCCTTGAGAACCCGGCGGGCTTCACCCGGATGCCTGATAACCTGAAGCGTTTTCGCCAGGACGTAGGAGGGACGAAGGTAGAACTCACGCCGCGCGCGGTCACAGAAGGCAACCAGTTCCTCGTAGCCCAGATCGGGATTTGAGACAACCGAGGAGTGAAGCCCTTCGTCGGTGAGCCACTTGCGGAAGTTGCGGGTCGTAATCCACCCTCGCTGCTCGACCCACGCAAAATCGGCGGTGCCGGGATAGATCATGATGGGATAGAACTGCGCGGTGTCGGGATTGAGTTCTTTTGCGAATCGAAGCGTTTTTTCGAGCGTCTCCCGGGTTTCGCCGCGATTGCCGACCATGAAACATCCGTGAACCAGGATGCCCGCGCGTCGCGCATCTTTCACAAAGCGGCGGATTTCCTCAATTTTGGTGCCCTTTTTGATATTGTCCAGGATTGTCTGGTCACCACTCTCAAGGCCGACGCAGAAAAGCCGGCACCCGGCCTTCTTCATCGTACGCATCGTCTCGTAGTCAACGTCGGGTCTCGCGTTTGCCGACCACGGGATAGTAGTTGCCCCCGCCTCAATCAGTGCCCCGGCCAGCCGTCTGCACCGTTTCCGGTTGGCCGTCAGCGTATCATCTTCGATCATGACCTCCTTCACTTCGGGGAACTCCCGCGCAATGTACTGGAACTCGCCGACGATATCCTCCACGGAGCGAGTGCGGTAGGTATGCCCCTGGAGGGTCTGCGGGACAACACAGTAGGTGCAGTGGAAGGGGCACCCCCGCCCCGTTACAATGACGATCAGCGGATATCTGCTGTGCCCGTAGAAATAGGGCGCCGTCCCCAGGTGCCGCTTGTACGTTCGCGACACCCACGGAATTTCATCAAGGTTTTCACTATAGGGCCGTGGCTGGTTCTTGACGATTTCACCATCGCGGCTGCGGAAGGCAAGCCCGCGAATCTCTCTCAGTGTCTCGTCGTCCCGTGACCGCGACAGTCTTTCGGCCAACTCGGCAAGCGTTGCATCGTACTCGCGAAACGCCACGGCATCGACGGCATCGCTCAGCTTCAGGGTTTCCACCGGAAGCGCCGAGACATGCACACCGACCAGCACACCATAGAGGTCCGGAAGCGCCCGTTTCAGTTCCCCGAGGACCTCAATATCGCTGTAAATACTGGGAGTAGAAGTATCAAGAACAGCCATTTCGGCCCCGAAAGCCGACGCACGTCCGCAGACATCCGCGGAAGCAGCCTCTTGCGCCGGGGCGTCGATGAACAGCACTTCATGCCCCAGCTTCTCCAGATACCCGACCGCGTAGGCAAGCCACATGGGATAGTAGAGAGTGCCGCTTCTGGTCACGGCCGGTGACCTCGACGCGCGGGAAAACCGCGGGAGGAAGGGAGGATTCAGTACAAGGATTTTCATTCCACGAAGGTAACCGGTCAAAGGAGCATCGCAAGTCACATTTCATTCACCGAAGTGTCCCGAACCCGCACTCACACGTTTTTCGGCGGCAAGCAATTGGTTCCGATTCCAGGGTCGCTCTGGATACTGGAAATGCCGAATGTCGCCACGCCGGCACATCCACGGTCTGAGCTGCACATGTCCCCTCTCGTGCGGCAAACCGCCCCCGTCGAACCGCCCGGTCGCTTTTCCCCGTTGCCGGCATCGTCCCTTGAAGAAGCCCCTATCCAAGCAAACGGTCAATCTTCTCTTTCAGGGCGCCCTTTGCAGCCAGTCCGACCTGCTGTTCCGCCACTTCGCCGTTCTTGACAAAAAGAAGCGTAGGAATGCTGGTGATCCCGAAACGCGAAGCATAGGTAGGGTTCTCATCAACGTTCAGGCTGCCGATCTTCACGTGGCCGTCATATTCCTGCGCCAACTCTTCCAGCACCGGTGTCAGCATCTTACATGGTCCGCACCACTCAGCCCAGAAATCGACTACGACCGGGATCTCGGATTTCACTACCTCCGACTCGAAATTACCATCGGTCAGCTTCGCCACGTGTTCGCCTGCCATGATCTCTCCTTCCTTTAGGTTTACCTGTCATTATACAATTCCAGTTCCCCGAAAAGACCGCCTCGGCCA
>CAZNDN010000006.1:4543-10446 GCA_964571815.1 uncultured Fibrobacterota bacterium | reverse complement strand
CGTTCAGACCGGCGACAGATTCCGATTATTTCAATCCTCGTCCCCGGCCTCACTGGATTCCGGTGTCAGGCTCTCCAACTCCACCTTTGCCGCCTCCACCACGGCTTGCCATTTCCGTGGCGGCTTCCGTCGATACGACCGAGCGAATGCCAGGGCCTGCTCGGTAGATACCCCCGTGGCGCCGAGAAGGGTTCGATAGTACTTACCCTTCGCCGTCCGATCAAGCCGGTGACTTGCCTGAAGAAGTCGTACCCCGGCCAGGAAAGAAACGAAGTCCTCCCGCGAAGCCGGGGCCTCCGCCCCGGCGGAGAACGCAACCACCATCAGGAGAAGCCACTTCGTCACTCTTTCGGGACCCGTAACCATACGAGCTAAAAATAATGGATGGAAAACGGTTCCGGCCGCGGCGCGCACTATGCCCGCGTCTCTTTCTCCAATGACTTGAGCCCTTCAATCACGGCCGGGGGGGTGATGTCCCGCAGACAGCGCCGACTGCCGCGCAGGCACGTAGTGCCGCCGTGAGCATGACAGGGTCTGCACCACCGCCGTGCTTCAAAGACACGGAACGCCGGTGTTCCGTAAGGGAAAAAGCCAAGGTGCCGGGTGGTTGACCCGAAAACGATGCCGGTCGGGACTCCGCACGCCCGGGCCATGTGAGACAGCCCCGTATCGTTGCCCACTGCAAGTCGGCAGGTTCGCAGGAGCCGGGAACACTCGGCTACCCCAAGCTTTCCAACTTCGTTTCGACACGCTCCGCCAAGCATCCGATTAAGCTCACGCGCCGCGCCGGCTTCTCCGGGACCCCCCAGAAGTACCAGTTCGTTGCCGCCGGCCAGAAAATACCGCCCGACTTCGGCGTAGTTTTCAATCGGCCACTGCTTGTTCTTCCAGGCACTGAAAGGCATCAACGCGACCCGTGGATCCCGCGAGCGGCCTGAGTCCTTTTCAGGCCCCACCGGGAACAGCTTCGGAGAATCCGGTTCTCTGTCCCGCGACGGGTCCCAACCGGCGGCACGGGCATAGCGTGTGACGACATGGTCGTCGCGAGGGTAGGTGTCGACACGAAAGGCCAGGAGCAACAGCCTCTTTATGTGGTATTTCCGGAACACACCGGTAGCACCGATTCGACCGAGACCTCGTCGAATACGCCTGCTGGAGCTATTGTTCTGAAGGTCAACAACCAGATCGTAGCTGGGCCGGAACAGCGAACCCGGCGTCTTGCTCCGCGGGATCTCCCACACTTTTGCTACCCGCGGGTCCTGAGCGAACAGTCCGGCATATTCCGGCCGCGTCGCCAGCTCAATAGCGCAACCGGGGTGCCGCCCTCGCAGGAAACTGAGGACCGGTGTCACCAGGATCACGTCGCCCATAGAACTCAATCGAATCACAAGGATCTTCACGGCGAAGAAAATACCCCCTGCCGCGGATGTATCGGAGAACCTCAGGATGTATTTTGATGTGGTCCTCTACGATCAAGGAAGCGAGGTAGTTGTATGGCATCGTCAGGCTCTTCCCGGCAGCGGGACGGCGGCAGTGCTCACCCGGAGGACGGGGCGGTCAACCCTTATCAAATCACTGTTCCCGAAATCGGCAGTGAGGTAGGCCCTCATGCCGTTCAGGTTCTTATCGGTGAAGGCGGTGCGGCAAACATCTACAAGAGTTGGCACTCAGGCCTTGAGGTGACCCGAGCCCTGAAAATTCTCAAGAAGGGCCACAACCGGGAAGCCCGCGACCGCTTTCTCACGGAAGCCAAGATCCTCGCCGATATCAGCCATCCAAATATCGTGGAGATCCACGGAATCGGTCATTGGGGCCGGGAAGTGCCCTATCTGGAAATGGAATATGTCGACGGTGTTCCGGTCGGCAAGCTGATCACCGCAAGCGGGCACCTTCCCACAGCGGTTGCTCTGTCGATCGCCTTTTTTGCCTGCGAAGCCCTCAGCTACGCCCATACCAAGGATTATACCCTGTATGGGAAGGTCTATCGCGGGCTTATTCATCGCGACGTCAAGCCCGAGAATATCTTCGTCTCGAAAGCCGGAATCGTCAAACTGATGGATTTCGGCATTGCGCGACCTTCCGAGATCAGCCTTCACACGGTAGGCGACAAAGTGATGGGCACGCTGGTCTACCTCAGCCCGGAGCAGCTCAACGGTAAAAGCCTGGACCACCGAACCGACATCTTCTCCACCGGCACGGTTGTATATGAAATGCTGACCGGACAGCGCGCGTTTCCCCAGAAGAAGCTTTCGGAACTTGTACGGGCGAAGACACGAGGAGAGTACAAGCCGGTGGATTCCTTCGGAATCGCCGTTCCTCCTCGAGTCAAGGCGATCGTCGAGCGGGCACTGGCCATGGAGCCCGACAGCCGATTCGCTACGGCGGCGGATTTCGGCAACGAACTGTTTCTTGCTCTCAAAGAAATCACCGACAAGCCCCCTCAGCACGTTCTCTCCCGATACATGCAGAATCCGGCATCGGTGCCGGTCTGGAAACCGACACGACGTCGGGGCCTTTTCAAGACAGCGGCACTGATTGCGGGTGCCCTTGTTCTGGGCGGTGCACTGGCGGTTGCCCTGTGGCTACTCGTGTTGGGCCACTAGCTGGAGTGCCGAGTCGGGACCATTCACGTCCGGCGGAAAGAGAAACTGTTCGGGATCCACGGGTCTGCCGTCGATGTGGAGTTCATAATGGACATGGGGGCCGGTAGTGACCCCGGTGGTCCCGACCGTGCCGATCACATCGCCCCGCCGCACCCTCTTTCCGCGGAATACGTTTGACTTGCCAAGATGGGCATATACGGTTGTAAAACCGAATTCATGGGAAAGTTTGATTCGCAGACCGAAGTGGTGATCGCGATCGATCCGGGAGACGACGCCGGAAGCGGTCGCAATGACGGGCGTCCCTCGCGGGGCGACAAAATCGAGTCCAAGATGATCCTTCATTACTCCGGTGAAAGGATCGCGGGCCCGGCCGAAAGGTGTCGAGAGCTGAGCGCTGTCTCGAACCGGAGCAAGCACGGGTATCTTTTCGAAGAATGCCCCGTCCTTGCGTATCTTCCCGGCGAAATGATTCATCACCTGGTGCCGCGTCGCAAGCCGTTGGACAAGTTTCTCCGGGGCACCGGCGAAGTGGCCTGGAGGATGCCGTTGAGACGACGTGCTCCGGGAAGCCGAGAAGTCGGTGAATTCCCTGAGTTCTTCCTGCTTTGAGGAAACGGCCGTAAGTCGCTGGTCGACCGAAGCCAACAACTCCCGGAGTCCGCGAATGGTGTGGAGTAGCTCGATGTTTTTCCGTGTCAGGTTCCGCCGCTGGTTCAGTTCCATCACATCGAGCGTCAACGTGTTGAACGGAATGACATACCCGGCGAAGCCGACGAGGCACAGCACCACCGCCGCCCAAAGAAAGAAAAGGCGGACCCGGAACGTTCGGGTCCGCATTCCTTTCGGGGGTACCAGCAGAACAATACGACGGTCTTTGCGGGTCATACTCCGGTTACATCGTCCTCCGTCTCGTCCACCTTCGATTTACGGGCCTCTTCCGCCCGTTTTGCCTCTTCGGAAACTTCGCGAATCTTCTCGGTAATACTCTCGAGTTCTTCGCGCAGAGCCTTAACGTTTTCGACACCCTTCCGGACCGTAAGGTCGCCCTCGATTTCGGATGCCTTGCCCTCATCCAGCAGGGCGACTACTCTCGCTCCGATATCCATCTGATTTCTGTCGATCTTCCTTCCGGCCGCCATCTCTTCGACCTTGAGTTTGCCGACCCTGGTGTACTCTTCGATCTTGTCGATCGACATCGAAGCCCCGTCCTTCAGCCCCTTCCTGATCCTTTCCCAAACGCTGTCCTTCTCCATTCCTGCCTCCTTCCAGGTTAAACCGCTGTTGTCCGATTCCTCCAACCTGACCTGTTCTTTCACAAATATACCATTTGTAGCTTCCCCTTGACACGCCTTGCCTCCACAGCGGCGGGATCGGGAGAGCCCTGTCGGAGGACGTGCTCCCCGGTCCCCGGGGGAGCGGGCAGTTGTCAGGAAAGCAAGCGAGATTGTATTTTTGTAAAGTTTTGCTGAAATTTCCCGCCGAGGGTCATCGGACGTGCCGAAGCAGGAAGGCAGGGTTGCCCGGCGCACCTCGCTGTGGGGGAGGGCAAGGATTTCATGTTTGAAGAACTGACCACACGTTTCGAAGCGGTCTTCCGCAAGCTGAAAGGCCGGGGCAAGCTCGGGGAAGCCGAGATTGCCGATGCAATGCGCGAGGTGAAGCGGGCGTTGCTTGAGGCGGATGTGAATTATCGTGTGGTGAAGAGGTTCATTTCCGATGTGCAACAGAAGGCCCTTGGAAGCGAGGTATTGCAGAGTGTTACACCGGGGCAACAGGTAGTCAAGATTGTCCATGATGAGTTGACCGCTCTCATGGGGGACAACGCCCGGAATATTCGGCTTCACACGAACAGGGCGAACGTGATTGTGCTGGCCGGGCTTCAGGGCTCGGGGAAAACGACGGCATGCGCCAAGCTGGGGCTTTTCTACAGGAAACAGGGGCACCGGCCGTTGCTCGTCGCCTGCGACACGCAGCGGGCCGCTGCGATCGAGCAGCTCGAAAGCCTGGGCAAGTCCCTGAATATTCCCGTCTTCTCCCGGCGCGAACGGAGTCCTCTGGATATCTGCGGGGAAGCCACGGCTCATGCGCGTCGCGAAGCGCATTCGCTTGTGATTATCGACACGGCGGGGCGCCTGCATATCGACGAAGCGATGATGGGAGAGTTGAAGAATATCTGTCGCGAAGCCCGACCGGACGAAGTTTTCTTTGTCGCGGATGCCATGACGGGGCAGGATGCGGTGAATGTGGCGTCGCGGTTTCACGAGGAGATCAATTTCAGCGGTGTCTTTCTGACCAAAATGGACGGGGATGCGCGGGGAGGAGCCGCGCTTTCCATATTGAATGTTACAGGTGTCCCGGTACAATTCGTGGGAACGAGCGAGAAACCGGACGGGATGGAAATATTTCATCCTGAGAGAATGGCCTCGCGTATTCTGGGTATGGGTGACATCGTCAGCCTGGTTGAGAAAGCTCAGGAGACGGTCGACACCGAGCGGGACCAGGAACTGAACAAGAAGATCCGCCGTAACGCGTTTACGCTCCAGGACTTTCTCGACCAGTTGCGCCAGATCCGCAAAATGGGACCGCTCAGCGAAGTAGTCGGGATGATTCCCGGAATCGGTTCACGGGTCAACAGTACCGACATGGACGAAGGGCGGCTCACACGGATTGAAGCGATCATCTGCTCCATGACCAGACAGGAACGCGAGAGACCGTCGTTGATTGACGGGAGACGAAAGAGAAGGATTTCCGCCGGCAGTGGAACGTCGGTTCAGGATGTGAACCGGCTTCTGAAGCAATTCGACTCAATGCGCGGCATGATGAAGCGTATGAACAAGGTTGCCCGGAAGCGGGGCACGCGGGCGGCGATGGAGAGTCTCATGCAGTAGAGGCCCGTCGGGTGTGGGAACACCCGCGCGGGAATTCATGTTCGACCACTTTTCCCAAGGAGATGCGGTGGCCGTTAAGATCAGGTTGGCCCGCAGCGGCCGGAAGAAAGTTTCCACCTATCGGATTGTTGCCGTCGACAGCAGGATGAGGCGCGACGGGAGGTTCCTCGAGATGCTGGGCACGTACAATCCGCAGGCGGATCCGAAGCAATTCACAATCAAGACCGACAGAGTAGCGCACTGGATGAACCGCGGTGCGCAGCCGACGGAAACGGTCAGGAACCTGCTGGTCCAGGACCGATTCTTCCAGAAGGCCGAGGCTCTGGAAAAGGGACTCGATCCGGAGACGCTCAATATTGAACGACTCCCGGAACGAAAGCGTTCGGCCAAAGGAGCGTCAAAGAAGAAAGCG
>CAZNDN010000006.1:0-4443 GCA_964571815.1 uncultured Fibrobacterota bacterium | reverse complement strand
GGCTGCGGGAGCAGGGAGGAAGCGGAAGGTGTACGGGGGTGGCTGGTGCTTGTGGAGAACCGCATTCTCCCGCCAACTTCCCCGAACGAATACTATTATTCCGATCTGCGTGACATGGAGGTGTTTTCCACCGACGACGGCCATATCGGGAAAGTAACGGCAGTCTATAATTTTCCCAGCGTGGACGCGGTTGAGGTGGAACGTGTCGGGGGCTCGACCGTTCTCGTACCTTTCACCGCCGAAATCGTCACCGACGTGGACCCTCAGGCGGGACGCATTCGTCTCGACATGGCGATGCTGGAGGAGCTTTTCGAGTGAAGATGCTGAGCCACCGACTCGGGGAACATACATGCATTTCGAGATTCTTACTCTTTTCCCGTCAATGTTCCAGGGAGTCTTTTCGGAGAGCATCATTCATCGCGCCGTCAAGCGCCGACTCGCTTCGATTGAGATCCGCGACCTTCGTCAGGAGGCGTCCGACAGGCACCGTACGGTCGATGACTACCCGTACGGCGGGGACGCCGGCATGGTGCTGAAGCCCGAGCCGGCAGCCGCGGCTATTACAAGGGCGACAAGAAGGCTGCGGAGGTACAACCCGAAGGTTATCTTTTTCACGCCGCGAGGCGAGGTGCTCACCCACCGGGTCGTAGTGAGCCTGCTGGAGGAGGAAGCGTTCGTACTCCTGTGCGGGCACTACAAGGGGGTAGATCAACGGGTGATTGAGCGCTACGTAGATCGGGAACTGTCGATCGGGGACTATGTACTGTCGGGGGGTGAGATTCCGGCGATGGCGTTTGTGGACTCACTCGTACGGCTGTTGCCGGGAGCACTGGGCAACCGCGACAGTGCGCAGCGGGATTCCTTCTATGGCGGGCTGCTGGGAGCGCCGCAGTATACGAGACCCGAAGAATTTGAGGGAATGAAAGTACCCGAGGTGCTGCTGAGCGGGCACCATGAACGAATTCGTTGTTGGAGGAGCCAACAGGCCGAGGATCTGACTAGACGACGCAGACCCGATTTGTGGCGACACTACCGCGAAGCGACCGGGAAAGAGTGAGTTGCCGATCGGTCGAGCCGGGAGACGTTTAACGGCGGCGTAACCACCGGGCGAGCCGCGGCGAAGCAGACAAGCGTCAATTACACTTTTTTAGAGGAGGAAGGTCGTGCAAGAGACGATTCGAAACGTGGAAAAGGAGTACGTGCGGGACGATCTGCCGCAATTCGGTCCCGGAGATACGGTGTCCGTTTCCATGAAAATCAGGGAGGGCAACAAGGAGCGAGTACAGGCGTTCCAGGGAACCGTCATCCAGCAGCGGGGAAGCGGACTGGGGAAAACCTTCACGGTCCGCAAGGCCTCGGGCAACGTCTACGTGGAGAAAATCTTTCCATGGAACTCCCCGCTGATCACCGAGATCAAGCTCAAGCGAAGGGGACGTGTCAGAAGGTCCAAGCTTTACTACCTTCGAGGTCGAACAGGGAAGGCTACCCGCGTGCGGGAGAAACGGTAGCCCCCTTCCCAAACCGCGGGTGATGATTGTATCATATAGGGGATAGACGCAGTGCGCTATCCCTTTTTTGTTATCCGACTCCGTCGAGTGTCGCCACCCTGCCCCGCGCGAGGTTCCGGGTCTGCGGGCACCGTGAGCCGGCGTTCAGGCCGGCGGAAACCGCGGGAGGCACCCGGCGCGTATCGTTTCGGGATCACCTATGCCCCACGTTGTTCGATCAAGCCTCAAGACCGGTAAGCGTCCCGTTCAGTTGAACATCCGAACGCTCAAGAAAGGCGACGTGCTGTTCGAGGAGGGCTCTCAGGGCAAAGAGCTTTTTATCATCAAGGAAGGCAGAGTAGGGGTTTACAAAGACACTCCCGACGGTCGCGTGGAGCTGGCTCAGGTAGAAACCGGAGGGCTTATCGGGGAAATGTCTCTCCTGGACAACCTTCCCCGTTCCGCTACGGTGCTGGCGCTGGAAGCCTCCAAAGCCCTGATCGTCAACCCCGCGGTGTTTCACGCAACGATGCAGAAGGCTCCCGTGTGGCTCTCAAGTATCGTGAAGATTGTTGTCAGCAGGCTTCGCGACGCCAACAAGAGAGTCGATCTGGCGATCCTCAGGGACAGGGAGCGGGGGATTGTCGCCCTGATGCTGCTACTGCTCCCCCGGTATCACCATGAATTCGCCTCACTACCGGCGCTTGACTACGACCTCGTTCTGGTTGAGGCCTATTTCGTATGCAGGCTGAAAAAGAAAGAGATCAGGAACGTAATCTCCCGCCTGGAGAAGCGGGGCATCGTTCACGTGGAGCAAGACCCCGCGGGCAAGCGACATGTCTGTATCAAGGACCTCGAAGTGCTGAAACTGTTCGATGAGTTTCTGCTCCTGAGGGCTCGAAAGAGGACATTCAAGGAGATCAAGGTCTCCGAGGAAGCCGTAGCCCTGCTCAACAACATCGCCTACGTAGCCCAGAAATCCGGTGAAGAGACGGAAGACGGCACGAGTCTTCCCAAATCCCTGCTTCTTCGGGACCTCGGGGACAGGAAGCCTGAGGCGGTCGACAGATGCCTGCTGGATCTGAAGCGGCGCAACCTTATCAACATGATGCCTCAGGAATCCGACGTATCAATCACGTTCAGACGGGAGACCCTGGGAAGGATCAAGAAAATCAAGGAATGGCTTCCACGGTTCGAACGGGATCCGGAGGCAGCCACATGAGATCAACGAAAGCCGGGGCGGGAAGAAAGGTCCTGAACAGGCACGAATTGAAATTGCCGCGCGGCTCCCTGATGTTCATCGAGGGGGAACGCAGCACCGAAATGTACATAATCCGCAGCGGCAAGGTGCGCATTCTGAAGCAGGAGGGCGAAAACACCATAGAGCTGGCCACGCTCGGACCCGGCAGCGTTCTGGGCGAACTCTCCCTCCTTGACCGCCGGCCCCGTGGAGCTACCGCCCAGGTGGTCGAAGACCTGACGGCCACGATCGTGGATGAGGCGTTGTTGCAGCGAACGGTAGAGAATGCTCCGTCCTGGCTGTCCAATGTTATCCATGTGGTCGTCAAGCGGCTCAGAGACACGATGAAGAAAACGTCCGACGATGTCGTACGCAGAAACGTGGCCGGCGTGATCCGAATTCTTCTTCTGCTCATCGAAAACGAGGGTGCTGAGCGGGAGGGTCACCGGATCGTGTATCTCAGCCGGGCAAAGGAGATGATCTACGCGATAATAGGACTGGGCGGGCTCGAGGCCGAGAATGTCTTTCTCCACCTTATCCTCAAAGACATGGCTTTTGTCCGCAAAGACGAACTGGGTCGTGAATACCTTCTTGTCAAAGAACCCTCCGTGCTGCAGATGTATCTGAACTACTTGAGAGCCAGGCAGCGAGGGCGTGAGATCCCCGGAGAGAGCCTGTCGGAGGAGGCAACAGATCTGCTTGCAACTGTCGTGGCGGCCGGGGAGAAAAACGGCAGGAAACATCCCAACGGACTCGTACGGGTGGGGCTTCAACAGGTAGAACTGGAAAGCGCCCGCCGGGGCAAGGGTGAACACATTGATCGTGACGCGCTTGATGAGCTGCTGAGTTCAAAGGTTATCGTACGTCAGGACGACGTGACCCAATCGAAGCACGGCACTCACAAGCGATCGGTGCTGCTGTACAATCCCGATGCGCTCTCGCGACTTCAGGTGCTGAAACAGTGGCTGCCGACGTTCGAAGAAGACATCGTGTTCTGAGGCAGTGCGAAAGCATCCCTTCCCGGGGCTTTCCCCTGTTCGCTCCCGGTCGGGGATTCCGGCTTGAGGCGACGGTCCGGGTGCATCCTTCTATATCTCGATTCGGGAGCCTCCGCTTCGTTTCGCCCGGTACATGGCCTCATCGGTTCGTCGTATCAGGCTTTTTTCATCCTCGTCATTTCGAGCCTGCGCGATTCCTATCGAAAGCCCGGTTCGCCCGAACTTGAATGCCCCGAACTGTTTCTGAATACGTTCGGCGACCACGCGAGCCTGCTTCTTGTCGGTGTCCGGCAATACCACCACGAACTCGTCGCCTCCGTATCGATACCCCGAGTCAATGTCCCCGCGGATGCACACTTTGATTACCTGTGCCAGAGACCTGAGAACCTGGTCTCCCATCTGGTGCCCTTCGGAGTCGTTGTATTGCTTGAAACGATCGATGTCCAGCAGCAGTAGTGAAAGCGAACGGTCGGGATTTCGACGCAGCCGGGTGAGTTCCCGCTTTATCTGATCGTAGAAATGCCGTGCATTGTAAAGTTCGGTCAGACTGTCGGTGATCGCAAGACGTTCCAGGAGGTGGTTCTTCTTCACAAGCTCCATTTCCAGCTTCTTGCGTTCCGTTATGTCTTTGGCGGTAACCACCATCCCGATGATCTGCCCACCTTCGTCCTTCATCTCGGATATACTGAGGTTGAGGTGGATGATCTCTCCCTCATGG
>CAZNDN010000005.1:77045-78241 GCA_964571815.1 uncultured Fibrobacterota bacterium | reverse complement strand
CCACCAAGAGGCGGTTGAAGCACGGAAAGTGCAGGAAAAAGCGGCTCATTACGGTGATGATAATTGAAGAAGACATTTGATTGCGTCAAAACAGTTCTGGAAATCAGAGATCGCCATTTTGAGGAGAACAAGGGGAAATCGCGTAGTGAAGTGCGAGCATTCTATCGACGGAAAGCCTCAAAGTTCTTTGAAGTGAGGGAGATCGGCGCATCGTATGGGAAACCCGACCATTGAACCATCGAGCCGGAGGGAAGTGCGCGGACGTGCACCGTATACTTCGAAAAGAATGATGAATTGACTTCTCTCTGACTACGCCGAAAACCCCGCTGCCATTCTCTTCTCTTACGTTTTTCGTCCGTCGTCTCCGCTACAACCGATTTGAGCCCGGCGAGATTCCTTCTCGGCCAAACCGTCCCACCTGGTTGACTGGAGAATGTCAACTTCCCGTCTGATTTGAACGTGACAGCACTATCTCCCGCGCAGTCTGCGCGCTCTTCTCCTTGTCCTTAATCTCCAGCATAATATCACAGTCGATTTTTCCGATTTGGGAGAGAACCGCTTCAAACGCGTGCCCGGTGATATGCTCGCTGTGGGCGCATCGTCGTCCGCCGGGCGCCTGTTCGCTATAGTCCACCATAATCACCCCATCGCGTTTGGACCAGGTGGCGGCCGCCGCGGCGAGCGCGTCACGCAGTTGTTCGCCGGTATTGAGGCAGCGGTGATGGAAGATATCGAAGACGATCGGGATACCGCAACGTTTGTGGATTTGGAGGCAGTCGGCGAAGCTGTACAAGCGGTCGTCGTTTTCGATAACCAATCGCCTGCGCAGCTCGGCCGGTGTGTCCAGATAGACTGCCGCGAAGCGATCCATTGAGGCTTGCTTGTCGCCGTAAATACCGCCGACATGGATCTGGATCTTTGCCGATGGCCCCAGGAGCATGGCATCGAGAACCCGGCAATGGTACGTCAGTTCTTCGATACTTCTGGTCACGATGTCGGCTCTAAGCGCATTGAGAAGCACGAACTGGTCGGGATGCATGGAAACACGCATGCCGTGGCGTCTGATGAACGCGCCGATACGGCGGAATTCGTCGGAAAAGTGCGCTGTCCAGTCGAGAGTGCAGATCGGGTGGGAGGCAAAGGGTACAATGTCGGAGCTGATACGAAAGAAGCCAAAACCCTCCTGCCTGTTGAAG
>CAZNDN010000005.1:74364-76945 GCA_964571815.1 uncultured Fibrobacterota bacterium | reverse complement strand
TAGAACCCCTGCAGCCCACAGCACCGCGTGCACACCGGCATGAGCCCCTTTTTCATCTGCCGGCGGAACTCCTTGAATTTCGCTCCGTTCCAGATTTCGTAGAACGACTGGTCGTTGATATTGCCGGCGGTGTAGTCCTGGTAGTCGCGGCATGGGGTCACGCGGCCGTCGGGCGAGATTTCGGCGGTTACGTAAATACTCTCGCATTGGGGGTAGCCGCAGTGCCACGTGTGGTCGGAGTAGTAGCGGCGTATCTGCTCTTCGGCGTATATGTCGGGCAGAAACTGCGGGACACTTCGTGCCCCCTTTGACATTCGGAGTACTTCCCGGACCTGCCGTGCGCACACCGCGGGATCGACATCGTTGAAACACGACTTCAGATATCCCCGATGATTTGCCGGGGCGTAACCGAACCGCTCCTCGAAGACCTTTTCATGCAGGCGCGCCCGCTCCTCGGTGATATACCATCCGTAATAGTACGGGTGGAGCTGGGTCTTGTCCATGACCAGACGGTGGACATCGGCCAGGTGCATGTAATTATCGTTTGAGATGACCGTAATCGGAATGAGAAGCGGAAGACGGAGATTCTTTTTTTTCTTTATTTCGTCGGTCTTCTCGATAATCGCCATGGTCTTCTCGAAATTGTCCGAGAGTTTCCCTCCCGCCGGGGAGCGCATGACATTCTGCGACGTCGAATCCCACCCGTCGAGACTCAGATAGAGAATCCCTACCGCACCGGTGTCGATCAGTCGTTCCAGTATCGGCTCAAGTGCCTGGGAATTGGTGACGATCGATCCGTAAAGGTGGTGTCGTCCAAGAAGCTCGAAGAGCGGCAGGAGGGGTTTCCACATGGTTGGCTCCCCGCCCCAGATGTAATAGAAAGGCTTGTCTTTCAGCGTTTCGTGCACCATGCGCTCGACAACTTCGTACCGAAGCTGAGCCAGGCGCTCGCCACGCTGTTGCTTGAGCCGCAGATGCCCGTTTTCGCCCCATTGCCCGCATGAGCGGCATCGAAGGTTGCAGGCTTCGTTGACCCGCAGCGAAAGCATGCCCGCCGGAAGGTCTTTCTCGGGATTTCGAGAAGAAAGGTATTTCCTCGCTACAAACGGTATCATCGAGCGCCACGATGGAGGCTCGTAGAGCACCGCCGGAAAGGCGTGATTGAACACAAAGCGGGTAGGAAGGAGGGCGGTTCCTCGAAATTTGGCCATACGTGAAATGATCCTGATTTTTGACCCGGTCCCGCGACGCTGTCGGCCTGCTCCGTCGGGGAGGACGGGGACGGGACACTCGCGGAGGGCGTGATTGCGTATTCTGTCCTGGTACTATCAAATATATATTTTCTCACAGCTTGACGAAACGAAAGCTTTGCCGCTCCGGGTCGTTCCTCGGGCACTCCAGGCGTGAGGCGGTGACGAGGCGAGGGCACGGATCAACGTCGGCGACAGGGAGGCTCTTGCATGCATGAGGGTTCCGACCGCGGTGTGGGCGGACTGGAGGAAGTCGAAGAATTCATCGCACTCTCGCGTGTCGATTCGACGAATACGTACGCCGGGAACCTGGGCCGAACGCCGCGGGAAGGCTTCATCGTGGTCCGCGCCGACCGTCAGAGTGCCGGGAGGGGACGGCGGGGGAACAGCTTTTTCTCGGATGTGGCGGGTGGCTTGTGGGCCACCATTGTGACGCCGGCGGTTGACCGCGGCGATCATTTTATCTGGAATCGAGCGTTGGTCATGGCGGTGTACGATTCGATCCGGGGCGAAGAACCGACGGCGAATCTGGGGATCAAGTGGCCCAACGATATCTTCTGGGGAGACCGAAAGGTCTGCGGCGTCCTGATCGAAAGCCTGGACGCGGACAATGGGGTGTCGCTGGTCATGGGTGTTGGACTGAACGTCAATATTCCTTCCTCGATTTTTCCCCCTGAGTTGAGGAACACTGCCGGCTCGCTCATGGTCGAAACCGGCCGCCGGTGGGACACGGATGTGCTGCTGAGGGACACTGTCGTGGGGCTGCGCAGGCGACGCCGGGAGCCGCCGGAGAGCGTGCATCGGGAGTACCGTGCGCGCTTGTACGGGGTAGGGCGGGAGATTGCGGTTGACGGGGTGCGGGGAACACTGGAGGATGTGGGAGAGGATGGTCGTTTGGGGGTTCGTGTCGGGGACCGCGTGCGGTGGATTGTCTCCGGCTCGGTCGCATTCGTGGACCGCGGCAGTTCGAATCGCGGGCAGTGAAGCAGGGGGAGGAGAACTATCGTAACGGCACTCGTCATAGGAAACACGAACGCTTCGGTAGGAGTGGTGGACCGGGATAACCTGCGGTGCGCAGCGTCATTGAGCTTTCCCGCCGAAGAACTCTCCGGGCGGCTCCGCCCGGCGTTTGATTCGGTGCGGGAAGCATATTCCGGCGAGGTCGGCGGCAGCATTGTTGTCTGTTCCGTGGCCGGGACATCGCCGGGGGAAATCGCCGGGCTGCTGCCGGGGGGGATCGAGTACGTGTGGATGCGGTTTCACGAGGGCTTGCCGCTGTCGTTTCAGTACGACCCGCCCGGGAGTCTGGGAGTCGACCGCCTGGCCAACGC
>CAZNDN010000005.1:71899-74264 GCA_964571815.1 uncultured Fibrobacterota bacterium | reverse complement strand
CTTTATTTCCCGCCTCGGGCCGACTGATAGCCCATCGAGCGCAGGAAGCCGGGATTGTCCCTCCATTTGGGGGTTACCTTGACGTGGCACTTGTAGCGCACGGGAACGCCGGCAAGGGAGGAGAGGTCCCTGGCGGCGCGCGTGCCCACCGTGCGTATCAACGAGCCGCCTTTGCCCACAATGATGCCTCGCTGGCCGGTTGTCTCCACATGAATTGCTGCTTCGACCGTGTGCTTGCGCGGGGTCTCGCGATACGAAAGTATCTCCACGTGCGTCGCGTGGGGGACTTCGCGCCGGGTGTTGAGAATGATATGCTTACGGAGGTATTCGGCCGCCAGATACCGCAACGGCGCGTCCGTGAGTTCGTCTTCGGGGAAAATCGGTGGTCCCGGCGGGACGAGTGGGCCGATCGCGTTGATAAACCCTTTCCGGGCCCTGGTGTCGATCGCCGAAAGGGCAATGTGGGGCAGCGATGACGTGGTGGGGAATCGCTTCTGAAACTCGTCGATCTTCTCCCGTGTTTGCGGGCAGAGATCGCTCTTGTTGAATACGACAAGTGCGGGAATTCCCGATTCGGCAATCAGTCGGCACGCCAGCTCTTCCTCCTCGCCGTATTCCCTCGCCAGATCGACGACGTAGCAGACGATATCGGCGTTGTCGCGGGTGAGGGCCTTCGTGCACGCGGAGAGCATGGATTGGTTCAGTCGGCGGTTTCCGCGATGGATTCCAGGGGTGTCGACGAAGACCAGTTGAAGGTTGGGTTCCTGGTAGATACCCCGCAGGATCGAGCGCGTGGTCTGGGGGAGGGAGGTAACAACGCTGAGCTGCTCGCCGATAAGGGTGTTGAGAAGCGTTGACTTGCCGCTGTTGGGCCTCCCGGCCAGGGCAACCACGGCCGATCGACAGGTGCTTCCGGTGTTCTTCATGCGCGAGTCATACTCCTTCGAAAACAATTTGGCTCTCTCTCCCCGGACGGGTATGTCCCGTGACTGTCGATTCCTTCCCGACACATCGAACTACCCGCTTCCCGCGGAATCGGTTTCGGCTCTCTTCAGGGAATCCGCAACCGCCTGCTCCTTCTCACGTGCGATCTGGATATTCCTCAGGCGGTGGCGAATGATCTCGGCGCCGAGAAAACTGGAATGAACCGTCCAGTACGCGCCGTGAACGGTCACGACCGCCACGGCGAGCCGCTGCGCGTTATCCGAGGGGTGGCGAGCGAAACCGGTGAACCAGTCAACCTTTCCAAGGCCGTCCTTGTTGACCGAACCGGTTTTGCCGCCGTACTCAATGTTTTTGAATCGGTAAGAGCGTTTGACGTACTTGAAGGCGCTCCGGGCGGTCCCGAAGCGGGCCACGGAACGCATCATGTCCCGAAGCGCTTCGGCGGTGGCCGGCGAGACCGCGCTCTTCCAGGGCGTCGGGCGCGCTTGATAGCGGGTCTTGTGGTTCCCGGCGTTGGTGATGCTGTCAACCAGCACGGGACGCTGGATTATGCCGTTGTCGCAGATCGCGCAGGCCAGAAGCGCCCCCAGGAGGGGGCTCAGCGTGGTCCCGGTATTGAAACCCGAGGCCAGCTCAGCCAGCGCAAACGATGAATCACAGGAGTTCAGGGAAGAGATTTCGGTTTCCAGATCAAAGGGTATGGTGCAGAGGAAGCCGAATCGGGCTCCGTATTCCTTCAGCAGGCGACATCCCACCCTGAAGATGCCGATTCTGCCGAAGACCGGGTTGATCGAGTAAGCGTATGCCTTGCGTAGCGAGATCTCGGTGAAGTTTTCAAGGTCCTTTTCAAGCTGGAAGTTGTAAAGCGTGTGATTTCGCCCGACATGTTTCAGGGGAGTGTCGGGTGCAAGCCCGCCGCGCTCCACAGCCGCCGCCGCGGTGACCGTTTTGAATATCGAAGCGGCGGGAAATATGGTTCTGCAGACCAGGTCCCCTTCAAGCGCCGGCACATCCTCCCGAGTGTACGACATCAGTCCCACCACCCGTCCGTCCCCGGGCGTGATCGCCACCGCGGCGCCGTATTTCGGATGATAGCGCTTGAACAGCTTCCGCCCCAGCGCCTGAAGAGCCGTATCCAGTGTGTAGTGGATGACGACGGGGTGCTTGCTGAACTTCAGTGTATCCCGTGTCCGGGAGAGCCGCGGCGGGAACCTTCGCAACAGCTCCACGACATCTTCGTGCTTCATCTCTGCCTTGCCGACGCTCCGCGGGGCCCGTAACACGGTCTTGTCGTCGTCCTCGGCGGAGGGGGCAGCGGCGTGCCTGGCGGTTGTGGAGTCTGATGGAGGGGGAAGGTCGAGGGAGTCGCCGCCGGAGCGCCCACCGCGATTCTTGAGCAAGAGCACGGCCAGGGCAATGA
>CAZNDN010000005.1:61475-71799 GCA_964571815.1 uncultured Fibrobacterota bacterium | reverse complement strand
TCGCCGCCGGAGCGCCCACCGCGATTCTTGAGCAAGAGCACGGCCAGGGCAATGATACCCAGGGCAAGGAGAACCCTGATCCTGCCCTTGCGCGGTATTTTCCCCAAACCCTTGCTATAGCCTCGGCGAATTCGCCGGAGCATCAGCGAACGCTCATTCATCGGAAAGGCTCTGTGTATTCGGATTCACGATGTGAAGTAGCACCCAGCCTTTCCCGTTTTCCATGCTTGCCTGTCCGCAAGGCATCGCGGGTTGCGCTGGGCTGTTCCCTGTACCGCCCGTGTCTCGTGTGCACTCGTGGGGCGCGCAGCTTGATGATGCAAAATAAATCACCGGACCCCCTGTCGCTCGTGCTGTGAGGCTGTGAGGTTTCGGGGGTCTGAAGGAAACAGGCCGGTGCGGGGTGGCCAGGTACAAAGGGCATAGTTCGAAGATCAAAGAACAAGAACCGCAAGAGCAGAAATCAGAGGTGCAGAGGAGCAGAGGGCAGAGAGCGGTAGGGTGAGTAATCTCAGCAGTTGGAAAAGAAGGCAGAGCAGAGGGGCAGCAAGTTGTAGTTCAGGTTTTCAAGTACCGAGCATCAAGCATCCAGATACCACAATCCCCCGAACTCTCCCCTACTTCTTTCAATCCCCAATCCGCAATCCCCAATCCGCAATCGGAAGCGGTTTTCCTCAGAACGTCACGACCGTTTCGATCGTGAAATTATTGTTGGGTACCAGCTCGGCATTCGGGTCGTACTCGAAGCCGTAGCGGGTGTCCCAGATAATAGAAGCCCCCTTCGCGATCTCGACACCCAGCCGGTAGCCGTAGTACATCGACGGTGTCTTCTCAAAGAAATCGTCCTGTTCGCCCGTGATCGGATGATAGCTGCGCCAGATATTGGCCTTGTAGAAATAGGCCTCGGCGCGGTTCAGCTTGGGTACCTTCTCCAGAACCAGATTTCCCAGAGCGCCGGTTGCCTCGTACCGGTGGTCCAGCGATGCCGCGCGGTTCACCACGGTAGAATTCACCACATAGTCTCGTTTGTCACCCACCATGTAATGGTAGCTTGCGCCGATCGTGAAGGCGTCGGCGATATTCAGACCCGCCGTACCGAAAACGCCGTCAAGGTCGTTCGGATCGAGCGTCTGTTCTCGGATCGTAGGTACAGGGTCCCGCACGATTCGTTCCTCAAGGTAGTACGGACCGAAATACCCGGGTTCGAACTCGCCTTTCACATGGCGATACTCCAATCGGCCCCACAGCCGGGTAATCTTGACCGCTACCCCGGGCGCTCCGACACCCCATCCGCGTGCCTTGTCATTGCCTTCATCGTCATGATCCATGGTCAGACCTGCCTGCCCGTAGACATCGAGGCTCAGCAGCGCCGTGTTGATCAGGGGCACGCCGACATCACCCCCAACCATCCCGATAGCTTCCTCGGCTCTCCTGGCCCGTCGCTCGGCCTGAATACTCGCGAGGTCCGCGGCTGCGTCATCCCGCTCGAAATTCTCGAATCCTCTGCCCACCAGCCGGTCGGCGTCACTGGAGTCATACCCTTCCTCTTCGATAAGCGTCTCGTACAGCGGTCCCACACCCGTGGATCTGAGTTCCCAGTCACGTGCGGGCGCATACTGGTTCAGGTCTACGGCGTACGTTCCGGCGACAGTGATCCCTTTGGCAATGGGGATATCGGTCGGTTTGAGCGGCTTTATGCCCAGTCGGGTTCCCACAACGCCTCCGTCCCTCGCGAAATCCATGAAATCGGGAACGACTGTCTGCAGGGTCAGACCGATAGGGGTCAGATCGTTGAGATAGAACTGAAGTCCCAGCAGTTTTTCGTCGGGGTAGTGCAGCATGTTGGTGAACCTGTCGACGATGAATCCGTAGCCCAGGGTCACACTGCTCAACCCTCCGACTTTGACAAAGACGGGATCTTCCTCCCGGCCGAACCGAACGTAGCGGATTTTGCGTGTCACCGACTCCATCCAGTTGTCTTCGTCGAACCGCCAGCCTTTGTCGGAGAAGTTGCCTTTGTCGTCAATGAAGAGTTCGAGGTCGAAGAATATGCCGAACTTCCAGACGGGCACGTCGACACCGAACGCCAGTCTGGTCCACTGAGCATCGTCGACGGTTACATTGGCCGCGGAAATCTCGTAGGAGGGTTTCTCCTTGTCGGCATCCTTCTCCTTATCGGGCTTCTCGGGAGGAGCGCTCTCACCGGCGCCGGCCGCCCTGCTTGAAGTCTCTTTCCGATCGTCACGCGCGGGCTCTTCTTCCGGAGCGGTCTCGTCGGGCACCTCCGGGGCGGGCTCCTGCTCCTCGGCTGTCGAGACGGCTGCGTGCGTTTGCGCATCGTCGCCGGCGGCATCTTCCTCTGATTCACCCGAAGGGCTTCCCCGAGCCATCCCCGACCAGGCTTCAAGCGAGGACATGGCATTTTCCGAAAGATCCCCACGGCTGAAAGCCCGGTCCGCGACGCGGTAGGTTCCGTAGGTCCCCGCCTCAACGAAGACGGCTTCGCCCGACGGAGCATGGATACGGATTCGGCCGCGGAGCACGGCAACGGTGGGGTTGCCGGCGCCGGTGAATTTCACGGCGGCTGCGGTTCCCACGGCGGTGAAATCGCACTCCCGCGCTCTGACCGTCAGGGAGGACAGGGAGTAGGGTTCGGTGCGGGCAATGAACACCTGCCCCTCCACCAGTCCTACAATCGCATCGGGCGCGTTTGCTTCGATCACGAGGCGCGATGTTCCTCTGATCAAGAGTTGTTCGGTGGCCGACAGACCCAGCGTCACTTCCGCACCGTCCTCCACCAGTATCGAATCCCCGAGTGCGAGGGACGTTTCGGAGTCGGCCATTGTCCACGCGGTATCTTCTCCGGAGTAAACCATCACTTCTCCGAAATCAAACGCAAGCTCGAACTCGGCAGAGTTCGAGATGCCCGCTGCAACACACACAACCGCCACAAGGCTTCGGAAACCATTGCGCATACCGGAGGACCTCCCGTTGGAATTGCGATTGACGGCCACTACGTAATTATGCCGTATCGGATGCCTTTTCGTCGACATCGGTGCCGGCCGGCGCCTCGGAACCGCTTTCTTTGTGGACCACTACTTCAATCGAATCCTCTCCCGGCGAGTGGGTCACGCGATCCGCATTCGATGCACCGTCGCCGTATACCCCCGCCTTGACGATGCGGCTGTCGGGCAGAAGGCGGCGTATGAACGAAGTCAGTCCGATCGTATCGGGCGGGTCGTCGTGATCCAGGAGGAAGAAATACGTATGCTTCGGATTGTTGACCGATGGGAGATGTCTCCGCTTTTCGAAAAGGTCCCGGTGGGGTACGTAGAGGATCAGGTATCCGCCCTTTTTGAGCACCGCCCACCAGTTCCTGAGTGCAACACCGGGGTTGGGAAGGTGTTCCAGGGTATGAGAGGAATACACGAAGTCAAACGACTCCCTGTCCAGTCCATGCAGGTACTGGGCGTTGCCGTGTTCGATATCCCAGCCCTGCGCGCCCGCAACGACCGGATCGCCTCCGTACCCGATATCGAGGCCGCGGCCGCGGCACCAGGTTTCGAAAAACTTCTCCCGCAGTCTTCGTTGACGCGCCCGGGAGGTTCCCCCGTGCAGTTGTCGACGCTTGATCACGCGGAAGGCTATTTTCCGGATGGGGACAAGAAGGTCCATGGTTATTTCGACGGCCAGGGGCGGAAGGCTTCTTTCGATTCTCTTGGACAGGGGGATCTTCTGATTCATAGGGCCCGGAAGTTGTTGAAAAAAGGGAGTATGAATCTATATTATACGCACAATGCAATGCAAAATGCAGTTTGTCCCGGTTGATTACTTCACCCCGGCCGGATTCGGGGGACCGCGGTGAATCGCGCTGTTCTGGCTCCGTACGGCATCGGAAACCTGATCCTCGTGTTTCCGCTGCTGAAACTGATGCACAGCCGGGGTGTGGAATTCGATATCATCTGCTACCTGAGTTCGGTCGATCGGATCCTCGGTACCCTCGAGCCGTTCCGAAGGGTATACCGGGAGAAATTCTTCGTCGGGGGCGGAATCGGCCGGATTGCTCGGACCCTGCGCACGATACGAAGCAGGCAGTACGACGGTTCGGTGTTGTCGTTTCCCTCGGCCCGGGCCCACTACCACGCGCTCCATTTTCTCTGCGGGGCGAGGCAGCGGGTAGCCGCGAGGTATCCCGACGAGGGACCGGGGTCGTTGTCGTTTCTCAACACCGAGCTGGTGGACGTCGAAGTGGGGATCCGTGATGTGCACCAGAATCTCCGGCTGTATCGATTTCTGGATCCGGACTTGACCGACGAAACGGTGCGGCCGTATCCGCTCAGGGAAAACAACACAAGCAACAGAATCGGATTCCATGTGGGCTGCAAGCGCTCGGAGCAGTTTCGCCGCTGGCCTCTGCGCCACTGGCGACGGCTCATTGAGATGATCCACGAGCGCTTCCCCGGCAGGGAACTGGTGATGTTTTTCGGCCCCGATGAGCGCGAAGAGCTGCAGGCGTTCCGCGACGTGCCCCATATCACGATACGCGACGGTTTGCCTGTGGAGAAGCTCTTCTCGGAGATCGGAGCCTGCCGGCTGTTTCTCTCCAACGACAGCGGCCTCATGCACATCGCTGCATTCAGCGGTGTACGAAGTATTTCCATCTGGGGACCGTCGGACTACCGACGTACCGGGCCGTTTTCCGATGAAGCGATCGTGCTGCACGGCGCGTGCCCGGAATGGCCCTGCAGTCATTCGTACTACCGCTCGACGCATCGCGGGAAGTGCAAAAGAGGGCATGCGTGCCTGGAACAGCTCGATCCCGAAGAAGTTTTCGAGACAGCCCGGCCCTATCTGTAGACGACGGGGGAGGGTTTTTTCCGTTCAACGGGCCGGTTGGATGAGAAATCGACGGGTTGAGGTCGCGGAGGCCGCAATCAGAATCCGCTTGCGAAAGCAAGGCTGATGCGGTGAAGGACATGCTCTTCGGTCATGGTATTCCGAGTCGTTACGTCCCACAAGCGAACTCCATAGCCGAACTCCAATTGGATATTCTCATACACATAGCCGAGTCCGGCCCCGAGGCGATGATAATTGCGCGACGCTTCAATGCCGTTGGTCGACCAGTCGATCTCCAAACCCTTGACATCCTCCAGAAGTGCATGGGTATCGAATTCATCCCATGAGTACCCCGCGCGAAGCAGCAGGGATCGGACCACGGGCGCTTCGACAGCCACCCCCGCACCGATCCTGAAATGGGCCGCGGGGCTGGACGACGGAATCCTTTCATCGATAAAAATCAAGTTGTACGGCGCCCGAAACCGCACATCGGCGGTGACCGTGGCAAACGGGAGATACCACACCCCGCCTGCCGCACCACGGTATGACGAGCGGAACTTACCCTGAACCGGGGGGTATTCGGCAGCATCGGGGTATCCCAGATGTGGAAAGGCTACCTCCGCTCGTTCCTCGAAACGGACGATTTGCGGGAAAGCAAGCGTGAATCCGAGACGCATGACCTTTTCGAGTTCCCAGGCAACGCCACCGCGAATATCGAACCCCAGGAGGTTCTTATGGATATCCTGTTCGAAGTCGTTGTCGGTGGGTTTTCCTTCAGGATCGACCTGCCCGTTGCGCGACTTGTAGAGGTCGTACCGCATATCTTCGCTGCCGCCGACCAGGCCCAGTGACATACCCAGACCCAGACGCGGCGCGGGCTGGATTCCGAATCCGGCGCTCCAGTGCGTGAGCTGGCCGTATACTTTATAGTACCGATCGGTTCGGTAGGTGCTTCCGTCGCGCGTAGTCGAAGCGTCGATCACATTGACATCGTCAAAGATCACCGGTTTGCAGACCAGACCGCCGATAGTAAAGCCCCCGCGGGAGGTGGGTGCCGCGTATACCACGCCGGCCTGCTCAAATCGGAGCCGTTGCAGCGATTCTTCCTCGGTCGTTCCATACAGGCTGGTGGCAGTGGTCTGCAAGAGCCCGTCAACCGAGAGCCCGAATTCCCGCACGGGCATGAACGCGAGAATGCCGGGATTGTAGTACGTTGCGGAGATGTCGTTGACCGCGGCCACATGGTTTCCGGCAAACGACAAGGCCCGGCCTCCGGGTGCGGCTTCGTATGCCACGCGGCCACGCGCATGGGATGCTGTACAGAAAGCTGCCACGATGAGGGCTGCCGCGTATCGCGGGGCCGCGGAGCGTACTCCCGTTTTGTCCATTCAGAAGCTCCTCGAGCCGGGGCGTGGACGCTTCTCCGGTGGCTTCCGGTTTTCTTCCGAATCCTTTTCGTCGCCGGATGAGTCGCTGGAGCCTTGTTGCGCGCCGCTGTTGTCGGAATCGGTGCTTTCCGCTCGACCGGGTCGTGCCGGGGCAACAGGCGTCTGCGACCGGTCGTCTTCGGACGTTGAGGTTGATGGGGTGGAGCCGGTACGTTTGGACTGTCCTTGCGGGTCCGCCGTTTCCCCGGAGGACTTGGGAACACCGAGGGAGCGGGATCGAGGACGTTTTTTGCGCGGTCTGTCGTCCGGTTCATCTTTCGAACCCGAACCGCTCCCGGGATTGTAGTACCTCCTGTTTCCCCGGTAGTATCTGCAGCACCCGCAGGAACGGTCGTAGTAGTAGTATCGCGGGCAGCGATCGTAATCGTAGAAATAGGGGTCGTGACGGTACCACCAGGGGACATCGTTGTAGAGAAACCAATCACGGGAGTAGCGGCTTTCGCGACACCGAAGCACCGGATATCCAAGCAGGTCACGGGTCCAGTAACATACTTCCCTTTCCGTCACACGGACCGTGTCAACCTTCTCGACCCGCTCGCCCGTGGAATCGGTTGCCGGCCGTGCCGGGGCGATATCTTCGTGACGCACCATCCCCAATTGGGTATAACATCCCGCCAGAGCCACCAGAAGAACCGCCGGGAGAGTCATTCCCACTCGTTTGTATCCACCTTGACTGTGCATACCGGAAAGATACATCGTATCCCGCTGTTCGGATGAAACCACTACCAGACTTTGCCCTCTACAGAATTCGTTCGGCCGTCCTGTTTGTTGTGGTCTGGATACTTGTGAGAGGCTACCGCAACCCTTTGAAAACCCATCGCATGATTACGCACGCCGCCTGAGGGAATTGCGCATGCGCTTCTTTGCGCCGGCAAGCCTGCGCAGGTGCCTGGATTCCCAGGTCCGCCACTGGTGAAAGGCCGGAAACGCTTTCTCCGACTTCCGGAACTCCGGTCCATGAATCACCCGGCGGCCGTTTTTGGAATAGGGAGGATGAGCGATATGCAGCATCTCGTGGTGGACTACCCCCTCGATCGCGAAGCGGGGTACGTTGGGGTGGTCGTACGCCCCGGCAACGGTTATCAGGCTCACTTCATTGCCCGACGTGTCGCGTCGATTACTCTGGTACGATGTCGTGGAGGAAGGGGCGCCCCAGCGGATCAAAGAGGCGAGCCTGTTGTCGAAGCACGCTCGGTTGAGCGTGTCGAACACCTCTCTGAGGTCGCAGTTGATTCCCCGGGTATTGTCCTCGATACGCTCGGGGTCGACAGCCCGTGTCCGGGAGGGCGGCGCGGGGAGGGAGGCAACGTAGCTCCAGACGGTATTTTCAAGCTGCTTGCGCCGGTGACGTGCGGCGGGTGCCGCCCGCCGGGCGGGCGGAAGCCGGGCCCAGTCCAGCAGCGCTTCCTTGACGGGTGTCGGGGCGTTGTCGAGAAAGGCTGGTATCACCAGAAGACGAGTGGGGGGAGAACGCCGATACGATACGTACCATCCGTTTTTCAAACGTGAACTCACCCGAACCGATAATCCTTCGCACGGGGTGTCGCGGAGGTACTCGCCAAAAGAGGCGGTGCAGTCAAGCGGGAGGCAGAGCTGTTCACATCTCATGAAACGTCCGCGATACGGAGAGGGGGCGTTTTTTCAGAACACGAAGGTGAGCGTGAAACCCGTTGCCCCGAGAAGTCCGAGGGTGCCCGTGATCCAGGCCGCGGCCTGGTAGGATTTAAACTTTTTCTCGGCATCTTTCCATTGACGCCGCAGCTCTTCATCGCTGATGATCCTGATCTCGGAGTCCTTTTCGAGCTTGTCGAGTTCTTTGGCGGTTTCGACCGTAAGGAACGTCGAGACGGCGCTCGAGGCAATCCCCGCAATGCCCACACCCAGGCAGACATACCGAAACACTCTCTTCTGCGGGTGGATTTCGTCCTTGTCAATGGGGTCCGTGCCGTCGTCGTCTCCCGATTCCTCTCCGGTGTCGTCGATTCCGTAGGAAAAAGGAATATTGTCGGGGACCGGCTGGATCTTGTCGTGGATGGTGAAATTGAATTGTCCGTTCTGAAGCAGCCTTCCGTTCTGGATCATGATTGCCTGAGTTTGCCCCTTTATTCCGTAAACGGAGAACCGCAGTACGAAGTTTTTCATGTACGCGCCCTCCGAATTGCGGCCTACCAGTATACCGTTCCAGTCAAAGGGATTCGCCAGCTCTTCGCTTTCCGGATTGTATTCTTCGTCGTTGACCGAGGTAAACACCACGGGGTTCTCTCCGGACCCCTCGACAAGCAGGTGCCCCATGACACGCAACCCCGTAAAAGGCTCGAACAGCAGGCGGCACCCTTCCTTGATTACAAGCTCTTCGCCCTCGGGGACAACGATGTCTTCGTCGATGATATACGGGTTTCTGCTCTTGTCCAGCTTCAGCCCTCTCAATTCACCCCTGATATGGGTCTGCGAGGGAAGGAGCCCCGCGCAGAGAAACAGCCATAGACAAACACGTCTGAAATTCATCTAAGCACCTTTCGTTACCTGGTGTTCTCCGGATACGAGGAACCCGGAGGGAAGAGAAAAATAGATGCGGACAGGTACTTCGCTCAACAGGACCCGCGGGAATGGAAGGGCGGTCTCCTCCCCGGGGGGCTGCCGGAGCCGGGTTCGCCTCCGCTGTGTCGGGGTGAGAATCGGGTGTCTGCTTTTTCGCGCTGTCTGAGGTTATCCTTCGATCGCGTGCATCCTGAGCCGGTCGAAGAGACCGGTACGCACGTGGCCTCCGGAAACCGAACGAATGATGTCCTTGCCGATGTGCCTCCGGCCTATCGGATGGTTGACAGTTCCCTGACCGCGGCTTCGTAGCGCGGGTCCGACCTGGGAAGAAATCTTTTCACATTGTACCAGGCCTGCATCAGATGCGTCTTGTTATTCTGCGTGGCGTTTTCCTCGTAGTTTTTTGCCCGAACCAGTGCTATCTGGTAGAGGACATCGTGGCGAACGTTGTTCTTGTTCTTCACGGATGAGCGTTTTTGCAGGGCGGATTCGAGGTGGTGCAGAGCCTCCCGGCTTTGCCCCAGTCGCGCATACAGTTTCCCCGCCAGCAACCCGAAGTAGGCGTCATCCACCGGCTTGCTCGTTACCTGGTAAAGCGCATCGCCGGTGCGACCGGCTTTCAGATACACTTCCAGCAGCGGCAGTCTGGTTGCGGGCTCGGTTCCGGGATCTTTGGCCGCTTGCTCCAGCGCAAGGGTCGCATCATCGATCTTCCCCTTGTTCAAGGCCTCTTTCCCAATGGCGACGAGGTCGTCGGCGCCGTATCTCTTTTTGAGCTTTTCCAGCGGGGTGAGTGTTCGGGTTCGGCGCGGAGTGGTCCGGTGGGGTGTGGTCGGTCGAGGCGGCGTTTTCACCACCGGCTCTTCCCGTGGCGGCTCCGTGGCGGCTGTTTCTTCGGTGGTATCCTCTTTTTCCTGCTGCTCGCCAAGTTGGGTGAGTACTTCGGCTTCAAATGAAGTCGTTTGCTGCTTGTTCTCTCCGGACGGCGACGCATGTTCGGTCGTCGTGTCGGTCGGCGACGTCGGTCCGGTACGCACGATCAGGCCGACCAGAGCCGCGAGAACCACGACGGCCGCGGCCGGGAGGTAAATCTTCGGGGAAACCCGGGGAATGCGCAAGCGTCGGCGCGAGCTGAGCGCAAACCCTTCAGGGTCCTCCACGTAGGTGCGGATGGTGTCTTCGGGCGAAAGCCCGGTAACCGCACGATGCGCGCTCTCCAGGGCCTCCAGCATCGATGCCGCGTCGGAAAACCGTTCGCTCCGCTCGACGCTCAGGCATCTCTTCGAGATCCTGGTGAGCTGCGGGTGTACCCTGAAATCGAAATCGTCGAAATTGCGGTACTCATTCGTTGCCTTCTTCTTCATCAAATTGGTGATCGTCTTCTGCGGAAACGTCTTCGTTCCGGTCAGCATTTCGTAAAGAATAGCGCCCAGTGCGTAGAGGTCGGCGCCGGCATCGATGTCCACACCGTCGATCTGTTCCGGGGCCAGGTACTGAAGCGT
>CAZNDN010000005.1:13220-61375 GCA_964571815.1 uncultured Fibrobacterota bacterium | reverse complement strand
ATCTTCGCCTCGGTCTCGAAGCGATTCAGCAGGTCCGTTTGATAGGAGGGAAGAAGGATCTTCACGGCCCGGTAGACTTCGAGCCGGGCGTTCCATACCTTGTAGACTTTGGCCATGCCGCCGGTGCCCAGCTCCGCGACTACCGTCCCCGAGCCGATTTCCGCCGGCTCTTCGGCCGAGGGAAGCTTGACATTGCCCGCACCCGCACTGGTGGCACCGGAGGCACCGTAAGCCGTCTGCACCCTTTCATCGTCCAGATGCAGCCGGTTGCCGGACGTCAGATCGTGACTGTCGGCATTCGAATCCGAGCCTTCAATGAAGGTCTTGTCGAAGTCGGGTTTTCGTTCCCCGGACTTGTCCTGCCGCTCCATACGAAAGAATCCCCTGCTGTGCCGAGGCCCCGCCCCCGCCGGTGTCGCGAGACGAAGTGCGCGGTCGAGTCGAAACGTCCGATCCGCCGGTCGCGCGGCCGTCAGAAAAAGGCCACAATCTCAAAGCCGACAACACATACCGATCCCGCCACGATACCCAGCACGCGGCGTACGCCGGCCCGGTCTCTCTTCTCCGGCAGTCCCTGGGCCTCGGCCGCCTGGTGGCTGGGCGCATTGTCGATTTCGGATACGGTGTGCCGGTACGTCCCGTGTTCCACAATCGCCCAGACATACCCCAGGACGGCACCCGCTCCCAGACCGAGTCTCACAAGGGCCTTGAGATCAAAGGGTGTTGTTGTGCGAAGCGTCTTGGTCAACGTAACGGTTTCCCCGCGAGGAATGACGATATCTTCGGTGACCGGCTCGTATCGCCGATTGGGGTGTTGGATCTCCAGTCGATACTTGCCCGGATTCATGAAATCATGAGAAACCGGTGTCTGCCCCAGCATACTCGAGAGGTAGACGTCGGCCCCTTCCGGATCCGAATTGATCCTCAGCGAGCCGAATTTCGCCTTGACCGTCTTCTCCACGACACTGGTCTGCCCCGCCTGAATGAATACCTCTTCGGTGGTGCTGGCATGCTGCACGGGATCGACCAGAGTCAGTTCGTAGCGGCCTTCCTTGAGCTTCTTCTCGACAATAGGGGCGTCTCCGACGTACTTCCCATTCAGCCACACTTCGATCCCGTCGGGCACTGTTTTCACCGTAAGCATTCCCTCTTCGGAGCAAAACCCGCCGCGTACGAACAGCACCATGCATGTCACCGCAACGACGAATTGTGACCGGTGTTTCATTGACGTGTCCCTTTCTCGATGAATCCTGCTCGCGAAACGTGTATTTTTAACACTCTACATAAAATACTAGCAGGACGGGCCGATGGGTCCGTCGGCTGATGCCGTTGTAGTCTTCAACCGGAGGTGCCTGCGTTGTTCCCATCCAATCGTGTCGTCTGGAAAGAGGGCCTGTTCCTGCAGCCTCAGCATTTTCAGCAGTCTGAGCGGTCACTTCAGGAGACGATTCACGCCTGTTTCAAGGCCGGCGAACCGTACTACTTCGGAATCAAGGACATTTCTATCGATCGTGACGGGCCCGCCAACGGCGTGTTTGCCCTCACGCAGTGCACCGGCGTGCTGCCCGACGGCACCTCGTTCGACATTCCAACCAGGCATCGCGGCCCCGCTCCGCGGTCCTTTGCCGACCATTTTACCGGCGATATCGATACCCTGGATGTCTACCTCGCTCTGTCGCTGTGCACCGAAGGGCAGGCAAACGTAACCGATCGACGAGGCGAAGGCGCCGCCGGTGTCCGGTACGTGAGCAAGCCTGTTGCTATGGCCGACGAGGTGACGGGTGGAGCCGGAAAGGAGATTGAAGTCGGGGAGTACAATCTCACCATTCTTTTTGGAGGTGAGTCCCTCGATGGGTACTCGGTGCTGAAGGTGGCGCAGCTCAAGCGAAGCGGGACCGGGCAGGTGACGCTCAATGAGAGCTACATACCTCCGCTGCTGCAGGTGGGCGGGTCGGCCGCTCTGCTGGACATGCTCCGGAACCTGCTGGATATGCTCCTGGGGAAAATCGGCACGCTTTCGCAGGGACGGCGGCAACTGGCCGGCGGGTTCGCGGAGTTTACCCGCTCCGAGGAGACCGCGTTCAGACTCCTCAACACTTTGAACACCTACACTCCGCTGCTGAACCACTATCACATCACCCCATCCGTACATCCATTCGAGCTTTTCACGATCCTGACCCAGTTTGCCGGCAGCCTCTGTACGTTTTCTACAAGTGTGAGCATTCGCAATCTGACTCGTTACGAGCATCAGAATCTCACCGGCACTTTCGGCGGCCTGCTGGGAGTCATTCGCTCGGTTCTTCAGGCCGACATTTCCTCGGGCGCCGTGGTGCTTCCGGTCGAAGAAGTACGGCCCTCGACATACATGGTGCGTTGTCCCGACAAGTCTCTTCTGGCCGGTACACGTCTGTTTCTCGGTGTTTCGGCCGATGTGCCGGAAAAGGAGCTGATTGTGGGTGCCGTCCAGCGCATCAAGATCTGCTCGCAGGAGAAGCTCGATGTCCTGATCTCGTCGGCCATGCCGGGGGTTCCTCTCATTCACTCCCCCCATCCGCCGGAGAACCTGCCTTCGAAGCCGGGATACTCCTATTTTGCCCTGGACCAGAAGGGGCCGATGTGGCAGGAGATACACGCATCGGGCACGATCGCGATCTACTTTCCCAGCACCTATCGAGAGCTTGCACTCGAAATGGTTGCGTTGCGACAGTAAGCTTCGGAGGGTATCATGGCCGCGACATTCGTACAGACCATGGCGGGACAGACACTGAACCTCGATGTGTCCAAGAGCATGGGTGGGGCTCATCGTGACGTGGCGGGGTTGTGCACCGACCTGTTCCTGATTGTGATCAAGATGCGCGATGCCGAAGACCTCGGAGATCCCGGGGCGCTCCGGAAGCTTATCAGGCACTACATCGAGTTGTTCCGGAAGAACTGCACGGCCATCTCGGTCGACGATCAGGCTGTGGGAGACGCCATGTATGCGCTGGTTGCTCTGGTTGACGAAACCGTACTGAGCACTCCCGGAGCATGTCGCGACTACTGGCTTTCACGTCCTCTCCAACTGGACTACTTCGGGCACAACATTGCCGGAGAGGAGTTCTACCGTCGGCTCGACCGGATACTCGTTGAATTTGAGAAGAACCGTGACGTGGCGGAGGTGTACTACCTGTGTCTATCGCTGGGTTTCGAGGGCAAGTACAAGATGGGTGACAAAACCGAGCGAACCCGTCGGGTCGAACAGCTCGGCGAGCAGCTTCAAAGCCGGCGGGGGCGACTGCCCGCTTCGCTCAGTCCCCATGGAGGTAGTGAAGGCGGCCGCAAATCCGCCGGCCCGTCGGTGGGCATGGGGGTACCCGTATGGGCCTCCGCGGTTGTCGGTGTGCTGTTGCTCGGGGCCTGGTACGGGTTTCTCTACTTCCTGAGCAGGACGAATCTGGAAGAAATGCTGGATTCGATTGCATTCCTCGGACGGAGTTTCTGACCGGTGAAGAAACCACCTGTGCGTACACTCGTTTGCTGGATAGTCCTTGTGGTGGTCGGCGTTTGCGGACTGCTGCTGCAGGTACTGAAAGTGGTCCCGCCGCCGTGGGGCCTGCTGAGCGCCGTGCTCCTGTGGTGCGCGGCGGTCGTATGGATCGTGTCTGCTCTGGTCGGAGGGCGATCACGGGCGAAGCGCGCGAAGGAGTCCTACAGCGGCGACCGTATGGTGTATGAGAGGATGAGCGGTGAAGTGGCTCGTGCGGCCAAACGGTATTCGTCTACCGTAAGCTCGCGGTCGCTTTTTCGAAGGCGTGCGCTGTACGAACGGCCCTGGTTTCTTCTGTGCGGCCCCGCCGGCTCCGGGAAGAGTACTCTTCTCAAGGGGTCGGGGCTGCATTTTCCGGTGACGTACCCCTCGGAGGCCGACGGGGCCGTGGTTTCGGGTTCCCCGCAGGTTTCGTGGTTTTTCGGCAACGAGGCGGTGTGGGTGGATCTTCCCGGTTCTTTTATCGACGGTGAGGGGGGCGAGGAATTGAATGCTTTCGCCGCGGCACTGAACCGGCTCCGGGAGGAAAAGCCTGTCGATGGTGTAGCGTTTGTTGTCAATGCCGGTGAACTGCTGGATGCGGAAGACTCCGATATCAAGCGAACGGCGGGGGAGTACCGGTCTCGCCTTGACGCTCTGATTGCCGCGTGGGGTATCGAATTCCCGGTGTATCTGATTTTCAACCATGCCGACAGGATCTTCGGATACGAAGAGTTTTTCGGGGACATGGCCGAGGAGAGCAGGAAGAGGATATTCGGTGCGACCCTGCCGGCACAATCGCGGAAGTTGATGCCGCGGCTTGCCTTTGCCGAAGAGTACAACCTGCTGCGCAAATCTCTGACCGATCTTCGGCTGGACCGACTCAACCGGGAGAAGCATGACGAGCGGAAGCGGAAGATCTGCCGGTTCGTGATTCATTTCGACTCGATGCAGGAGAAGCTCGGGGCTTTTGTGGCCGAGTTGTTCAAGCCCAGCAGCTACGTGGGACGTCCGCTTTTCAGAGGGTTTTACTTCACCAGTTGCCGACGGCGCCTGCCTGAGCGGGAGGATAGTGGTGAGCAGGGATCGCGCGGCGATGTCGGGATGACCATTGCCAATCATCCGCTCAACCCCCGCAGAGCTTCCCGGTCTTCCGGGCCGTCCCCCGGGCCGGCACCACAAGGTGCCGGTGTCACGTCGATGTTTGTCCTGCCGCTGTTTCGCAGGATCATGGTCAGGGATCGAAGGCTGGTTACGGCTACGGCCGGCAGAACGAAGAGCCTGCGGCTTCGTCGCCTTGGAGTGATGGCCGTGATCGCGGCGGGGGTGATTGCCCTCGGGGGCCTGTTCACGCTTTCGGGGCGGGCTTCGCGTCGTCTCATGAGCAGGGTCGGCGAGCACATCGTCGAGGCGGCCAGGCCGACCGAAACGCTTCCGGAGCGCTACGAACGGCTCGACGCGCTGGGAAGGGCCGTGAAAGAGCTGCGACCGTACGAGCAGGGAGGGCTGCATGTCATTCCGGGGCTGGGACTGCTGCGGGCGGAGCAGCCGGCACGGGAACTCAAAGGTGTGTATCAGGTAGCCCTGCGGAAGCTGATTGTGCAGCCCGCCGCCGAATACCTGGAGTACAAGATTCGCGGCTCGTCGTCATCGTTCGGACGTCCGGTCGGTGAGGAGTACGAGAACCTCTACCGCTGCCTGAAGGCGTACCTGTCGATCTCCGAACAGGTTTCATCGCGCCCCCGCGATATCGATACCACGTTTCTGCGGGCCATGCTCTCCGAGGCACTCACGCAAAGACTTCTGGGCACCTTCCGACAGTCGCGATTGCCCCGAAGGGTGGAGACCATCATCCAGAGCAACCTGGGCGAGTATCTGCGCTACCTTGCGCGTCTGGAAGTGCCTTTGATACAGGAGAATCAGCGGCTGGTGGCCCACGCACGAAAACGGCTTCGTCGCCTGCCCGACGCGGAGAATCTCTACGATGCCGTGGTGAACAGGCTTTCGCGTGAGGCACCGGTCACGACACTGGATGAGATGCTGGGAAGGAGCGAAGAGGGAATTCTTCAGTCCGGGGAAGGAATCAGCCTTCTGTTTACGCAGGAAGGGTGGGATCAATACGTGCGGGAGGGGATTGCCGAAGCGAGCAAGGATCCTTACAAGGTCGATTGGGTGATCGGGCTCGCCGAAGATCAGGTTCCGGATGCCCTCCCCGATTCCCGTCGACTGCGGGAGGAGATGACGGCGGCCTACCTGGGGCAGTTCCGGCGAGAGTGGTTAACATTTCTCGGCTCCGTCCATATCGAGCCGTTCGGGGATCTCGCTCGGAGCAGTCGGATACTGGAAAAGCTTGCTGCCGAAAACTCGGAACTCCAGGTGGTTCTTCAGACCGTTGCCGAGCATACCGTCATCAAACCCCGAAGCGAACTGGCCGGTGCGGCGGAGGGTGCACTTGACAAGGTGAAGAATCTCAAGGGCGTTTCCCGGGCCGCCTCGAAGGCGAGCAAAGGCGTTCCCGGCTCGGAAGAGGCCGCCGCGAAATTGCGAAGAGGAATGAAATCGCCCGAGGAAGAGATTGAAGACACGTTTGATCCTCTCCGGACATTCGTGCGGTCCAGCGGCGGAACACTGGGGGGGTATCAGGGATATCGCGACAAGCTTCTGACACTGGTTGAGCAGCTCAGGGCAATCGACGAGCGCGGGGAAGCGCATGCGGTTGCGGTGTTCAATGGGAAAGAAAGCGATCCTCTGGCCGAAGGGTGGCGTTTCACGGAGAGTGTTCTCGGAGGCCTTCCCACCGACCTTTCCGAGTCGCTGCGGGGAATGCTTCTGGATCCCCTTGCTCACACCGGCGTCGCCGCGTCGGCGGTACTCAGACGGACGCTCAACGACAAGTGGCAGGAAGAGGTTATCAAGCCCTTCACCTCGCGATTCTCGGGCAGGTATCCGTTTTCCAGGAGGGGTGAGGATGCCGCCTTCTCGGCGGTGATGGATTTCTTCCGGCCGACCACCGGCGACCTGTGGGGCTTCTACGATCGAACGCTTTCTTCGTACATAGTCGAATCGCCTACGGGTTGGATGGTGCGGTCGATCGGAAGCCTCGATTTGGATTTTAATTCTGATCTTGCGAAGACACTTTCCCGGGCCGGGAGCATCACCGAGATGTTTTTCAAGCGGGACGGCACCCTGCGAACCATGGTCTTCACCATTACGCCCGACCCTTCCAACAAGCACGAGGCACGTATTGAAGTAGACGGACAGGTGTGTGAGTTCAAGGCGGGTGCCGGTTCGTCCCAGCTTCGCTGGCCCGTCGAGTCGACCAACAGGGGAGCCGTGCTCAGCGCTGTTCTGGGGAAGGGCTATTCACAAGAGATGGCGTTCAAGGGACCCTGGGGATTCATGAAGCTGGTTGATGCGGCGACCGTGCAGACCATCAACGCCAACACGATTCGCGCCACATGGAAGCTGAACGTCCAGAATATGTATCTGGTTCACCAGAGCTTTCGCATTGCCGTCTCGGAATCCCGACATCCTTTCGCCGAACCCGTTTTCGTGCGGTTCGACTGCCCTACGGTCCTGGTGAAAGAAGAATCCGGGGACGCTTCCTGAGAGGCACGTTCGGAGCCCGCGGAGTTGTTCGGCAGGTATGCGGACGAGAGTCAACCCAGCCCGCTTTTTCTCATGCGGACGTATTCCTTGACAACGCGTACGAACCGGTGGAGTGAGCTGACTGTCCTGACCGAAACGGCGCGCCAACCGGGATTTCCCACTCCGCGACCCAGATGGGCGGTCTCTCGGATCTTCGCGGCCAGCAAATCGAGGGCTTCGATACTTGTCGTGTTGAGATGGAGGGCAATCCGACCCTCCCGCGCATCGGTGAACCCGTCGTATATCTCCGCGAGGTCGGCCATTTCGGGGGTAATCGGCATACAACCCGAGAGTTCCACGCGGAAGCTTCCCGCACTACCGACCGTCACAAAGATAGTGCAGAACTCCTCCAGCATGTCCTCGTCGTCCTGGTCGTCGACCTGGATTGCGAAATCCCTGCGGTTTTTTTCGGGGACATAGCTTCCGGGCCCGACATAGGCATCGATGATATACTGGCGGAGTCGCAGGGACATGTATGTGAGATTCCGGCGAACCGGTTATGGGAAACAGCCCCGATCGGCGAGGAAAGAGACTTTGCAACCTTCCCCGGCTTTGCCCCGGAGCACCGAAGCTGGTTGCCTGTCGCCGGCGCAATACCGATTCACGGTCACCGGTTTTGCTTCTCAAAATGGCGGAGGGGAGAGGATTCGAACCTCCGGTAGCGTTTCCACTACGACGGTTTAGCAAACCGTTGCCTTCAGCCGCTCGGCCACCCCTCCCGCAATAAAGAACAAAGCCCACGCGCGCCGGCGCTACACCTCCTAAAATAGGTGCCGGTTCTGGAGGGACGCAAATCAGGCATGGGTGGACGGAACGAGGCTTTCTGTACAAGCAGGATGCGGGAACGATTTTTCCCGTGCATCCCCTGCGGCGTTAATATATACTATAAACTTGGTAGTATCCGAGCTTCGACATCGCCTTCGGGCGGCGAAATTCAGACGTAAGTGGTTTTCCCTTTCCGTGTTATGGTTTGCGGGGGTACGTGCGGAGAGGAGGAAAACCATCTTCCGGAAGCCGTGCGCCCCGTTGTTGACCGTGCCGTATCATGGAATCAATTAAGGACTTTTACTTCCGATACCTCCGTTACTTCCTGGCCAAGGATGACGCCACGGCCACGACGTACGACAAGTACCTCGCTCTTTCGTATGCCGTTCGCAGCCGGATGGTTGACGGGTGGATTGCATCGCAGAAAGACTACCACATCAACAACGTTCGCCGGGTGTATTACCTTTCCATGGAATATGTGATGGGCAGGAGCCTCCGTCAGAACGTCGTCAATCTGGGCATAGAGGACGCGGTGGAGGAAGCGGCCCGCGACCTGGGGTTCTCGTTGGAGGAGCTTGAGGAGCAGGAGGATGATTTTGAACTGGGCAACGGGGGCAAGGGAAGACTGGCGGCGTCATTCCAGGATTCGATCGCTTCCCGGGCGCTGCCGGGCATGGGGTACGGCCTTCGATACGACTACGGCTATTTCCGTCAGAAGATACACGACGGTATGCAGACGGAAAACCCCTACGACTGGCTCCATCGCGGTCATCCCTGGGAGATCATCCGGCCTGAATACGGGTGTGAGATAGGCTTCGAAGGAGCGTGCAGGCCGTATCCCGGGTCGACGATCCGCAAGCGATGGGTCAATACCGAGAAGGTTCTGGCGGTTCCCTACGATCTGCCGGTTCCGGGCTACATCAACGACACCGTAAACACGCTCAGACTCTGGTCGGCCCGGGCTTCGGAGATATTCCCTTCGGACTACCCCAACCATTCCGACTATGTCCGGGCCTGCCAGGAGAAGTCACGTTCGGGCGAGGTCACCAAGGTTCTGTTTCCCGAGGAAGACGTGCTTCGTTCAACCGAAGAGCGACTCAAGCAGCAGTACTTTTTCGTGTGCGCATCGCTGCAGGATATCATGAGGCGCTTCGATCTTCACAACCCCGACCTGGAGACACTTGCGGACAAAGTGGTTATCCAGCTCAACGGAAGCAGATGTGCTCTGGCTGTTCCGGAGATGATGCGTATCCTGGTTGACGAGCGGGGCGTGTCGTGGAAGAAGGCATGGAAGATAACCCAGGCCGTGTTTGCGTATACGAGTCATGCCGTGGCCGGGGACGACCTCGAGAGCTGGCCCGTATACATGGTCGAATCCCTCTTCCCCCGGCACCTTCAGATAATCTATGCGATCAATCAACGTCACCTCGAAAAGTACCGCGGGACCGGGGGCAGCGATGAAGGGGTGCGCGAGCTTTCGCTCATTGAGGAAGGGGAAGTGAAGCGCATACGCATGGCTCACCTGGGGGTGGTGGGCTGCTCGACGGTCAACGGGGTATCACGGGCGCAAACGGAGATGCTTCGGACGTCGATTTTCGGTGGATTTCACCGGTTTTATACCGACAGGATTCGTAATATCACCAACGGTGTTGCTCATCGGCGGTGGATGCTGTGTGCAAACCGTCCCCTGGCAAGTCTTATCACCGAAGCAATCGGGGAAAGCTGGCTCAAGGACCCGGCCTCTCTTGAAGGCCTCCTGCGCTACGAAAACGACATCGAGTTTCTGCACCGGCTCATGGACCTTAAGCATTCGTCCAAGAGGGCGCTGGCCGATATTCTCAACCGGCAGCTCGGGGTTGCACTGGACACCATGGCGCTGTTCGACGTTCAGTGCAAGAAGATTCACCCATACAAGAGACAATTGCTTCACCTGCTGAATGTACTTACCCGGTACCTTCGCATTAAGGACGGTCGTGGGGACGTTCACCCCCGCGTTCATCTGTTTGCCGGGAAGGCCAGTCCATCGGACAGGCTCCCCAAGCAGATTGTGCAATTGATTACCAGCGTTGCCGATCTCGTCAATAACGACCCGCGGATGAAAAACCGGATGCAGGTGGTGTTCGTACCCGATTACGGAATCAGTTGGGCCGAGCGAATGATCCCGGCGGCCGACCTTTCCGAACAGATTTCCACCGTTCATCTGGAGGCGTGCGGGACGGCCAACATGAAGTTTGCTCTCAACGGGGCGGTGACCGTTGCCGCCAGGGCCGGGTCGAATATCGAGATGATTGAAATGCTCGGTGATGATGACATATTCGTTTTCGGCAGGGCTGTCGAAGAGCTTCCCGCGGCCGACAGCTACCATCCGTGGGAACTCGTCGAGGCTCAGCCGGAGCTTTCGCGCGTTCTCGATTTTCTCGAGAAGCACCTGGCACGGCTGCCGTCGGGCTACGGAGTGTATCCGCTGCTGTCGACAACCAGGGATGTCGATGAATATTTCGTGCTTCTGGACTACGCCGACTACGTTGCGGCGCAGGACAGGATAGATGAGACCTATCCGGACCGGACGAGGTGGGCGAAGGCATCTTTGCGCAATATCGCCCGGATGGGCTGGTTCAGCACCGATCGGACTGTCGGGGAATACGCACGGGATATCTGGAAGGTTTCGGCGCTATGAGAAAAGGAATGAAGCTGAGTGGTATTACTGTGGTCCCCGGCGTGGGGTTGGGGAAGGCCTTTTTCACGGGGCGCGCCATCGAGGAGACCTCAACCGTGTCGATATCGCGGCAGGATGTCGGCGATCAGATCATGCGGTTCAACGAGATCAGGGAACGGGCAAAGGAAGAGTATCGCGGGCTTCTTGACGAGCGAAGTCGGGTGGACGGACTTGACGGCTCTATTCTGAGTATATACGAGCATATCCTCGACGACCCGGCGTTCATCGGGCAGGTTGTGGAAACTATTTCCACCAAACTCTACGACCTGGAAACGGCCATCAGGCTTGTCTCCGGAGATTTCATCAAGCGTTTCAGCTCCGCGGGCACTTCCTATTTCAGGGAACGCAGCAGCGATATGGTCGAAATCTGCGAGAAGCTGGTGTCGTATATCCACACGACCGACGGCCGAAGCAAGGGGTTCCTGGAACCGGTGGTGCTGATCGTATCGCGGATGTTCACGCCGTCGGACATCCTCTCGTACGATAAGTCGATGATTCAGGCAGTGGTGACCGCCGGCGGCGGCAAGACTTCCCATGCGGCCATTCTGGCGCGTTCATACGAGATTCCGGTGGTTACGGGAATCAAGCATCTCGCCAAGGCAATCCATCCGGGAGACCAGGTCTACGTCAACGCCGACAAAGGCGTCGTGTATGTTCGACCCACCGCGTCGATGGTGGGAAGGTATTCGAAGCGGCCCGTGGTCGACGAGCGGTTTGAGAAGCTGAAGAAGAAGTGGCGGAGGCCGGTGTACACCCGCGACGGGATTCACGTGCGGGTACTGGCAAATATTTCACTGCCCGAGGAAGTCGATACGGCGCTGGAGTGCGGTGCCGACGGTATCGGGTTGGTGCGAACCGAGAACCTGCTGTCGAATCGGAAGGCGTTCCCTTCCGAGGAAGTACAATTGCAGTACTACACAGACATGCTCCGGAGGGTAGGGAAGAAGCCGACCACCATACGGCTGGTGGATATCGGAGGAGACAAGATTCCCGATTTCTTCGAGATGCCTTCGGAGTTCAACCCTTTCATGGGTTGGCGTGCCATCCGGATTCTGCTGGAACGGAAGGATATCTTTGAAAAGCAGCTCGTGGCAATCATGAAGGCGGGAAAGAAGTACGACTATTCCATAATGGTACCCATGGTGACCACTTTGCAGGAATGGCTGGAAGCCAGGGAGTTCATTGCCGGGGTGGCGAAGAAGCTCGGTGTGAAGATGCCGCCGTGCGGCGTGCTCTTTGAGGTTCCGCTTGCGATCCTGGAGATCGATACGTTCATGCGGGAGATTGATTTCGCCTCAATCGGTACCAACGATCTCATTCAGTATCTCAGCGCCGCCGACCGCAACAACGCCAAAGTGAACTACCTTTACGATCCGGCCGAACCGGCCTTCGTGAGGATTGTCCGCAACGCAATCAGGGTCTCGCACAAGCACGGCAAGCCTCTTTCGATCTGCGGAGAGATGGCGGGCAATCCCGCCCACACCCTGCTCCTGGTGGGGCTTGGCCTCACCCAATTCAGCGTCGTCCCCCGAAGCATTCCCATTCTCAAGGAGATCATCTCCCACATTCATTTCGCCGAAGTCTCCGAGAGCGTATCACACGTAGAGGCAATAACCGCCACCAGCGACATGCATACATGGCTCCGCAATCTCAACCGACGGGTCATGGGCGATGTTCTGAAAGGGTTGCCGATTACCACCGACGTGTAGGCCGGAACCCTATCGACCGGGCGGCAGGAGAATGCGGCTGAAATAGAGGAAGTGGTATTCGGCGTTTTCCCGCACGTAGCGCCATGAATGGTTGCCGGGGCGCTCGAAATACTGGTGGTCGATGTCCCGCCGCAGGAGCATTTCGTGGGCTTTGCGATTTCCCCTGAGCGCGAAATCGTCTGTTCCGCAATCGAGAACCAGGTGCAGCTTCGTATCGTAGAGGGTGTCGATCATTCCGACAAAGGAATGAGCTTTCCAGGCTTTCGGGTGAGCGGTCAGCTCCCCCAGGACCGTTGAGATTTCCCACCGATCGGGGAATTCGGTGAGGTCGACGATCCCGCTTATGCTGCCGGCCCCGGAGAACTTCCGGGGATACGAGGCAGCGAGCGTGAGGGCTCCGTGTCCGCCCATACTCGATCCGACGAGCGCTCGTCCGTCCCGCGAGCCGTGGGTTCGCCAGGTGCTGTCGATCCGTGCAACAAGCTCCACGGCAATCCAGGTCTTGAATGCGCGACTGCTGTCCATCGGACTGTCGATATACCACGAACCGGGGCCGGCATCGGGGCATACGCACAGAAATTGATACCGGTCGGCATACTCCTTGAGGGGCGCGACCGCGGGCCAGTTGGTATGGTTGGAGCCGTAGCCGTGAAGAAGGTAGATGACCGAGTACCGGTTGCGCTTCCGCGTGAAGTACGAATCGGGCGCGATTACGCTCGCTTTGCGCTTTCCGGGAACGGAATGCGCGGCGACCGTAATCACCGTCGACCGTGCGGCGTGCGCGACAAGCTGCAGCAGACACACCAGCAGCACCACCGCAGGGACGGGCGCCGCGGTCCGGGGGGCCCCGGATGATTGTGCGCGTCGTGCGAAGGGGAGAGTCATGTTCATGGATCGAAGGTAACGGTTCAGGTGCCCGCGGCGTTGATTCGATTGAAGTGGATTTCGGCGGCAGGCCCCGCGCCGTGTTCGAACCGGTGTCTCAGGGACGCCACGCCGGTTGTGCCGGGTGCGACTCAGGAATCGACAATCGACTCCGGTCCGACGGCTCGATTAAAAAGCAAAATACATACCGGCGTCCGGCGCGGTGCTCCGGGATGTGTAAGGATTACGGCACTTCTTCACGAGTATTAGTTTTTACACGAGGCCGGCGGTGCATGAGGACATCCGGCGGAGGTTGGTTGAAGAACGGGAAAGGAGAAATCCGGCGTGAATACGAGGCAGTCGAGCGGTATGTTCGCAACCCTGAAAAAAGTAGTACCCCTGGCACTTGTGTTTGCCGTCGTGCTGTACCTGGCGGACAAAGTGTCACGGGAGGGAATTCCCTCACAGCTCAGGTTCCTGCTTGATTCACCGGTACAGGAGTACGGTGAGCTGCTGAAGTACACGGATGAGCAGAAATCGCGGGTAAAGAAGTACGTAGCCGGCTTCCGGCAGTCCCGTTCCGGAGAGGGACGGGGCTTGAGCTTCGTGCGGACGATTGACCGCCTGGAACTCAAAGACAACGGGTATGTATGGCAGGTGAAGACGCACAGGGTGGGGCTTCCTTCCGGGGACACGACTCTGCTGCGCCATATCATTCATGGGTACGTACAACCCTTCGGGCATCCCCCCGGAGATTCCTCGGAGATGGTTGTCGACATTTTCGTTATCAGACAGGTGTTCCAGTATGATACCGACACGTGCTACGGAGAAAGCAATCAGGCGCGGACAAGGCGTCTTGAGCGAAGAGGCGGGACGCTGCTGATTGATGGCCGGGAGTATACGAACTATGGAGAAGCATCGCTGGACACGTTCTTTCACCCGGGATCCATCGATCTGATTGACCGGTTTGCCCTCTCGGACTGCCCTCACGCATTCGACCTTCATGCTTTCGCACGCGGGCGGGTGCTTGAGAGCATTTCCGGATTGAGTTCGCGGTACCATACTCCGGAGCAGGCCGGTCACCTGATTGAGAAGTACTACGAGCCGTTGCTCTCACCGCTTCTGAGGGCGGTCCGCGAGCGACAGGGCTCCGACGACACCTTGCGGGTTGCTTTCAAGCTCGCGGTGGACGCCGAGGGTGATGTGGATTCGGTGAGCATGACGTCGCGCACGAGCCTGCCTGTTGGAAGCGCCGATGCGCTGAAGAGGCGGATAGGCGAGTGGGTCTTTCCTCCGGCGGCCGAAGGTGAAGGGGCCGGGATGGAGGTTGAGTATCTCTTTCGGTCCCCGTGACGCCCTGAAGCCCGGGATGCAGCGCAGGGCGGGTCCTCCGCGGGACCGTAGCTACGGTACCGACAGTTCCGCTTCGTGTAATGTGAGTCCCCCGATTGGGCGAGATTCCGGTTCCGAAGACCTCTGGTCATAGACGGCGCCGTGTTGCGGCATTCCGTTTCAACACCGGGGGCGTCTTTACTTTCGCGGAGCACAACTGTATATTAGAAGAGTGTCCCGGCAGGGCCGCTTTTCGAGGGGGCGTGATTCCGCAACCGTTTCGGGTTATCCTTCAATGGCTGATATAGTTGAGGTTAATGTCGATCATGAACGTCACATCGTTCGGCAGCGACTGGTGGGGAACGTTTCGGCTGAGGATGCCTCCCGGTTGCGGGAGCTGACGGCGGATGCGGTTGCCGGGATGAAGGATCCGGGGAGGGTCGGAATTGTGGCGGATATGCGGGAAATGGGCAAGATGGAGCCGGCGGCGAGAAGACTGCTTATCGATACGCTCGGACGCGAAGATGTTGCACGGTTGGCGGTATACAGCGGCAGGCCGCACATACGAGTATTCATGGGACTTTTCGCTTTTCTTCCCCGGATGAAGAAGCTCAGGGCCTTTTCCGACGAAGAGAGTGCGGTGGCCTGGGCAACGGGCGCCTCTCAACCGTGAGTGTGCCGGAAAGAGACAGTATCATGATTACCGTTGGCGAGGGGCGACTACCGATACATGGCTGAGTCCTCACTGGAGTCCTACCGCGAAGAAGTGAAGTGCAAGCTTGCCCGGGCAGGGGAGATGCTGGGGCGTATCTGTCTCGGAGATCTTTCCGTCCGGCCCGACATCGACAAACTTCCCGACGACGAGTTTCTCGACCTCTTCTGCGGGTTGGATATGGCCATGGACGATCTGGCCGAAACGCGGCGGGTCCTCCAGAGCCAGAGCCGTATCAACCTGCTTCGTGCCGAGATCTGGCGCCTTGCCGCCGATGATGAGCTTTCCCGGGAAGAGTTGATCCAGAAGCTGTTGGATACGGCCGGACCGTTCTTCTCCGCGATTCGCGCGACGTATTTCGAGTTCGAGCCGGAGAGTCGCGACGCCGTAGCGAAGATTCAGTGGCGTTCCGGGAATACATCGCCCTCGCTGGGCCTCTCTATTCCTCGCAACGTGTACGACCGTTTTCTCGGCGAAGACTCCGTCGTTATTACTCTTCAGGACCTCCCGGAGCCTCCACGGCAGTACGTGGGCGAACTCTTTGAGAAATTCAATCTGGGCTCCTTTCTGGCACTTCCCTTTCCCCTTGAGGAATCGGCTCAGGGCTTCTTTGCCCTTTCGAGCGAGGATGAGCAGCGTAAGTGGTCCGATGATGAACGAGGGGTTATCACCGAAATAATACAGATCGTGGCGTCCCGGGCCGCACGATTGAAAGCCGAAGAGGCGCACCGAGAGTTGATGGCGCAGCTCGAACGGACCGTCGTGAGCCGCACGGCAGAGCTGAACCGGCTCAACGAGCAATTGCGCGACGACATCGCTCGCAGGGAGCAGGTGGAAAAGCGGCTCAAGAGTTCGGAGCGGGAGAAACGGCGGATGCTCGATTCGCTCTCGGAGCTGGTCGTCTACCAGGACACGGAGTTGAGGGTGCAATGGGCCAATGAGGCTGCGTGTCAATCGCTCGGACTGCCGCGGGAAAAGCTTATTGGAAAACACTGCTACGAACTGTGGCAGAGTCGAAACGTGCCGTGCGATTACTGTCCGGTCGAGGCGGCTATACGGGAGGAATCAGCTTGCTTGAGAGAGATGAGCGACGATGGGGGGAAGACGTGGCTTGTGAAGGGCTACCCGGTGCGCAATCCCCGGGGAGAAGTGATCGGGGCAACCGAAATTGCCCGTGATATCACCGAGGAGAAGGAAGCCGCCCGGATCAGACGGGAGGCGGATGAGCGGTTCCGCGCGGTGGCGCAGAATGCCCACGAGGCGATCATTTCCCTGGATAGCGGGGGACGGGTCGCCTTCTGGAATGCGGGGGCCGAAGTGATGTTCGGCTATTCGGCGGCGGAGGTGTCCGGTGGGACGTTGGATACTATTCTTCGCGAGGCTGACAGGCCGGTGTTTGAGCAATACATGCGGCAGTTGCGTGATGACGGTACGATTCCGCATGAGGGTTCGACAGTCGAAGGAGTGGGTGTACGGCGAAATGGAGAACAGTTCCCCTGGGAGCTTTCCATCTCGACATGGAGTACGCATCGTGATCGGTTCATGACACTCGTTGTTCGCGATGTCACGTCGCGGAACAAAGCGGAAACCGCACTTCGCGAAAGCGAGGAGAACTACCGGACCCTGGTGGAGACCTCGCCCGATGCCATAGTGGTATTCGACCTCAACGGAAAAGTCACGATGGTGAACCAGGTTGCGATGGAGGTGCGTGAGTGCAACCGCAAGGAGGAACTGCTCGGAAGAGATGTCTACGAGATGATTGCACCTCGTGACCGTGAGCGCGCGGCCGCAAATGTAGCGTTGGTGCTGGAGAGGGGGTCCTTGAAGAATGTCGAATACGCGTTGCTGCGACGGGACGGGACCGAATTTCCCGGAGAGATCAGCGCGAGCCTCATCCGCGACGCCGGCGGCAACCCACGGGGACTTACCGCGACCGTAAGAGATATCAGCGCCCGGAAAGCTTCCGCCAGGGAACTGGCCGAGGAAAAAGAGCTGGTCGAGGTCACGCTGGGTTCCATTGCCAACGGCGTGATCAGTACCGATACCGAGGGAAAGATCGTTTTCATGAATGCCGTGGCCGAGAAACTGACGGGGTGGACCCGCGGGGAGGCGACGGGTTCTCCGGTGGGGCAGGTTGTGCGGCTTGAGAGCCCATCGTCGGGAAATCGTGTCGATTCACCTGTTGCCCGCGTGCTTTCTTCCAAATCATTGGTCGGATTCACGGGTGAAAAAGCCCTGGTGGCACGAGACGGAAGCTCTCGCATTATCCACGACTCCGGTTCACCGTTACGCGATCGTAAGGGCAACGTGCTGGGTGCGGTGATGGTGTTCCTCGATGTCACCGAGCAGCGTCAGTTGGAAAACGAACTGTTCAAGGCTCGAAAGCTGGAGTCGGTGGGACTGCTTGCCGGAGGTATTGCCCACGATTTCAACAACATCCTTACCGGTATCGTCACAAACCTTTTCATGGCGAAGATGAATCTCGGTGAAGCGGGGGAGTCGAAACAGCTTATCATGGACGCCGAGAAGGCGGCATTCAGGGCCACCAGGCTTACCAGGCAACTTCTGACCTTTTCCAAGGGCGGCACCCCGGTCAAGGAGAGCGCGTCGATCGGGGAGATTATCGAGGATGCGGTCGGGTTTTGTCTCAGCGGGTCAAACTGTGACTATCGCCTGGATCTCCAGGAAGACCTCTGGGCGGTGGAAGTGGACCGGGGGCAGGTGGATCAGGTGATCAACAACCTCGTGATCAACGCGAATCAAGCCATGCCCGACGGCGGTATCATTACGGTCAAGGCGAGCAACGTGGAGATTGAAGACAGGGTTCTTTCGGATACCGCCTCAACCTTGCCGTTGGCCCCCGGGAAATACGTCAAGGTCACCGTTCGGGACGAGGGGGGCGGCATACCCGCGCGGGATCTGGAGAGGATATTCGACCCCTACTTTTCCACCAAACCCAACGGAAGCGGCCTGGGGCTCACCACGGCATTTTCTATCGTCAAAAAGCACGGCGGCCACATGACTGCCCGCTCGGCGATAGGCAAAGGGTCGCGGTTCGTCTTCTATCTTCCCGCTTCTCCGCAGGAGGACGAAGAGGAATCCGGGGCTGAGGATGAACTGATTCCGGGTACCAGCCATGTGCTGGTAATGGATGACGATGAAGTTGTACGGACCGTGGTAATACGGCTGCTGGCCCGTAACGGCTACCGGGTGGAAAGCGCGTTCCACGGCCGGGAGGCAATAGAGAAGTACCGGAGTGCGATGGAGGAAGGCGATCCGTTTGACGTGGTTATCATGGACCTGACCGTCGCCGGCGGCATGGGAGGAAAGGATGGGGTCAAGGGAATCCTCGAGGAGGACCCCGACGCGAAGGTGATTGTTTTCAGCGGGTATTCCAACGATCCCGTTCTGGCCAACTACCGTGAATACGGATTCAGCGGCGTTATCTCGAAGCCTTTCAGCATAGAAGAATTCTCCAGGATCATCAACCGCATCATCAACCCCGAAGATGCGACGGAGGGCTCTTCCTCGGGTATTCCGGAGCAGGTCCGGGCTCCCGACGAGCAGGAGTGACCACCGCCTGCCGCTTCTCGGGTCGGGGCCTGCCTGCTCCGCGCCGCAACGTTTTTCCGCTGAGGCCTCGCCTGTTTTCAGGTTGTCCGGTTTTGCGTGTTGAGCCCGGCTTACACCGGCGATGGTGACATTGGCTGGACGATCGGACGTATTTTTTTTCCGTAATCAATCAGGGTCACGCACGGTCTTTTCCGGAGGCCGGAACCCGTGGGTGCAAGCCGGCCGAACGTAATCGGCCGAGGTGCGGGTTGTCAAGAAGGGGAGGCGAGATGGTTGGTGTCGCTCTGGTGCTCTTTCTGGCCGTTTTGCCGGGTGGAGTCAGGGGAAGGGATTCGGTGCTGTCGATTGTCGCCGGCGCCGAGACGCACGGTATGATCGTTCCCTGCGATTGTCCCGCCGGTCCGGGAGGGGGGCTGGCGAAGAGAGCGAGTGCGGTGATCGAGCTGCGCGCGGAGCACGACATCGTTCTGGTTGATGCGGGCGGATTTTGTGGAGGTGGATTCTACGACAACTATACGCGGGGCAGGGAAGGGGATTCGATCCGCACGCGTGCCGTGGTCGAGGCAATGGGCATGATGGGCTACGATGCGGCCGGGGTTGGTGATGAAGAGCTTCAGTACCCCATTGCCTGGTTGACTCGAATCGCCGCCGAGGCGGGCGTCCCTCTCGTATCGGCCAACCTGCGGCTGCCCGACGGCAGCCGGGCGGTGCCGGGCTATGTGGTGGTTCGCCGGCGGGGGGGCGACCTGGCAATCGCGGGGGTCACTACCACGGAAAAGCTTTTCGAGCATGCGGGCGACGTGCGTGTTGCCGACCCGTTCGAGTCGCTGAGGCAACTCTGGCCGGCCATACAGGATACCGCCGATGTGACCGTGATACTGTCGCATCTCGGCGAGGAGCTTTCGCATCGGCTCATTGATTCCTTCCCCGAGTGTGACGTGGTTGTCAACGGCCATCGCAAGACCGGCACCGCCGTGTCGGCAATGCATGACGGTACGCTGCTGCTGCAGTTCGGTTTTCAGGGCAAGACCCTCTCGCGCGCCGATGTGCGTGCCGGGGGGGATTCCGTTGAGGTACTGCGTACCTCGCTGGTGGAAATTGGGCTGGACCGGCCCGAGGACCGTGCGGTGGCGGAGATGGTTGGAGAGGTGGAAAAGGACCTGGAGGCGCTTGAGGCCGACGTGAGAATGGACCTTTCGATCATGAGCATGTGTCCCTATGGGCTCAGTGCCCTGGGTGAACTGCTGAAACTCACTTCGGAAATGCCCGAGGTCGATTGGCACGTGTGGTTCATCGGTTCGGTGAACGAGGATTCAACCCTCCATTCGTTGCATGGTCCCGAGGAGGTTCGTGACGAAATGGTGTGGTTGGCCGTGAAGGAAGTGCGGCCGGAGTTGTGGCGGGAGTTCCTTCGGGCGCGCGTCCTGGACAGCCTGGACACGCACCGGGCGCTCGAGCAGGTTCAGATCGAGCCCGGAGAGCTTCGGGAGTGGATTTCCAGGGAAGGCCGTGCCCGATTGAGTGCTCACTACGCGAGGTCTTCGCGTCTCGGCGTGACCTCTTCACCTGCATTCCATATCGACAATGCCGTTTTCGAGGAACCCGCTTCACTGCCGTATCTTGCCCGCGCGGTCTGTGCGGTCGACGGAGGCGAGGGTGCCCTGTGCGACTTGCTGCCGGAGTGTCTTGACGACCGTGACTGCGGCGCCGCCGGCAAGATTGGAACGTGTGTGGGGGAGAATGTGTGGAGCGGGAAGTGCGAATTCGAGGATGCGGTCTCCTTTGCCGTGACCGTGGTCCATGCCGAATCGACCCTGACACATCCGGAGATGGAAGTGATCCCATGGGTGCGGGAACTGTTCCCCGGCGCCGATATCGGGAAGTATGCGCCTGACTCACCCGAAGGCACATCGCTGCTCGAGGAGTTCGGGGTCACCAGGGTTCCGTTCTATGTGTTCGGGAACGAGATTGGGAGCGCGGTCAATTTCGAAGAGATTCAACCGAGGCTTACCGCGCGAAACGGGCGGTTTGTTTTCAGGGATGAGTCGGTAGTGGTCAACTATTTCCCGCACCGGCCGGCCCGCCCCGGCTCGCTGAGCCTGCTGATCGATCCCGTGTTCAATCATGTGGCCGATGCACTGGAAGTAGCCGGCGAGATTCGGCGCGGATGCACGGGTCTGGAGGTCGCTCCCATGCTCTACCGTGACCCCCGGCTTCAGTCGGAGTCCACCGAAGAGCTTGTTCGGCGGGAAGAGGCTCAGCGCTGGTGTACGATACGGCGGCTGTTTCCCGGCAAGTATGACGCGTATCTTGCCGCGTACCGACTGCGACCGGGCTCCAGCTACTGGGTGGAGACCGTCACGCGGGCGGGTATCAACGAGAAGCGGTTTCGCTCCCGGCTCAGGAAAGATGGGCAGACGGAACTCATTCGGCATTTTGAGAGTATCGACGAGCTTGACCCCGGGGTGCCGGTTGCCCTTCTCAAGGACAACCGCGAAGTAATCCCCGTGACCAACCCGCGGCGAATGCGCTCCGTGTTGACCGAGTTGTGTACGGCGAAAACGCACGGCGCCGGGGCCCCGGCCGGCAATCATGACCGGGCGAAAAAGGGCGGGGAGACGGCGAGAACCAGGTAAGCCCGTGCTTACCCCGGAGGCGCGCGAGGGCGGGGCGCGTACTCAAGCACGCAGGCGGGTTACGGCGGCCTGCTGCCTGCACCACCACTGCTACCCGCATCGCCCATCGAGTCCAGCACCGACTTCAGTGCGGACGTCATCGGATAGCGAGTCTTGAACTGCTTGTACGTTTTCTCGGCGAGCGCCCCGATTTCCGAGGGTGATGCAAGGTAGCGGCGGCAGAGGTCGGCCAGACGCTTTCGCGGGGCCACCACCAGCTCTACACCGTCGTACGGATATATCGACGAATCCTCCGACACCACGAAACAGCGATTGTTCAGCAGGTACGAAATGCGGACCGCTTCGAAGATTCGGGTGTCGTAGTAGTGGATGTTGAGTACGATTCGCGATCGCCCGATGAGTTCGTCGCGTTCCTTCCCGTATACCCCGAACAAGCTCCGGATACGAAGATCGCCGGGCGCCGCAAGTGAGTCGAGCACTTCTTTTCTCCTGGGGCACATGCTGCCGTAGAAAAGAACATCGACGTCACAGTCCCCGGAACCCCCTCGGGGAATCTGCTCCAGGTGGGGATGGTACCCCAGAGGCAGATGCAGTGCCCGTATGCCTTTCGAGGAGAGATATGCGATGTTTTCACGGGAGTAATCCCATACGGCGGCAGCTCGATGAAGCAGGCGGAGGTAGCGCTCGGATACCGGCCCGCGGCGTGCACCCAGTTGTTCGAGCTGATACACCGCGCAGCGCCCGGATGCAAGCACGTCGGCATCCTTGAGAAGATGAGCACCGAGGACAATGTTGAGCGAGTCGGAAGAGGTTTGGTTGATTGCGATGTCGCAGGAGAACCTCAGAGAAGCCAGGGAGGCTTTGAGGAGGAACGCGGTTTCCATGAATGCCCTGGCGTGCGGGTAACCGGGGGGAGCGACAAGGCAGACGCGGTATGAGAGAGGTTTGTGCATGGCGAAAACGATGTGCGCGAGAGCGGCGACGGCGGCGAACATGAAAATACGTGTATGCGCCGGACCGTGCGCGAGCGGGGCCGCCGGCATTGTATTTCGCTCATGAATGAGTTAATTTTTGAGTCTGCTTCAGCTCGCGGCGCCCCGTCGGGGGACCGCGCGGTTGCCGGGGAGAATTTCACGTACCGGGAGGTTGAGCAATGACGACGCTTGCGATCGCGGCGGGACTTCTGGTGTATGTGGTAGTGTATTTCACCTATGGAAGGAAGCTGGAGCGGGACGTGGTGCGCGCGTCGGCCGACAACCCGACCCCGGCCGCGACGCGCTACGACGGTGTCGATTACGTACCTGCTCAGCGGCCGGTCCTTTTCGGCCATCATTTCGCGTCGATTGCCGGGGCGGCCCCGATCGTCGGTCCCGTCGTGGCCATGGCATGGGGCTGGCTTCCCGCGCTTCTGTGGGTATGGTTCGGCAACATCTTCGTGGGTGCCGTTCATGACTATCTCTCACTCATGGCTTCGGTGCGCTACGACGGGAAGTCGATTCAGTTTGTGGCCTCCGATGTCGTCACGCGCAAGAGCGGCACGGTATTCTACTGGCTCGTCTTCTTCGGTCTGGTTCTGGTTATCGCTGCTTTCGGCGCTGTCCTGGGGAGCCAGTTCGTTGCCGATCCGCGCATTCCCTCGGCATATCTGTTCAAGATAATCGCGGCGCTGATCCTCGGCGTACTCATGTATCGACTCAGGGCCGGTTTCGGTTTTTCCACCGCGGTGGGCATCGTCATGCTGACAGGGGCGCTTGTCCTGGGCAAAATGTTGCCCGTCAGCGCATCGTATGAAGTGTGGATGCTGGTGATGTTCGTCTACATTGTCGTCTCGGCGGCCATTCCCGTCAACGTTCTGCTTCAGCCGCGGGACTACCTGAATTCCTGGCTGTTGTACTTCGGCCTGGCGATCGGTTTTGTCGGGGCGATAACCAGCTTCCACGGTTTCACCGCCCCGGCGGTGACGTCGTTTGCGCCGATCATCTCGGCGGGCAGGGCCACACCGTTCTGGCCGGCCATTGTCCTGATCATAGCCTGCGGCTCCCTCTCGGGGTTTCATTCCCTGGTCGCTTCGGGGACAACGTCAAAACAGCTCCAGCATGAGCACCACGGGCTGACGATCGGGTACGGGGCCATGCTCACCGAAGGGTTTCTTTCGACCCTGGCCATCGTGGCGGTAGCCGGATTCGGACACCAGGTGGTAACCCGCGCCGGGGCGTCGTTGAGCATTCCCGAGTGGGGATCGCAGTACACGGCCGCAATGGGCCAGGTCAAGTGGAAGGCCGCTTCGATGTTCTCCAATGCGTACGGAGAGATGGTGGGCGCGAGCCTGCTGGCCTTTCTGCCGGTCGCTTTCGTGAAGATGGTGGCCGGCATGTGGGTGGCCTCCTTTGCCATGACCACCCTCGACACCACCAACCGGCTGGGAAGGTACTGCTTTGCCGAGGTGCTTCTTCCTCTGAAAGATCGCGCCGGTGGGGTATATGCCTTTCTGGTCAACCGCTGGGTCGCTTCGATGGTGCCTGCCGCAATCGGCATTGCCCTGGCCTGGAGCGGGCGTTTCAGTGTCTTGTGGCCTTCATTCGGCACGGCGAATCAGTTGATTGCGTCGATGGCGATGATGACAGGAGCGGCATGGGTGGCCAGGCGGCTGGGGCGAAGAACGAATATGACGCTGATTCCCGCCGTGTTGCTGTGGGTAACGGTCACGGCGGCGATGATCTGGTTCTGTATCGTCGTGATACCGGCCACGATTGCCGCGAGCCCCGCGACGGGGTGGACGGTACTGGTGATCGAGGTGGTGATGCTTGTTCTGAATTTCATCTTCGTGGTCGATTTTTTCAAGTCCCGTTCCGCGGAGCGTGCCGCGTGAGGAGCGACCGGGAAGGACCGATGGCGTGGTTGAGTCGGATGAAGGCCCGGTTCTCGGGCTCGCTGCGGGATATCGAGCGCATGCACCGGCAACGGGCGGTGGAGCACACGGTCTTTGAACTCCGGGAGCTGGAAAACGCCTTCGTACTTCTTCTCACGGGCTCGTTCGTGGGGCTTCCCTCTCCTCCCTGTGCCGTCGGATTCGAATTGCTGCCGCACCTGAAACACGAGCTGAGGGTGATGCACGAGCGGGCGGAAAACGCCGACGACATGCTGGCGGAACTCAGCGGGATACTGGACATCGAGTAGCATGAAGACGCTGTTTTTCACGGGCAAGGGCGGCTCGGGCAAATCGACACTTTCGGCCGCGGTTGCCTGGCAGCTCGCCGGCCGGGGCAGGCGGGTCCTGGCCGTCTCCTTCGATCCCGCGCACAATCTGGGCGATGTCTTCGGGGTGTCGCTGTCGGAGCGTCTGCATCGGCACGGCTCGAACCTGTGGCTCCGTGAGATCGACCTTCCGCGGGCCGCGCGGCGCTACGCCCGGGAACAGTCGCAGCTTCTTGCCGAGACGTACGGCTACCTCCGGCCGCTCAACCTGGACAAGCATTTCGAACTGCTTCACCATTCGCCGGGGCTTGAAGAGCATGCGGCGCTGGTATCCCTGGAGGAGCTGCTGGGCCGGGACTCCGACTACGACTACCTGGTGGTGGACACGCCTCCCACCGGACTGACGCTTCGGGTGCTTGCGCTTCCTCAACTTACGCTTGCCTGGCTGAAGCGGTTGATTGCGCTGCGCCGGAGCATTCTCGACAAGCGACACACGGTGCATTCGATTTCGGGGCACTACGACCGGGGCGGAACGCACCTGGCGTACCGGGAGGAGGACGATCGCGTAATGCGGACGCTGCATAATCTGCGGAAGCGGTTTGAGTTGGTGCGTGACGTACTCGCGTCGAGCGAGACTCGAATTGCGGTGGTATTCAATCCGGACTATCTTTCGATTCGGGAATCACAGCGGCTTATCCGGGGAATCGAAGAGCTGGGCATGACGGTTAGCGATGCGTATCACAACAAGGTTGACGCGGAGGATCCGGACCGAAACTCGGCAATGGAGCATGACGTGATTCAGGGACGGTCGAAGGTGAGCCTGCGCCGAGTCCCCGTGATGCTCCGGGAGCCCGGCAGGGGGTATCTGTTCGAGCAGGACCTGGTGAGAGCGTACGAGGCCGACTGAGATGAGCGGCGATTCTCCGTGGCTTCTGCTTTTCGTTGCCGTTTCGGTTCTTCTGGCACTGGGGTTTTTCCGGGGCGTTCGAAAGAATCGCCGCCTTGCGCGTGAGGCCTGTGAGGCGCTTGCCGGGAGTCTCGCCGCGAAACGGCGGGAATTCACCAATATCGGAGGAGTGCTGGGCTACCACGCCACCATTGTTCCGGGGGACGAAAGGCTGGTGCGGAGTGTCAACGCCACCCTCACCCTGCTTCCCCGTCACTCGTGGCTCTACTACCCGTTCGCGCGTCTGGCCGGGCGTGACGATCGGCTGTCGATTTTTTTCAACCTCCGAATACCGGCGGGTGGGGCCCTGCCCGAGGCGCATCTTGTCGACGCCGTCTACGTGCGGAAGAGCGGACTGCGGCTTACCAACGAGGATGTGCTCAAGGGTGAGAAGCGGCAGTGGAAGGGGAGGGAATTCCGGATGCGCTGGAGCGACGAGAAGACGCGGGCGGGAGTGGGGAGGCTCATGCGGCGGCTGGAATCGCCTGATGGGCTCGTGCATGCTGCCCTGGTGCCCGACCGGAGCCGGGCGTATCTCCTGATGAAGCCGGATCACCGGCTCATTCGTAAGGTTGTCCCCGTGTTTCGGCAGTGGGCCGGGGAGATGAGTGAGGGGGTGGGATGAGAGGGCGGGCGGTATCCCGCCCTTGTCGAAAAGGCGGTGCGTAAACTATTTTATGAAGCTGGTTGTTGCCGGGAAACTCCGGTCCCGTCGTCTAGTGGTTAGGACTCAGGATTTTCATTCCTGCAGCAGGGGTTCGATTCCCCTCGGGACTACCAAAGGCGGCATTCTTGAAGATCTTTCGAGAGTGCCGCCTTTTTTGTTTGTAGTTGGATTTTGTCTCCGCCCACCGAAAGCTACAACCACTCCCGTCATCATGCAAACGCGGCTCAAGCCGGGGCTCTATTCATTCGGCAGGGACAAACACCCTTCTATCGCATCGTACAGGTTCTCAATCAATTCCTTGTATGAATCGCCTTGTGTCATGCAACCAGGAATTGAAGGCACTTCCGCCCGGAAACCACCTTCTTCAGCTTCATGAATTACGACTTTCAATTTCATGCTTTGTGATCGCTGCTTTCTCTGAAACTAAAAATACGTTTCGCTTTGGCAATCAGGGCCGCTCCCACGATGACCAGGTCCGCGGCATCGGTATTCTATAATTGCCGAATACGGCTGATTTGGGGCAATTTGGGAAGTCCCGCTTTCCGTTTTCGCGAAGCCGGCCGGCTACCCTGCCTACCCGGTAGTGCGGCATGTCGGTCGATGACGGTGTGGGAAATGGGTCGGGAGCCAGGGGGGAGAGAGAATATGCCCGAATACGCTCGGGGTCTCAGTCCCGGTAGCCGAAATCTTCGATGAGCCGCTTGATCAGGTCGATGTCTTCCTTGTCGATATCGCTTATTTCGAAGCCGGCGCCGTAGAAATCCGAATAGACATTCTTCTTGCACCACATGCACTTCGTGTTGAACAACAACTGACGGTTGGTGCCGTCCAGCTCGATAGGCAGAATCATTCTGAACTCAAAGGATTTGCCGGATTCCACGGGGTCCTTGGACATGAGTTTCAGGCCGCCCGGGGTGATATCGACAAGGTGTCCCACAAGATGATCGGTCGTGCGGTCAAAGACAAGAAGATAGTATATCAGATGGATTCTCTTGTGCTTTCTGCGTTTTTTCTGTGCCATGTCGTGCTTCCTTGTCGATAGTTGACCAATACAACACAAAAATACAGTATCCCGGTCCGTATGTCAAAGGGCCGTGCGGTGTTTGCCGTTATCCGCTGCACCGACCGGGCGAGTGTTTGATGTTTTCCGTTCATCGCCGGGATACTCTGAGCCGTGCGGCATCCTAATGCTCCTGTGTGGAAAACACCCACAGGGGCCCTTCCGTGTATGATTTCCAGTCTCGTGCAACCACCTTCCAGTAATAGGTCCGCGGCGGGTCCAGACCGGTCACCTCGCGGCTGATTTCGCGTGTCGTGACGATTCGTTCCAGGGTTTGAGGACTGTCTCCAAGGTAGATGTCGTAGGAGAGCGAATCGGCGTCCGGGTCGATGGTTTGCCAGGAGAGTGTTACGGTTGTACCGGAAACACCGGCATAGTTTTCCGGTGCGAGGACCTGCGGGGCGTATGGGGGCATTCCGTAGTACAGCGGCTGGGTAAGCGTATCCCGGTGTCCTCCGCGATCGGTGACGACCACGGTCACCGTGTCGTACCCGTTCATGAGTTGCGGATCGACGGCGAGGGTGAAGGAGTCGACTACGGCGGAATCAATCGTACTCATCACGTTGGATCGTGAGGAGTGGTAGATGACAATATCATAGACTTCGGTCATCGGGTGGTCGGGGTCGTTGATTCTGAACACAAGCGTATCGGCTTTCCGCCCGGCATTCAGATCGACCGTGCCGTCGGGAAGCAGCGGGCCCGAAGAGCGTGTTGAGAGGGAGCAGGGGCGGTTGGGCGGAACCACCAGAATGCGGGGGTAGAGAGTGTCGGAGCTGGGGAAACGATCCGTGACCGTTATCCGCAGGTGGTGAAAGCCGGTGTCGCCGGTGTCCGGTTCCCAGCTCACAACGTTTCCTTCGCCGCTGCACGGCAGTACCGTGTCCTTGTCTACCAGTCGAGCCGTGAAGTGAAACGGTGCCATGCCGGTTCCCGGTGCGGTGCTCAGGGGAATGAGGAGTGTGTCCCTGCCGATCTCGAGGTACGGAGGAAAATCTTCACTTCGCGTGGCGAACCGTACCGGTCCCGGCGGCAGGTGTCCGGCGGGCGAAACGTACAGGGTGCAGGTGATGAACCGGGGCTGATAGCCGTCCCAAACCCGCACCGATACGTTGTGGCGCCCGGTGTCGGCGGGTGTGGGGGTCCATGAGAGCATGCCGGCGGAATCGACCGCCGGACCGTCGGGCCCCGACCGGATGTCGAAGGTGACGGTGTCGCCGTCGGGATCAACCGCCCTGATGGAATCGACATACGGTGTACCCGCGTTGAGAAAGGCGGCCCCGGGACGGTGCGCGATGTAGGGGAGCCGGTTGACATAGACAATCGATGTCGCCGTGGCACTGTTGCCTTCGTCGTCCACCGCCCGCACCAGTATCTCGTTGCCGGCGGGGTGATGAGCCAGGGAGCGTAAGCTGAAATACCAGAGGCTGTCGGTGCCCGAGGGCGCAACCGTGGAGTCGTTTATGGTCAGGGTGTCCACCCTCCCTTCTTCGTCGTAGGCCCGAACGCCCAGCGTTACCCGTGATGTCGGGCTGTAGTACCCGTCGGCATTTCCGCCGCCGGCGGTGATGCGCGCGATGATCGGCGGGATGGTATCGGCAATCGAAGGGACACGGATGATCGTTCGTGAGACGCGATCGACGGTTCCGCCGAAACGCACGTCGGCGCCGGTGACGACAACCGTATTCGGCCCGTTGTCCAGCTCGACAGTCCATTGCCAGGTGCCGCCGTCTTCGGTGATCGTGTCGCGTCCGCTCTGCTCGCGGCCGTTGACAAATGCCGACAGGGCAAGATACACCGAGTCCAGCGTGTTGTTTTCCACGTGTCCCCGGATCGAGTATTGACGGGTGTCGACCGGCAGGGAATCGCGCGAGGGGGCGTCAACAACAATGTCCGCCGGCGAGGACGGCTGGAGGGTGTCGATGAACACCGCGCGATACGTTCGCCGTCGGTGGTTGCCGCCGTCGTAGTGATCCAGCGCGTAGACGTCGAGGCGCAGCGGTGAGGAAGGGGGGTGAAGATGCATCTTGTCGAAGAGCCTGCCGTATACCTTGCGGTCGGCGCGGTCGAACGGCAGACCGTTGACCGACGCGGAATCTACCCAGTATTCGCCCCGGTCCGTTATCCGCACCCTGAAATTGAACAGGCTGTCTCCCGTGAAAACCGTGTCGCCGCCCCGGTAGTGTTCGTTTACACACACTATTTCGGGACGTGCGCTGTCGTGGAAGGTGAACGAGAAGCTGTCGGCGGGGGAGACCGTTTCACCGTCGCCGATCCACACCGCGCCCGATCCGCGCAATACCGGCGATTCCGCGGCTACGCGCAGGCTGCACCGCTGAGAAACGTGCTTGGTAGCCGTGCCCAGCGACCAGTGGTACGCAACGTCACGATCGCCGGCGGGTGCGCAGCGAAGCGTGATCGAGTCGCCGAAGCAGGCTTCGATATCGGGCTGCACCGGAGGAAAGGCGGCGTACAGCGATATGGTGTCGTTGACCCGACCCCCGTCGCGTCCGGCAACTCCCAGCACGATGTTGTGCATGCCCGTATCGTGCATTGAGAAGACCAGGTCAAAGGGCTCGCGATTGAATCGACTGTGGTCAACCACCGTGTCGTCGTGGGTCCACAGCCGGTTGCCGGGAATGGTCACGGTGAAGGAGGATACCTTTTCCTTGACCGTTACGATGAGCGAGAGCGTTTCGGCCGAGAATACCGTAACCGTATCACCGTCGGCGATACTCCGGTAGGCGATGTGCAACCCGGCGTTGTCCTGGTCGGCGAAGGGGTTGTATTCGCCGCCGCATGCCAGTATCAGGCAGAGGAAACAGGACGCAACGGCCGGGAGTGTGCGCGCGAAACCGCGTCCCGTCGGTGGGACGCGCGGGGTGCGCCCCCGGATTCTTAGAACGTGAACGACCATACGAGGGCTCCTCCACCGAGAGCACCAAGAACCCAGCCGGCAATGGTCAGGGCCGCGTCGGCGTTGCGGTCCGAACGTGCACGGCGCCAGGTGCTCGATGAATTCTCGGCAAGGTTTTGTGGATCGGTGCCGCAGAGTCGATCGAATTTTCGGGACGACGATTGCAGGTTGGCGGTGTAGAGTGCCCCGGTGATGCACCCCCCCACCGCCAGAGCGATTCCCGAATAGCGGGTAAGGTTCCTTCTGACGGCCAGGGGGTCGCGCAGGATGGTTACCGGAATACCCGCATCAGTTGCATTATCCACGGAAAGAGCGTAGTTGTAAGGCTGATGCTCGATTATCTTCTCTTCACCTTCGATGGTGAAATCGGCTCGTCCGTTGTGGCGAAAGACGCAGGATTCCAGGCGGATGAACCGTGTCAGGGAGGTGATGCCTTCGACGGAGTAGCGTGTGTGGACATGCGACAGATGCGACCCGACGGCATCCTCGAGCAGAAAGACGCCGTTCCAGTCGTAGGGTGCCGCCTGCACGGTGCTGTGTGGGTTACAGGCCGTATCGTTCTCGGACGTAAAAACGACCGGGGCCGTTCTCGTGCCGTTGGCGCGAAGCCTCCCCATTACCTGCAGCCCCGTGAAATTCTTGAACAGCAGTACCGTCCCCGCTTCGATACTGACGGTTTTCCCGGCCGGCACATAGACGTCGGCCACGACACGATACGGTCCCTTGCCCGCGAAGAGCACACCCGGAAGTTGTCCGGCCAGTGTGTCAAACAGAGGCTCGTCACCGATTTCGGCCGTCCCGGTCGCCGGGCCGGAAACAAGGGCCCCCGGTAGAAGCACGAGGAAGCAAACCCGGCGCGCAAGTGATGAGGGCGGAGGTATCATAGGCTGCTACTGTGCGGTTGCGGCGCTGATCCGCCTGATTTCGGAATCGGCCTCGCGGTAGAAAGGGTGTTCGGGGTTGCGGCGCAGCAGCGATTTCACGTTGAACCACGCTTCCATGGCGTCCTTCTTTGTAGCTTCCTCCCCGGATGCGTCGAACAACCTGCTGCGGCACTGCGCGCGGCGATAGGCGATTTCACATTGCAAGTCTTCGTTGGATGTCAGTCGAGTGTGGGTTCGTTCGGCCGTGCTCAGGAATGAAAGCGCTTTCGAGGGGCTGCCTTCCTCCAGGAACATGAGTGCTTTTCGGGCGTAGAAGGTGCCGTCGGCAATATTGTTGGTCTTCAAGAAGCGCGACAGCTTCCCGGGACTCCCGTCGGCTTCAAGCGCCTGAAACTTCGCCAGCAGAGCGTCCCCGGATTGCGCCTGCGACGGTGTAAGGTGATCGTAGAGACGGAGGGCGTTGTCGTGTCGGCCCTCGTCGATTTCGGCGATCATGATGCGCACGAGATCGGAAGTGTTGTGCTGCTTCTTCATTTTTTCCACAAAGCCGGGAGGCCGGGGCGTTGGGGCCGGCGTTTGTTTCTCCTCACCCGCTCTCTTCCCGGGCGGCGTCGGCGCCGCGGCGGCAGGCTTCGCCCGACGAGGCCGCGTGGGTCCGCGTGTAATTGGAACGGTGCTGCGCCGGCGGGGCCTGGCCGAACGCGCCGTCGAGGACGCACCTGCCGGCGGCCGTGACACCGTTGTCACCGATTCTTCTCTTCTTTCGGCCGGCGCCTTCTTCGCCGGGGGAGCCGGGGAGGCGTCCGGGCGTCTCGGCACGGGAGGGGTTTTCCGGATCATTGACCATTCGGCCTTCGTTTCTCCGGGGCTCTGCCACGGAAATTTGCCCTGAAGGATCGTGCTGTAGAGGACAAATCCCGCGGTCAGCAGCAGCGCCGCCGACGTGAACACCCAGAGGAGCGCCGGTACAATGGGATGTCTTCTGCGCACTGAAGCTACGGTTTTTTCGTCGCCCGCTCCCCTCGTTCTCTCCTTCATGAACTGCGCCATCACCTGCTCGGGGGAACGGTTCGTGAGCTTCTTGTGGATCCTGCCAAGCTCCCGCAGGAGTTCGAGCATCGTCTGAATGCGTTTTTCCTTCTCCTGTTTGAGACAACGATGTGTGAGATTGACCAGTCTGCGGGGGATTCTGAGCTTGAAATCTTCCAGCGGCGTGAATCTGTTGCTGAGCTTGGCCGGGACAAGCTTTGCGATATTGCTTTCGGGAAATACGCGGTTGCCGGTAAGCATTTCGTAGAGCAGGGTCCCGAACGAGTAGATATCCGCCCGGATGTCGGTCTCCTTGCCGTCGAGCTGCTCGGGCGCCAGGTACTGCAGGGTCCCCACGACCATGCCGTCCATGGTGTGCAGGCCCGCGGAGGTCGGTTTGGCAATGCCGAAATCCATGAGCTTGACCACGCCCGCGTTGGTCACCATCACATTGGCCGGCTTCAGATCCCGGTGTATGATCCCTTCGTACTTCTTTCCGTAGATCATGTAGCTCTGGTGGTGTGCGTGGTTGAGCGCGCGGCCCACCATGATCCCCAGCGAGGTGCATACTTCAAGCGGCAGGCTCCCGTGGGAGCCGACCATCTCCTCCAGGGTCAGCCCCTCGATACACTCCATTTCGATGTAGGGGAGGTCGTTCCATTTGCCGACCGCATAGATCTCGACGATATTTGGATGATGGAGCTTGGCCGTGATTTTCATTTCGGTATGGAACCGGTCTTCCGACTCTTTGGTGTGGTCGGGGTGCAGGAGCTTGACCGCCCGGCTGACTTCGAGTTCCGGGTTCCAGATCCTGTAAATGATGGCCATGCCGCCTACGCTGAGCAGGGAGGTGACGGTGCCGGAGCCCAGGCGAACGGGCTTGGTCCCGTCGGGAAGCATCACACTTCCCGGCAGGCGCGAAAGCGCTTCCCTGGTGGATTTGATAATAACTCTGCCTTCGGGCATACCCCACCCTTTCCGGACGTCGGACGCCCGGGATTGGTCCATTATGATTGTACTATAGGGGAGCACCCGCTGCAAAGCGAATTCGACGGGAAGCGGGAACGCATGGCGGGCCGGCGCGGGGGGCGCCCGGCTTTCACGACGGAGCCGCATACCACCCGAATTCTTCGGTGGTATCCCGCGGGACATTGGAGTCCAGCGATACTCTTCCGCTGAGAGCATAGTACAGCGAAGGTGACGGGGCCGCCGCAAGACACATCACCAACGGGAGTGTTGCCGCGGCGATGTGTGCGGGGGTACTACTACGTCGACGGAAGTACGTCATTCAGTCTCCGGTAGTTCGAAAAGTGTCGCTCAGAGAGCCCGGGCGCTTCGTATGTGACTCCGGATCGATGCGAGCAGTTTCCTCACTCCCTTGTGGGAGGGGTTCAGTTCCCGCGCCCGGAGAGCGTTTTCTTCGGCCTGTGAAGGCTTGCCGAGTTTGAGCTGTACCTGGGCAAGGCTGTAGTATGCGTTCCAGTAGTCGCTGCGCGCCCGCGTTGCGCGCGAAAACATGGCCTCTGCTTCTTCAAGTTCGTTGCGTTCAAGCAGGATCGTTCCCCTGTTGATCAGGGCCTTGTGGTTGTTGGGCTCCAGCGCCAGTACCCGTCGATACATCCGCTCCGCCTCGGTGTCGGCGTCGCTCTTGCGACAGCATACTCCGAGGTTGTACCAGGCAGTGGCGTAGGAGGAATCGATGCGGGTGATCTTCTTGAGTTCGGCGATAGCCTGTTTGTAGCGCCGGCGCCGCATGAGGATGATCGCCCGGTTGTTGCGGGCTTCAAGGTAGTCCGGCGCCAGTTCGATCACATTCTGGTATGTTTTGAGGGCTTTCTCGGGGCGGTCGCCTCTGCTGTAGGCCCGCGCAAGGTTGAACAGGATGGTACGGTTGTCGGGATCCAGCTCCAGTCCCTTGAGGTAGGCCTGCACGGCTTTCTCGATGGCGCCCGATTCGGCATAGACCAGACCGAGATTGTTGTACGCTTCACCGTAGGTGTCGTCGAGCCGAAGGGTTGCCAGGTACCGTTGCGCGGCTTCATCGTAGCGTTTCATGTTCGCCAGGGCCAGGCCGAAGTTGAAGTGCGCTTCGAGGTAGCCGGGATCGAAGGTGAGGGCACGGCGGTACTGCCCGATCGCTTCGGCGTACTTCCCCCGGCGGGCGAGGACAACACCCCGGTTGAGGTAGGCTGCCGGATAGTTTTTCCGCAGGGTAACCGCACGGGCGTACATGGCCGATGCGCTGTCGAGGCTGTCCTGGGCCGCATACACGAGTCCCAGGTTGAACCACGGCTCCGCGTTGCCGGAATCGATCGAGACCAGGCGTCTGAAGACCTCTTTGCTGAGGCGATACTGTCGTGTCTTGCTGTAGGCTACGCCCAGGTTGAACAGGGATTTCTTGTGCCGGGGCTCGATGCGGAGGGCCCGGGTGAAGTAGCCCTCCGCCTCTTCGTATTCCCGGGCTCCCAGGCGTGTCACTCCGGCGTTGAACATGGCCTCGAGGTGCCTCGGCCGATACGACAGTACCGAGTCGAAACATGCCTGTGCCCTGGAGTACTTGTTCTGTCGAAGTCGTACCACCCCGGTGTTGTACAGGATGTCGATACTGTCCTCACGGGACGGTGCGTATCCCAGGGCGGTGCGAAGTGCGCGAAGCGCGGAAGGGAGCGAATCCCGGCGGAGAAAGAAGACGCCCAGGCTGCTGTAGGCCTTTGCGTACTCGGGATTGAGCCGCAGTGCTTCCTCGTAGTGAGCCAGGGCCGAATCGGCCTCTCCGGCGTCTTCGTAGACCTTGGCAATATTGAAATGGGTGGCGGGACTTGCGGGTGCGGCATCGAGCGAGCCGTAGTACGACACCAGGGCATCCTCCCTCCGCCCCATCTTCGAGAGCACCAGCCCGCGGTTGAAATGAGCCGGTGCGTAGGCCGTATCGAGGGCAATGGCCGAATCGAGGAACCGGAGGGCCTTTTCGTTCCGATCGTTGCGCAGGTGGATAAGGGCGATGTTGAAAGGGTGTTTCGGATTGTCCGGTTCGAGTCTGGCAAGGGTACGGAAGAGGCTCAGGGCACGGGAATATTCGCCCTGATCGATGTACAGAAGGCCGAGATTGAAACGGGAGGCCGTATGTGACGGGTTCAATTTCACGGCACGTCGATAATGATGCGCGGCTCGCGAGGGGTTATCCAGACGCTGGTAGATCAGACCCAGGTTATAGTGAGCGGCGGCGAAGCGGGGCGAGCGATTCAGTGACAGTGCCCGCAGGAAGTGCGATCCGGCCTTGTCGAGGTTTTCGTCCCGCAGCTCAAGAACTCCAAGATTGTAGTAAGCGATATCGTAGTTGGGTTGAAGCAGGATCGCACTCTCCAGCGCCTTCCGTGCTCCCGCCCGGTCTCCGTGCTGCATGCGAAAGAAACCCAGGTTGAAATAGCCCCGCGCAAAGCTTTGATCGAGGTGCACGGCGTCGTTCAAAAACGTCCGCGCGCGCGCCGTGTCACCGAGATTCATTGCCGCCATTCCGATCTGGCTCATGAGTACCGGATTGAGCGAGTCGAGCGTGCGGGCTTCCTCGAAGAGAGTCAGGGCCTTTCGGTAGTCGGCGCGTTTCAGGGCGCGCTGGCCCTGCTCGAAGCCGCGGGCGGCCGCGCCCGAGATTCGCGGATCGTTTTCGTCCTGAAGAATTGTTTCGTAATGGAGGCCCTCCGATTCCAATCCCTCCCTGCCTTCCCGCTCCCGGGGTGAAACAAGGTCCACGACCCGCACTTCGAGTTCATCGGTGTCCAGCCACTCCTTGAACAGCCCCGTTGCGTTGAGAAAATTACTCAGCAGCAGCCCCGCAAGGAGTCCCAGGGGGAAGAGGTACGACCTGACTACTTCTCCCGTATTCTTTACCACGCAGGGGCCTCCCCGGGTGAGCCGCGGCGCTGAAGCAGGCGCTTCAATCCGCGTCCGTTGGCGTTCTGGATCTCCAGGCCGGGCCTCGCATTCAGCTCAAGAACCAGCGCCCCTTCGTTCTCGTCAATCACGATATCCACTCCCAGGTAGCCCAGCGCCACGTGGTCTTGAATGCGCGAGGCAATCCGCAGTACTTCACTCCACAAGGGAATCGTCTTTCCCCGCAGCCGGACGCCGCTGTCGGGATGGGTGTCGAGGGGGCCGCGTTTGGTCGAGGCCGATATGATCTCCCCGGTTGCCATATGCACCCCCGCACCCACGGCCCCGAGCGTAACATTGGCCTTTCCGTCGGACTCCCATGTCGGAAACCTGCTCATGGCCATGACCGGTTCTCCGCCGAAGACAATCACCCGTATGTCGGCAATACCCGCGGGAGCGATCCGGGTGAAGAAGGACGACGGGACGATTCTTTTCTCCAGCAGGGCGGTGTCGGTCGTGTTGTCGATCGAGTAGACGCCGTAGAGGATATCCGAGGCATGGTGGGCGAGGTCGGCGGGAGTGTAGCGGTGGCCCGACGGGGTATGCCATTCATCCCGGCCTTCGCGCCTGAGAACCAGAACGCCCGCGCCCGAGAGCCCCCGGGAGGGTTTGAGCACGCACGTATCGATGGAATCCAGGTCACCGGAGAAACCGTCCAGCTCCCAGAACCATTCGTAGGCCCGAAGCAGGCGAGGGTGAGGAATGCCGGCTCGTTGAAGCACCTTCTTTGTTTCGAGCTTGTTGTCGACAAGGTGCAGCAGATCGCGGCGATTGTATCGCGACACGTAGTCGATATTGCGGCAGTTGAGCCCCAGGATTCGCTGAAGGTTTTCAGTTGCCGACACGGGTACCTCCACGCGTACCGAAAATCAATCGTCGGAACCGTATGAATTCCGAAAGACGAAGGTTGTTCCAGGAGCCGAGGTACATGCTGGCCGCCACAATCAGCAGCAGGGTCTCGGGAAACGTCAGAACAATCGACTGCAGGAAGATCGAGAGCATGGAAAGGTAACAGAACGTCACGACCACTATCGTCCAGAAACACACCACGAGCGCGTGGCGCAGTCCGCGGGTCTCGCTTACAATACCGAACCGCTCGATCGTAATTGCCATGATCGCCAGAGGAAACATCGATGCGCCGAAGAGACTGCGCAGGCCGGTCCTGATACCCGCTACCGTGAGCAGAATCAGGGTCACGATAACCGACACGAGGATGATGGTGAGTTTCGGCGAATGAAGAAGACGGTAGCGGTCGAGCAGGAGCCTGACGAGCACACCGACCCCGATTACGACGACAAAGACCATGTGGCCCCACAACAGCCCGGTATCTCGATACGCCGTGGCAATGAGCACGGGAAGAAACGTGCCGAAGGTGTGGACACCGATGACGTTTCGGAAGATGATGATCACGACTGCGCCGAGGGGGATCATGAGCAGAATCCTGAGCAGCTCCAGCGGGATGCCTGCCCGGCTGAACATTTCCCAGAGGTTGAGGATGTTCAGCAGCGACGCCTGCGTGACCGCCTCGCGGTTATGGCGGGGGAGCATGACTCCGCGAATATGGAATCCGTATTTGAAGTTGACGTTTGCGGTTCGCACGAACATCGACTCGTCGCCCCGGTACACCGCAAGGTAGGTATCGGGCAGCTCGGCGAAATACCCGTTGAGAGGACAGAACGGTACCCACCGGTCTCCCAGGCGGGCTTCCACCCACTGGTGCGTGGTCCGCTTCCTGCCCGTTTCGAGGATAATGCCGCCGACCAGGCGCGCGGGTATGCCGCGGTGCCTCAACAGGGCCACCATCAGCCGGCTCTTGCCGTTGCAGCTCGCCTCACGGAGCTTCAGTGCCAGCAGAGCGTCGGTCCGGGCGCTGAACCGCGCGGAGCCGAGCGAATCGGCGGCGTAGTCAAACGCGGCCCGCGTAATGTCAACGGCGTTTTCGCGGGCGTGTATGCCTGACCGCCGCGCAAGAGCGGCAATCTCCGGATGGTCCTTCTGGATAAGATCGGTAGCCCGCAGAAACGATACATAGTGGGGGCCGTAATCGGCTGGAATGGAGAGTGAGTCGGGAAGACGGAAGCGTACGGCCTTGTTGTGCACCAAATACGACAACGAAAGCTCAACCGACCCCGTCACATTGTCGGCATGCCACGAGGCGACCGTATTGTCGCCGTCGGTATGCGTGGCGTGAGTAAACGGCCCCGAGCGAACCCGCAGATCGCTGATTCGCTGCATCGGCGTGGACCGCGGCACGAACGTCGTTACCGATACGGGATTCCCGTGGCCGTCCAGATGCATGTCCAGCAGGAGCCGGTAGCCGAACACGGGGATGACCATCCGCGGATGATAGCCGAGGACCTTGATCTTGTACCCGACAACGATCGAGCACACGAGGCAAAGGAGCGCGATAGTAACAGTGCGGCGGTTCATGCACTCTTTCCGTTCTGCAACGGATTCCAACGTCACCGTGCCGGCTACGGTATCCGATAACGATCCGGGAGAAATCCAACACGGCCACACGTGAAGCACCGGCCGGGAGCGCGCGTCCGTCTCGACTCCCACAGTGCAACGGTAACAGCCGCGGCGGCGGGGGTTCCTTTCTCTCCCCCGGTCACGCCGCCCCTCAGCCGTATTGTCCGGTGAGACTCGTCTTCACGTGTTTCTTGAAAGCGATCCACGTTCGAACGTAGATGATGCCCTGCTCATAGGTCAGTGCCATGGTTTTGCCCGGGGCAAGACAGTATCTGATAATCGGGATATCCTCCGACGGCTTGAGGTGCCGCACGTCATCATCCAGAAGCGCATCGGCGCCCAGTTCGCGCGCGATGTCGAGCTTCTCACGTCCCCCCCGCGGGATGATGTCGGATATGTGACTGCTGAGCGAACAGGTTTTGAGCCATTCCCGGGCGTAGGCAATACGCTCCTCGGACCGGGCCGTCACAATGGCCAGATCGAAGAGGCGGGAGAGTTGTTTGATCGTGCGCAGCGAACCGGCTACGGGCTTGGCACCACGGCTCGCCTCCGGACCGTAGACATACTCGCCCATTCGTTCGTAATTGTCCACGCCGATGATTCCGACACAGTTGGTCCGATCGCACTTCCACTCCGGAACGTCCATATCGAGATGTTCCCTGATCCACATCCTTTTGGAGAAATTCGTGTTGGCTATCGTACCGTCGTAGTCAAGCGCAATCAATGGCCTCGCAGTTCCGGGTTCCGTCATCGACCGTCCTCGCCTGTCAGGGGTACCGCCGGGACGCAGGGAAAGAACCACGCGCTTGCGTCCAGACCACACGGATTAGAAAATACAAAAAGCGTTGGCCCCTTGCGTTGCCGCATGGGGTGGAAGGCGCCCGACGCCGCCGATTGGAGCGCCGGGCGGAACCGGTCGGGCCTATCCTAATCGCAACTATGGCTGCCCGGCAGGCTTACGACGCCTCCTGCTCGTCGCCCTTGTCCTGAATGTCGACCAGTTCGACCTCGAAGGAAAGGTCCTTGCCTGCCAGCGGATGGTTGGCGTCGAGCTTGACCGTTGATTCAGCCAGCTCGGAGATGACGACCGGGACGGGATTGCCGTTGCGGTCCTGTGCCTGCAGACGCATGCCCACTTCGGGCTCGACATTGTCGGGCAGTACGTTGCGGGACGTCTCGACCACGGCGTTTTGGTTGTACTCACCGTAGGCCTGGTCGCTGGAGAGAGAGAATGATTTCTTTTCCCCGACTTCCATTCCCTCAACGGCCTGCTCGAAACCGGAGATAAGCTGCTTGTTGCCGAGCGTGAACTGAATCGGTTTCTCGCTGCCGGCCTTATCAAACACAGTGCCGTCTTTCAACGTTCCGGTGTACGCGACTTTGACCGTGTCACCCGTTGTTGCCTTGGCCATGGGCGGCTCCTTTCGAAAGGAGTGAGTGCGGCCGTACATGCAAACACCTCATTTACACACAAGAACCGCAAAGGTGTTCTCAGCTTTCAGGAATATACATACGCAAACTTTCCTCGATCAAAGGGAGGGGGGGGGCGCGGCACTATCCTTCCGGAATCCAGGCGCACGGACATGGTCCGGTTGGCCCTCAATCCCCCTTGTGCCACACCTCGATTTCCCGGTAAAACCTTCCGCCCGACCGGGCAAATTCGTCCGGCCCATATCGGTCGATTCGCGAATAACTTTAGCCCCCGGGGTGTAAAGCCGGGAACACCGGACACAAGATGTCGTTGTAAGTAGCTGCAGAACAATGTTTTGTGACAAACCGGCGGTGGATCGGATGTGCCGGGGAGGAATCACGCGGACTTGGCACCCCGATTGCTTCTCTCATTGACAGGCTGTCGCGTCCAAAGCGTGTGTGCGGCCCTTCAACCGTGATGGAAAGGTGGTGTGATGCCTAATGAGCTTCTCTTTCAAAGGACCGCTCTGCCGGCGGTGAAAAAGAGCCTCGATGCGGCGATGTTGCGTTCGAGGGTGATCGGAAACAACATTGCGAACGTGAACACCCCCGGCTATCATCGGCTCGAAGTCTCTTTTGAGGAGGAGTTGCGCGAAGCTCTTGACCGGACGAAGCTGAAAGGAACCACTACCGACGCGGGACACATGCCGATCGGGCGCAAGGACGCCGGGCGGGTCAATCCTTCGGTGGAGCGCCCGGTCGATCAGACACTGCCCAGCGGGGTCAACAACGTGGATATCGATACCGAGATGGCCAAACTGGCCGAGAACCAGATACTTTTCAACTACGGGATTCGGTTCGCCCGCGGCGCATACAGGAAGCTCAATGCCGCGATTCAGGCGAGAAGTCTGCCGTTGCAGCAGTAGCGGAGAGGTACTTCGCCTCACCGAGGAGTAGCGTATGCCGGTTAACGGGATCTTTTCGGGTTTGCGCATAAGCGCATCGGGCATGCGGGCCCAGCGCATTCGCCAGAACGCGATTTCGTCCAATCTGGCCAATATCGAGACGACGCGGACGGCTGAAGGGGGGCCGTATCGCAGGGAGTATGTCGTGTTCACGGCCGAATCCGAAGACAAGGACACGCGTCTGGTGAACAAGCGGGAGGGGCTCCGGGGGATGCAGACCACCGAGCGGCATCTTCCCATCCCACCGGACAATTTTCCGCGCGACGAACGTTTTTTCGGCAGGGGCGTCCGGGTTGCCGAGATCCGCAAGGACACGCGTCCGCCGAAGATGGTTCACGACCCGTCGCATCCGGACGCCGACCAGGACGGGTATGTGGCCCAGCCCAATATCAATCCGGTGCAGGAAATGACCGATATGATTGCGGCTACGCGGGCCTACGAGGCGAATGTAACGGCGTTCAACGCCACCAAGGGCATGCTGATGCAGGCGCTGCAGTTGTAGCGTCGTCGGTAGCGGGAGGCGAGCGTCATGGGGATCGACACGGTAGGAGGGACGGGCAGGTGGGCTGAGTTCCAGAGACTGGCCCGTGGAGCACAGGCGCGCAATCCCGGTCTGAATCGGGTCCGCGGGCGGGAACACGTGCCGATTGCCCCGGACGCGGGGCGGAGTTCCGCGCCGGCACGAGCACGGAATGTATCGGCGCCGGAAGGCGGCGGGAAAGCGAACCGCGGGCGGATCCTCGGGACGCGCTTCGACGCCTATGCCTGAGACGGGCTGATGATTTGCGGGATCGGAGTCGATAACTATACTATAGTGTGAGGGTACAGGAAAATCATTCAATCGAGCCGGGTTGTAGCGCCGGACTGCACAAGCCTTTTCGGAGGACACCCAACATGAACCGGATCAATCCCGTCGGACCGCTGCGGGAAGGTGGGGGGCCGAGGAAGAGTGCACGAATCGGGGGCGAGCGCAAGGACGTTCCATCGTTCAAGGAAACGCTCAAGGAGACGATGAAGAACGTCAACGACATGCAGGTGAAAGCGGACAAGTCGATCGAGAAGATGGTAGCGGGGGAGATTACCGATGTTCACCAGGTGATGAGCGCCGTGCAAGAGGCCAACGTGGCATTCAACATGATGATGGAGATTCGCAACAAGGTGATGGACGCCTATCAGGAGGTGCTGCGCATGCGGCTGTAAGCCGCGGCGGCGACAGGATTGCGCCCTGGTTCGTCGGGGAGGACGAGCGGGCGTCGATGAAGGAGACAGGATTTCATGGCGGAATTTTTCAGACAACTCATAGCCCAGCTTTCGGCCGTCTGGCAGCGTCTTTCCCTGCAGCAGAAGATCATTACGTCGTCGCTGGTCGCGTTCACGGTCTTCGGGCTTATCGGATTATTGCTCTGGACTCGGAGTTCCCCTTCGGTGTCGGGCTACCGCCCTCTCTATTCCGACCTCCCGGTCAGGGAAGCGGCGGTTATTACGGAGAAGCTCGATGAATCGGGGTATTCGTACAAGCTTCGTGACGACGGACGGACGGTGATGGTGGAGGCGAAGCAGCTCTACGAAATCCGCATGGCTCTTGCTCGTGAGGGCTTGCCCGAGTCACGCGGTGTCGGCTACGAGATATTCGACAAGACGAACCTGGCCATGACTGATTTCGTCCAGAAGATCAATGCCCGTCGTGCGCTCGAGGGCGAACTGCGGCGTACGATCGAAGGGCTTGAGGAAGTCAAGGCGGCGCGGGTGCATATCGTGGTGCCCGAACCGACCATTTTTCTGGATCAACAGCAGGACCCCACGGCCTCGGTGGTGTTGCGGGCCCGTGTCGGCGGGGAACTGAGCACAGACAATGTCCGGGCGATAACGCACCTGGTGTCGGCGAGTGTGGAAGGGCTGGAGCCGCAGCACATCTCGGTGGTCGACTACGACGGCCGATTGTTGTCGGACCCGATGGGCGGCGATGAAACCGCCCTGGCCGGTTCACGCAACCTGGAGCTGCAGCAGAAGGTGGAGCGATACCTGGAGAAGAAGAGCGAGCAGATGCTGGTGGGAGTGCTTGGGCCGGGGAAGGCCTTCGTCAAGGCTTCGGTCGATCTGGACTTCGACCGCGTGGAGCGGAATCTGGAGAAGTACGATCCGGAGAGTCGTGTCGTTCGATCGGAGGAGCGGATCGACGAGACGACGAAAAACGCCCCCACCGGCGATCATCAGAAAGAGCGCTCACTTACCAATTACGAGATCGACAAGGTGATGGAGAGTATCGTGGGGGAAGTCGGCAATGTGAAGCGACTGACCGTTTCGGTGGCGGTCGACGGGAAGTATGAAGCCGGCGGGGAGGGTGAGGAGCAGTACGTGGCCCGTACGGTCGAAGAGGTGCAGGAAATCGAAGAGATGGTGAAAAACGCGGTGGGCTACGACGTGGCCCGGGGGGATCGGATTGTCGTGAGCAACCTGCGTTTCGACAACGAATATCTGCGCAAGCAGCAGGAAGCGATCAAGCGGCAGGAAATACGGGCATTCCGGTTGATGATCGCCAAGTACGCAGCCGCGTTCATTCTGGCTTTGGTATTCATCTTCTTCCTGCGCTACCTGGCCCGAACCGTGGCCGAGGCCATGAACCCGCCCCTGCCGGCCGTCGAACCCCTGGGGGTCCCCGATGAGGTGCCCGAAGATGTGCCCGAAGACATGAAGCGCAGCTCGGAGATATTGGACCGGGTCGAGATGCTCTCCAGGGAACAACCCGTGAATATCGCCACGATTATTCGTCAGTGGCTCAACGAACCTCCTCCGTCGCCGGGGGGCAAGTAAAGAAACACCGGTCGCGCCCGGGGGCGCGGCGATGTTGCGGGGGGTGGCGCACCTCCGTTATAATTGGAGTACGACGGCAGGACCGGGGGAAGCCCCGCTTTTCACCACCTCAGGGAAGAGTGAGCGTATGCCGCAGGGATTCTACAAGGAGACCTACAAACAGGAGGACAAGAAGAGCCCCGCCGCGCTGACCGGCGGTCTCTCGGGCCGCGCCAAGGCGGCCATTGTCATGGTTGCGCTGGGCAGCGAGGCATCGTCGATGGTGTTCAAGAACCTCGACGAGAGCGAAGTGGAGATGCTTTCCACCGAAATAGCCCGGCTCGATAATATCTCTTCGGAAGTGCGCGAAGCGGTGCTCGAAGAGTTCCACAACCTGGCGATGGCGCAGCAGTATGTCTCCCAGGGCGGACTCGACTACGCGCAGGAGATTCTGGAGCAGGCCCTGGGCCCGCGCAAGGCAAAAGAGATCCTCGACAAGATCCAGGAGAGCATTCGTACGACCGGGTTCAACCTCCTGGAGAACGTCGATCCCAAGCAACTCGTCAATTTCATCCAGAAGGAGCACCCTCAGACCATCGCCCTGCTGCTGGCGCACATGGAAGGGTCCAACGCGGCCGGCATCATCTCCGCGCTGCCGCAGGAGCTGCAGGTTGACGTGGCCACGCGTATCGCGACCATGGAGAGCATCTCGCCCGATACGCTGCACCAGGTGGAGGAAGTGCTTGCCGACCAGGTAAAATCGCTGTTCGGCGGCGATGTGTCGCAGATCGGCGGAGTGAAAGCGGTTGCGGAGATGCTCAACAGTGTCGACCGCGGCGCGGAGAAGAACATTCTCGGCAACCTCGAGCGGGAGAACCCGGAGCTGGCCACCGAGATCAAGAACCTCATGTTCGTGTTCGAGGATGTCATGCTGCTTGACGATCGCTCGATGCAGCGGGTGCTCAAGGAAGTCGACACCAAGGAGCTTTCGGTTGCCCTGAAAGGCGCCAGTGAGGAGCTGCAGGAGAAGTTCTTCCGCAACATGTCTTCGCGCGCCGGTGAGATGATCAAGGAGGAGATGGAGTATATGGGACCGGTGCGGCTGCGCGACGTGGAGGATGTGCAGCAGCGTATCGTCGATGTCATCCGTCGGCTGGAAGAGGACGGGGAGATTATCATAAGCGGCCGCGGCGGTGAAGAAGAAGTCGTGGTATAGACACGGACGGTGCCGCGATGAGTTCACGAACATTCTCACACGACGAAATCTCGGCGCTGATCGACTACGTGCTGGAGTCCAGGGACCCCGCGACGGTCGGTCTGCGGAAGATCCTCAAGAAAGGCGAGAGCGGACAAACCTTTGCCTGCCGCCCCCTGGATTTCGAAGAATTTCATATTGAGGGAAGAAAGAAACCGGCGCTGAGCGAACAGGAGCAGCGGCTTCTCCAGCTCGAAAAGAGTGTTGCCGAACTCAAGAGCCGTCTTGAGAAGCAGAAGAGCGAATCGGAGGAAAAAGCGCGCCGGGAATTCGAGCGCGGCAGGAGCGAAGGCGAAGCTGAAGGGGCACGGAAAGGAAAAGAGGAAGCGCGTCGGGAGTTTGATTCGCGCATCGGAGAGCTGTCCGAAACGACGGTGTCGTTTATCGAGCGCTTCGAATCCTCGCGCCGTCGTATCTACGCCGAGTCTCACCACACCTTGCTGCGCCTGGCCTTTGCCGTGGCCCGCAAGATCCTCGATACGGAACTGTCGACCAACGACGATATCGTTCTCTCCACCATTCGCAAGGCCGTTTCCTACATCGCCGACCGGGACAACCTCAGGGTTCGTGTTGCCGAGGAGGACTACGAGGTGGTCTCGCGCAACGAGGCGTTCTGGAAAAGTGTAACCGACCGGTTGGGTGACATGCGGATTACGGCCGACCCGCGGGTTGACAAGGGAGGATGCGTTATCGAGTCCAATGCCGGGGATGTCGACGCGCGTGTGGGGGTTCAGTACGATGAGCTGCGGGAGCTGGTCGAGCGCGTCTGGGACAGCGTCACGTCGACGGCGGCGCAGGAGGATTCCGCGGCTTCAGACCCCCGGATCGCGGCCCGGAGCAGCGAGACCGCGGAGACCGGGGCCGTGGAGGGAGCCGAAACCGGCGAAGTCGAAACCGACGGCGCCGAAACGCCGCCGTCGCCGGACCGGTAACGCTTTCGCGGGAAGTGGGTGCGCATGAATACGGACGTACAGTTTCAGCCGGTCTTCCAGACAATCGCGCGGGCGGAACCGGTGCGCATTCACGGGAGGGTCACCGAAGTTATCGGGCTTCTCATCGAATCGACCGGTCCGACCGCATCGGTGGGCGATGTCTGCCTGCTGGAGCGCAACGGCCTGCAGGCGGGCAGGGCCGAAGTGGTGGGGTTCCGCAAGAATCGTACGCTGCTCATGCCGCTGGGTCCGATCGAGGGAATTCATCCCGGCCTCAGTGTGGTGTCGACCAAGCATCCCCTGATGGTGGGGGTGGGTCCGAAGCTTACCGGGAGAGTGGTTGACGGGCTCGGGCGACCCATCGACGGCAACGGGGCGCTGAAAATCGAGCGCCATCGGCCCGCCTTCTCCCGGATTCCCAACCCCCTGCAGCGCAAGAGAATCACCGAACAGTTCGAGACCGGGATTCGGGCAATCGACGGGTTCACGTCGGTGGGCAAGGGACAGCGTGTCGGGATCTTCTCCGGCAGCGGTGTGGGCAAGAGCATTCTGATGGGCATGATGGCGCAGAATTGTCGATCGGATGTCAACGTGATTGCCTTGATCGGTGAGCGCGGCAGGGAGGTGCGGGAGTTTCTGGAGCGGGATCTCGGTGAAGAGGGCCTGCGGCGCTCGGTTGTGGTGGTTGCCACCTCGGACCAGCCCGCGCTGATCAGGCTCAAAGGGGCCATGGTGGCCGCGGCAATGGCCGAGTATTTCAGGGACATGGGCAAGGACGTGCTCTTCATGATCGACTCCCTGACCCGCCTGGCAACCGCTCAGCGCGAGATAGGACTCGCGGTCGGGGAGCCCCCGGCCACCAAGGGCTATACACCGTCGGTGTTCGCCATGCTGCCCCAATTGCTCGAGCGCGCCGGCACCTCCGATACCGGTACGATCACGGGGATGTTCACCGTGCTGGTGGAGGCCGACGACATGGATGAGCCCATTGCCGATTCGGCCCGGAGCGTCCTCGACGGACACATCGTACTCTCCCGCCGCCTTGCCCATCGCAATCACTATCCGGCAATCGACGTGCTGGAGAGTATTTCACGGTGCATGTCCGATGTGATCGGCAGTCAGCACGCATCCGTAGCCGCCCGTCTCAAGGACTACATGGCGGCGTACCGGGAAAACGAAGATTTCATTCAGATTGGGGCGTATTCGGCCGGCAGCGACCAGCGGGTCGACAAGGCAATCAAAATACACGGGGCGCTGGAGGAGTTCCTGCGGCAGGACCGCAAGGAACACCATCCGTTCGACCAGACACTCAAAGCCCTCACGGAAATGCTCGGGAGCGCCGAACAGCAAAGGTAATCGGCCCTTATGCATAAGTGACCGCAGAGGTGCTGCCAACCGTGTTGATGCAGTCGGCCCGCTCATGCTGAGCCCGGTCGAAGCATGACCCGGAGCACCGGGCAGGCAACCCGCGCACGCAACAGCCGCCCGCACCATGAGCGGAAGGCAGGGGTATGAACCGTTTCCGTTTCAGACTCGAAACACTCCTTCGGCTCCGCCGGCGCACCGAAGATGAGATCAAGCTGGAAATGGCCGCCAGGAACCGGGAGATCGGCGAGTCGGGGCGCCGAATGATGCGGTTGCACGATGAACTCACGGGGATGCAGGAGCGCGAGAGGCAGATGCGGCCGCATGCGCACGATGTGACCGCGTTGCGATACTCGGTCGCCTACCGCCACTCACTCAAGCTCAGCATGCTCAACGAGGGGAGAACCACGGATCGGCTCCGACGCGAGGCGCACGATATCCGGCAACGGCTGATCGAGGCGACCAGGAAGCGGCGGGCGGTGGAGCTGCTGCGGGAGCGACGGTTTGAGCAGTGGCGTAAGGAGTATTCCGACCGCGAACAGAAGTATATCGACGAGGTTTCGCGGCAGGCCTGGAGCCGCCGGAAGGATGACACTCAGGTGGAGTCGTCAGGGACCGTTTCCTGAAGGATTACCGGTCATGGACATTTCCCCCGGTTTCCCCTCCCGTGTGCAACCGCACGCATCGCGCGCCCGGCGCATGCTCACGGTCGTCTGCATCGCCGGCCTGCCCGGCGCCGCCGGCGCCGCTTCGAGCCGGGACTACGATCTGTTTGCGGCCGGCGACTCATCTTCACATACGGTGTACGGCGACAGCCTCGCCCTCGCGGCGCGCGACACACAGACCGTCAAGTTCCTCGCCGACACGGTGCTTTCGGCGGG
>CAZNDN010000005.1:9692-13120 GCA_964571815.1 uncultured Fibrobacterota bacterium | reverse complement strand
GGGTGCGTCGAAGCCGCGACCGGCTCCAATCTTTTCACGTCATTGTGTCCGCTGGAAAACGACACGTTTCTGGTGATGTACAAGAAGGAACTCCGCCAACATACCCTCAAGAAGTGCGTGTCGGGAGACGGCGGACTTTCGTGGCCCGATTCCGTGGTCGTGGCACGTTCTTCGGGGACCAACGCCGATGCGCTCACGAACTGCTCGGTGGCGGCCGACGAGCAGGGTACGATCCTTGCCCTGTGGGTGCACGGGGGGCACGTGTATGCCGACAAAACCGTCGCGTACAAGCTGCTGGACCGCTCCTTCGCGACCCTGGATACGGGACGGCTGTACCACCCGGTGAGCGATCCGCAGGATATCAATTTCTACGACGATGCTCCGGTGGCGTCGTACGCGCCGGGCAAGTTTGCTGCCGTGACATGGAACGGCACCGGGATTCAGCTTCACCGATGCACCGTCTCCGGCTCGTCGCTGCAGGTGCAGACGCATCAAGTGGAGTCATCGGCCGGGGTCGCCTTCCCGACCGTTGCGGCGGGCGGCGGCAACCTGGTCGTTGCATGGAAGGCGCTTCAGAACAATCCGCGGCGCGTGCGAATCGACGGCGTGCGGTACGCGATCGCTTCCGGCGATTTCGCGGTCTCGGCGGGAGAGAGCTTCACGTTTGCGGATGTGGTCGCAAGTGTTCCCGAGGATGACGGGTATCTGGCCCCGTTGAATATCGCCGTGGACCCCCGGGGCTCCATGGCCTTTGCCTGGCCCACGAAGGATACCGTGTGGAGCTGCATCCGGGCCCGGCGCGCGGTCTTCTTCCCGCGGGCGTACTGGACCTCCGTGGTCGACTCGGTCCCCGCGGCGGCGGGCGATTCGGTGGTGTTTCGGCAGGGGACGGTTGAGATGGACGATACGCCGGGTGATGCCGAAGTCTACGTGCAGGCGGGCTCCACGGTCGATCCGTCCGATGCATCGGCGTGGGGAGACTGGGCACTGCTCTCCGATGCCGCGCAGTTGCGGGAGCGGACGGCCGGAGAAAACCGCTACTTCCGTTACCATGTCGTGCTCAACCGGGACCATGCCGATTCCATCCAGAGTCCCGTCCTGCGCTCGATAACGATTCCGTGGAATACCCAGCCGCGGCTGGTCTCGGTCGACTCGGTAATCGTGGGCAGCGGGAAGCGGGATCAGTACGGGTTTTCCGACACCGTCGACGTGCTCTCGCGGTCGGAGACGCTGCGATTTCACGTGAGGCTGTGGGATGCGGATACCGACGATGCGCTCACGGTCACCACGACCCTGACCTCCGAAAAGCAGACAACGCTCACGCGCGAAAACCACTATTTCGTTTCCGAAAGCTTTCCCGTACTGCCGCGCTCCGACTCGGTGTATACCTGCATGTTCGGGGTGAGCGACCAGATCGGGTGGGAGGGAGTTGCGCGGGAACTCTACGTTCGCACGGCCAACGACGTGCCCGGGCTTGCCGTGGACGTGTCCTGGGACAGCGCGGGGACCGGCACGCGGGGGACCATGTCCATGCCGCGGCGTATGGGGCTCAGCGTACAGGAAGGGGACTCGGCCGAATTCAGCTACGCCGTGACCGACGACAACGATCCCGACGAGTGGGTGTTTGTTGTGCTTGACGGGGACACCGTCGACTCGATCCAGGGAGGCACGCAGGGAAGGTATGTTTTCTTCGGCGACGACCTCGAAGGCTACGGCTATGCGGACCTTCGATTTCAGGTCACGGATCCCGATACGGCCGTTGAAAGACGGGCGACGATTGCGGTCAACCACGAGCCCGTGATCGACTCGGTGTATATCGACGGAAATCCTGTCGGTCTCAACGATACGGTGCGGGTGACCATCGGGGCCGCCGCGGCATGCTCCGTGACGGTCAACGACAGCGATGCGCAGTACTGGGACTCGCTGACCTACCGGTTCATTACCGAGGTATTCGATTCGGCGCAGGCCGAGTCGACCCTCACGCTCGTTCCGACCAGGGCCGACAGCTCCTTACGGATAATCGTACATGACCTCTTCGCCCGGGCCGACACGTTCGATCTGTTTTTCGAGTATCCGTGGTGGACACAGGATTCTACGGAGTTTTCGGGCTACGTCTCGGCGAAGCGACTGCTTCGGGACTCGCTTTCGCTCATCGTGGGCGCCGGGACACGTGACAGCGTCGGGGTCCCTCTGCGCAACGGCGGCAACGACACGATGTCGATTACGGCGGTTCGGTTTTCCGGAGACCCGCGGGGATGGCTTTCGGTTGAGCTGCCGCAGGGGGAGGGGAGGACGGTCTTCGACTCCCTGCCCGAGGGAAGCGTGATTACACCAATCGTGATCGAGCCCGAATCCTCAACGGTGATTCTTGTCCGTGTCAACACCGACGCGGTAGAAGGCGACGGATACCTCCTGGACACGCTGATTATCCGTACATCGGACCCCAATCACCCGCTGGACACCCTGCCGCTGCGGCTCGAACACAACGAGCTGCCGCTGGTTGTCGATGTGGCGCCGGAGTACGATGCCGGCACGCCGCAGTGGTTGGCGAAATCCCGACGAGGGCAGGGAGATCCCGCGCGGGCATACCAATTCCCCCCGCATGCGGGTATCAGGGTCCGCTTCTCCGAACCCATGGATACCGTCTCGGCGCGATCGGCCCTGACCGTGTACAGTCTGCTCGACTCGCAGTCCACCGGCTCGAGTCAACCGATCGGGTTGATTCGCGAGTGGTCCGATCACGACCGGCAACTGGTGATACGCGCGAACTATTCTTCACCGAGCGCTCACTTCGGTCTCCAGCCTCCGTCGGGCTCCTTCATCCCGACCGATTCGATTGTACTGGTAATCAACTCGGGCCTCACCGATACGGCCGCGACCGTGTCGGGGCCCAACGGGCTCGATGTCAACCGGGATTTTGCGCGCGACTTCGATGCGGACACGGCGCTGCCGCTGGCGGTTGACAGCATCACGTTCGCGCTCGACTCCGTGTATCCCCGCGTGGGGCTGGGCCGCGCGGAGACCTCCCCCGCAATCACGTTGACATTCAACGGGCCGGTGTACTCCGGAAGCATCGATACCTCGCTTGTCGGAAATCGCAGCCTGACCCTTACCTCGCGATACAGCGGGGGAGCGGTGATCGACTTTGACTCGGTGTCGGTGTCGGGCACTTCGGTCGTATTCCATCCCGCCCGCCGGTTCTACTTCGACGACAGCGTGCACTGCGTGTACCACGGCGTCACGGCGCGGGATTCGCTGGGCTATCCTGTTGACATGAGCGAAGACGGCGTGCCGGCGTCGCTGTACGATTCGTCGGCCGCGGAGGATGACTTCCAGTGGTATTTCCGGATCGGGCCGATCCGGGTGATATCGGTCGAGCCCGACAGCGGGGCCTCGGATGCTTCGATCCGCCAGGCGATAACGGTACG
>CAZNDN010000005.1:1208-9592 GCA_964571815.1 uncultured Fibrobacterota bacterium | reverse complement strand
TACGCGTGGCATTTCTTCACCAGAAACGTCGGTTTCTATACCTACCCCAACCCGTACCGTCCCGCCGACGACCCTCGTCACTGCGGCGAGCCCGGCGCGCCGTGCGGAATATGGTTCAAGAACCTTCATACGCTGCTGGGCCGGCGGGGCGGGGAACTGACGATTACGGTCATGGACATGAAAGGGTATCCGGTCTACGACACGCGCGACGACGGCGTCCGGATCGGGTATGCATCATCGACCATCGGGGTCAGCCCCCGGTGGAAGTGGGACACCCGCAACCGGCGCGGTGAGCTTGTGGCGCCCGGGCTGTATTTCTACGCGATAGCCAACGGCAAAGGCACGGTGCTGACAAAGGGAAAGCTGCTGATTGTGCGGTGAGGGTCGCAAGAGGGGGCACGACAATCGTCCATTGCGGCTGTCGAGCCCCGATTTATTTTTCATATAGTTGGTTTTCCAGTTTTTTCCGGAGACAGAGTTATGAGTTCAAGGGGAAGTCTTGCGGAACGTATCAGGCGTACTGCCGAAGAACTGCCGCATGAGAAGCAGCAGGAGGTCTACGATTTCGCGGCATACCTCAAGAGCAGGAGCAGAGCACGTCGGTCGAGCGGTTCCTCGCTGCGAGAAATCGTAGGATCGGTTGAAGGCCCGCGCGAGCTTGCCGCCAACCACGATCGCATATATGATCAGGAGCGTGTTTTTTGATACCGGCGCTTTCATAGCCCTTGCCAACAAGCATGACCAATATCATGTCGCGGCTACGGAAAAACTCAATCGACTGCTGAAATCGCCTGCCCGGTTCTACACTACTACGTTCGTGTTTTCGAAAACGGTAACGCGAATCGGCCGTTCGGTCTCCTCCGAACACGCTATACGGATCGGAACCGGCATCCGAAATGAAGAGCGGCTGACCATTATCAACCCGGGGCAGGATTGTGTCGACGATGCGTGGGATATCTGCACGAAATACAAGGATCAGGGCTTCTCGTTCGTGGACTGCCTTTCCTTCGCGGTTATGTACCGTATGGATATCAAAAACGCCTTCGCATTCGATGAACACTTTCGTATTATGAAGTTTCTACTCGTGTAAGCTCAGCTTTCCACAAAGTCTTTTCTCCTACACCTGCGTCGTTACCGCCAGCACCTGCTCGATCGTGGTCGTCCCCTCGAGCGCGAGTTGAATGCCGACCTCTCGCAGCGTCTGCATGCCTTCCTCTTCGGCCTTGTCCTGGATGTCCCGCGCCGAGGCGCTTCTAATGATCAAGCTGCGGACCGACCGGGAGACTTCGATCATCTCAAACAGCGCGGTTCGGCCGAGAAAACCGGTACCATTGCACGCCACACACCCTTCACCCCGATAGAAATTACAGTCCTTTCCCTGCAGTTTCAATTGTTGAAGCAGCTCTTCGTCGGGCCGATACACGGTTTTGCACTTCGTACATATCTTCCTGACCAGCCGCTGCGCCACGATCAGGTTCAGCGCCGAGCCGATCAGCACGGGCGGGATGCCGATATCCGCCAGTCGCGGTATGGCCCCGACCGCATCGTTGGTATGAAGCGTGGAGAAGACAAGGTGCCCGGTCAGCGCCATCTTCACCGCGATATCGGCGGTCTCCGCATCACGAATTTCGCCGATCAGGATGATATCGGGGTCCTGGCGGAGTATCGAGCGCAGGGCGTTTGCAAAGGTCAGGCCGATCCGGGGATTGACCTGCACCTGCGTGATACCCTCCATGTGAAACTCCACCGGGTCCTCCACCGTCACCATGTTGCGCACCACCGATTTCACGTGCTGCGCCGCCGAATACAAAGTGGTCGACTTGCCGCTTCCCGTGGGGCCCGTGACGATAATCATGCCGTAAGGGTAGGTGATGCAACGCTTGAACACCTCCAGGTCGTGGGAGCGAAAGCCCAGATTGGTCACGCTCTTCTCGAAAGCTTCCTTGTCCAGTATGCGAAGCACGGCTTTTTCGCCGAACACCGTAGGAAGGATCGATACGCGGATGTCAACTTCCTTGCGGCCGATACGCACCACCATCCGTCCGTCCTGGGGCAGGCGACGCTCGGCGATATCCAGATCGGACAGAATCTTGATACGCGTAACGATGGCCTGCAGGGAGCGTTTCGGGGGTGACATCACCTTCCTCAGAATGCCGTCGACCCGGTAGCGTACGATCAGCTCCTTTTCCATGGGCTCGATATGGATATCGCTGGCCCGCTCGCGCACGGCGTTGGTGATCAGCATATTGACAAGTTTGATAATCCCCAGCTCGGCCCCGGCCGCGGCCGCTTCCTCCACGCTGACATCCTCCGCCTCCTGCGCCATGTACTCGACGTCTTCGCCGAAATCGGCCATCAGGTCCGATGCGTCACGCTGAGAGGCCAGCTCCTGATAGTAGCGCTCCACGCTTGTCTTGATATCCTCGTGGGTGCCCAGCACGGGGTTGATGGTGAGGTTCGTTGCATCCCGGAGAGCGTCGAGATGCCGCAGGTTGAGCACATCGGTCATCGCCACCGTCAGTGTGTCGTCGTCACGTTCCAGCGCAATGCAGTTGAATCGCTTGGCAATATGCTCCGGGACAAGCGAAACGATATCCAACTGCGCCGCGGCAAACTGCTTGGCCGTGGCCAGGCCGACGCCGAGTTGACTGGCGAGAAAGTGGTTTTTCTGCTCCTCCGAGATACAACCCAGCAGCGTCAGGGCTTCACCCAGTCGAAGGCCGGAGCCCTTCTGGTACTCCAGCGCTTTTTTGAGCTGCATCGACGTAATGAGATTGTGCTCCACCAGGATCGAGCCCAGAGATTGACGCGAACGGGACACGCTCGGCCTGTGCGTATCCTCCTCCAGCTTCAGCGACACCACGTGCGTCATGACCATCCTGTGGAAGTCCTGCGCCGATATCGGCATGAACACCGTGTCGTCGGCGGGCAACTCTCCGATCCGTCCCTCCAGTGCCGGCCCGGCACCTTCCACGACAAACCCGAACACCACCGGGATTTTTTTTACCACTTTCAGATATGCCACGTTGGCCAGGTACTCCTCGACATCGTCGTCGATATCGAATATCGCAACGACAATATCGCCGGATGTGTTCTTGTCGGCAAGTGTTCCTTCCGATATCGACAGCATCCCCGACAGCCCCGTGTAGTCCATCAGCCCCTTGACCGATTCGCGCCCATCGCTGCGGCCGTTGGTACACAGTACCATCGAGTATTCTCTGGCCGGTCTACCCTGACGTGTCTGCATCGTATTCCCCTTCACGGAATCTTTCGACCGGCTGCCTTCCCGTGCCGGCGTTTTATCGTGCGAACAAATGATTTTCCGTCACCCTCGCGAAACGTAGCCGTCGTAATCCGCGGATACACCGCTTCCCGCCCGCCGTCCGTCCCGATGCCCACGCCGGCGAGCATTCCGGCTACACGATTCTCGACCACGCTCACCGCCTGCTCGTCGGTGCTCGGAAGAATTGCCACGAGCAGATTGGTGGCAATGCCTCCCCAGGCGCCGATCAGGTCCACCTCACGGAGTGTGGGGAGCAACAGTCTCACAATCTCCCGGTACGCCCGCTCCAGAACCGCATCGTCGGCATCGTCGCGCTCGCCCACACGGTCGATCGACAGCAGCAGGCAGGACAAGGGACTGCCGTAGCGAACGGCTCGCGCCGTCTCCCGCTGCAGCTCCCGCTTCGTATGCGGCCCCTTGAGCACCTCTTTGGGAAACGATCGCGGTGTCTTCTTCCCGCTCTTCGGCCGGCGTGACGGTCGGTCCACACGCATGGTTTTCGACGAATCGGGCCGGGCCGACGCCACAGAGGCGCACAGTTTCAGCAGGTCGACGGTTTTTGTCGACGCCGCCGAAACCGTCCCGGCACTCGCGCCCGCCGTGCGCAGCATCGCTTCCAGCGACTGTCGAACGGTCTCCGAAAGCCTCACTGCCTGGTGCTCACGCTCCGCGGCGGTTGTGTCCCCGGTTCCACTGCTTTGCACAAGCCCTGCCGCATGCTCGGCCACGTGAGCCGAGACCCGGAAGCGAAGCTCTTTCTTTTCTTCGGGGACAGCCTGTCCTATCTCGGCCAGAAGCTTAAGGGCGGCGCCGATATTCGATTGATCGATACCGCCGGCGCGCAGGGCGTCTTCCAGCGCGGCCGCGGGTGCGTCCTGGTCGGCCGCTTCCCCTTCGGCGACGTGGGCAAGGCCCCGAAGCGCATCGCCGGTTGAGGAGTCGGAATCGGCAGCTTCTTCGAGCATGCCTTCACGGTCGAGCCGTTGGGCCAGTCCGGCAAGGCCCTCCGTGAATCGTCGTGTCAACCGCTCAACCGTCTCCGGTGCGGCGTCGGTTCGACCCAGGTATGCCTGCAGTTCCCGTTCCAGCGAGACTATGGTATCCGACATCGACCGGCTGTCGGCAGGGGCTCCCGCTGCACTTCCCTCTCCCGCTTGCGCCGAGCCAACCGATTCGGCGAAGCCGGCAAGCATCTCCGCGTAGTTGCCTTCGGCCGAGGCCGGGAGTGCGTTGCCGATCTCCGAGGCCAGGTGCAGAAACTCGCGCGCGAACGGTTCGGCAATCCCGCGGCTTTCCATCCGGGCCCGCAGCTCCGAGGCGAATCGTCCCGCGGCGGTCTGCTCGCGAAGCATGGCCGCCATGCCGCGCAGCGCCTTCCCCGGTTCGGCTTCGCCGCCTTCGCCCGGAAGCATCCCGTCGGCGTGCATGCGTTCCAGGATATCGGCAAGCCTAATGCTGAAAGCAACCCCGGCTCTGCGTGCTTCATCCTCTCCCACACCGCGGTTTCTGAGATCGGTCACGAACTCGTCGATAATCTCCGCACACATTTCGGCAACGTCGCGTGAGCCGCCGTCGCCGCCGGCCAGCCGACCGGCGATATCGATGCCCATGCCGGTTCTGCTCACGTACGCGCGGACCAGTTCTTCCGGGCGTTGCCCTTCGGGACCCAGGGCCTCCCCGATCCCCGCCGCCAGGTCCACGAATTCCCGAATACGCTTTTCATCGTACCCCTGTCCCGCCAGGGAACGGACCAGAGGGAGCCGGCCGGGGGAGGCGGACTCTCCGAACTCTTTTTCCAGGGCGACCATGAGAGCGCCGTCGGTGTCGGAAGGCCCCCGGTCTTCGGGTTCTTTTCCTTCGAGCATACCCAACGACTTGAACCGGGCCATCATGTCGACCAGGCGTCGCGAAACACGGGAGCGGATTTCGGCTATTACCTGCTCGTCGATTCCACTGTTGCGCAGGGCCGCGGTCAGTCCGGCCTCCAGGCTCAGCAGCGTAGCCGAAACCCGGTCCGGGCCGGCACCGTCGTCCACACTGCGTTTCAGCGTCACGCCCGCCTCGGCCATCCAGTTGACAACGGCGTTGCGCAGCGACTCGTCGACCGACCCGAGAAGTCCGCCGGTCTCCGAGGTCATGCGCACGAATCGCCGCACCTGCTCTTCGCCCAGCCCTTTCCCGGCCAGCAGTGAATTCACGGTCAGGCAGCTCTCTTCCCATCCGGGCGCGAAGCTTTCGCCTCGGGAGAGGTGCGCGGCCGGGGCGACAAATGTCCGCCCGACGTCCCCCGTTCCGGCCGCGGCTTCCCGGCGCGCCTCACGGCGCCGACCCAGGCCCCGGCTCACTTGTTTCATGACCGTGTCATTGACTCCCAGCCGCCGAAGCTCTTCCAGAAGTTCCCATTCCAGATAGGCTGTTCCGTCGTTGGACTCCGCGCCGGTCTCGTCCGCCGAAGCGTCTCGTGCGTGCGCGGAACGTTCGGTGCTGAGCCGCTCGATATAGTCGCTGAGCAGCGACTGGAACCGTTGCGGGTCGTCACCCATCAGCGACTGCACTTCGGAGGCAAGAAGCGCGAGGCGGACCGACTCGCGCGGATGAGCTTTCATGGTTTCAAGCACTTCGTCGACACTGATACCAATCTCCTCGGCCGCACCCCGCAGTGCGTCCACGATACCGTCTTCCTGAAGCTCTTCGAACAGTTCCCGGACCAGGCCCAGGTATTCCGGCAGTTCCATGCCCTCGGCAAGCAGCACTTCCTTGAGCCTCGGCAGGATACGTTTCAGCTCCCGAAGATCGGGTACCAGCCGTCGTATGATCTCCGCCAGCCGCTTGACCGAAATAGCGCCCTCGCGGTATTCCTCCCGCACGATACGCGCCACCACTTCGATGGTCAGCCGCTCCATTTCGGTTGCGGCGGCCGTGTCGATTTCCATGATTTTTCCCGCCGAAACATCGAGCTGCAGTTGTTTCGTGACCGCCGCGCGCAAGGTGGTCAGGGACTGGATCATGCTGTCGGTCGAGGGGAGTGTTGTGTCGCCGCCGGCGCTTTCCTTGTGCGCCAGGGCCTGCCGCACGGTCCTCAGTCGCAGGGCAAGGGAGGATGAAGACTCGGCGCCCACGTGGGAAGGGTGGGAGAGCAGTTCGTCGGCGTCGGCGGCCTCCGCTTGAGAGTCGGCAACATTCAGCGAGAACGCCTCGGCGAGTTTCCGCAGGTCGCGCCGCACGATACTCTCTTCGATCGTGACTTTCTCGTAGGTGACAAAGTTGAATCGCAATCCCGTCACCTGCTCCCGGTGCAGCTCCGCCGCCATCTCGTCGACCCCGGGACAGGCTCGGGTGTTGCACAGAACCTCGATCAGCTTGCGGAGCGCGTCCTGCTCGATCCCGCGGTAGAAGGATATCGACTGTATGCGTGCATCTTTCATGCGCTCCACCAGCCGCGGCCCGTAGCTGCGCGGCGGCGCTTTCCATTCCTCGCACACGAGAGCGTCGTGTTCGAGGTGGAAGGTTATCGGCGATGTTCCCTTCAGGGGCTCGGCGAGATGCTCGTGCAGGATCGCGGCGGCCTTGCGTGTATGCGGGTGCTGTGCGCCGTACAGGCCGTAATTGTTGTAGGCGACCCAGAAGCTTCGTATGAGATCGTCGGCTGCGGCCTGCGAAAGGTGACTGCCGGTACTTTTTTCGTTTTGAGACACAGACACACTCCCGTAGATCTGCTCGGCCGATTTTCCCGACGACTCGGAGTTCCCTGTTCCGGGCAGGCGCGGCGACAACCTAGCTTTTCGCGTATGCTTGCAAATCGCGTGCCATCTCCTCGCAGGTACCGAAGCGTTTGTCGGGAGAGGGGGCGATAGCGTGGAGGATGATCGCTTCGAGTTCCTTGTCGATAAGAGGAGACGCCTTCGACGGTGCAACGGTGAATTCGGTCCCCGGGGCCTCGATCTTCTTGACCAGCAGGCGCATGGGCTCCTTCTCCGCCACGGGCAGCACGCCGGCCAGCATCTGGTAGAGCATCACGCCCGCCGAGTAAATATCGGTTCGCTGGTCGGTTTCCTTGTTGGCCACCTGCTCCGGCGCCATGAACAGCGGGCTGCCCACGACCACGCCCTCCCGCGAGATTTCGGAGCGCCTGGTACGGGCAATGCCGAAATCGGCGATAAGGGGTCGCCCCATACGTTTTTCCACAAGCACATTGGCCGGTTTGATATCCTGGTGCACCACACCCTCGGTGTGCGCATACCCGAGCCCGTCGAGAACCCCGATCATCATCGAGATGCTCTCTTCCCGCGGCAGAAGCCGCCTGGCCGGAATCGGGTTCTTGAGCCGTCGGCGGATCATCGTATCCAGGTCCTGACCCTGCACCACCTGGATCACCTGGTAGTAGCAGTCGTCGGCCTCGCCCATCTCGAAGATAGGAATGATATTGGGATGGCTCAGCACGGCCACCATTTCGGCTTCCTGGCGGAACAGTTCCCGTGATGTCTCGTTGGTCCTGAAGGATTTGAGCATGACCTTGACCGCCACCTGGCGCTTGAGCGTACGCTGAAACCCCAGAAACACCGCCCCGGAGGCCCCGCGCCCGATCTCCTCGAGGATCGTCACGGTCCCCAGGTCTCGCCCTATGAACTGTTTCGCATCGATCGTTGGATTGGCCATTGCTCTTCCCACTCCGTGACACGCGGCTCGGTGAAGGAGGAAATATAAATCATTATAGTAATGCCTACACGCCTTTCGCAACGACGTCAAACGACACCGCAACCATAACGCAAAGCTCGGTTTCAATACCGGCGGGAACATGGTCGGCAGGCCCGTCGTGTCGGCCCTGGTTGTGCGGCAATGAACGGCTGATTGGGGTTGGGGGGTGAATCGCAGCGAGTACGAGCACGACCAGCACTACTGCTCGCTGCATCTCAGATCCTTGACTCTTGCTCTTCTCCACCTTGTGTGGCACGGTCGTCCCCGACCGTGTTTGTACCACTACTGCTGGACTCCAGCCCCCGCTCGCTGCCTCTCTGTACCTCTTTCCTACTGCGCTCTGATTTCTGCTCTTGCAGTTCTTGTTCTTTGTCCTTTGATTTTTGTACCTGGCTCCACCCTCTGC
>CAZNDN010000005.1:0-1108 GCA_964571815.1 uncultured Fibrobacterota bacterium | reverse complement strand
CGCACGTCGATCTACGTGCAGACCGACGCGGAGGGAGGGGAGGAGGAGCGGGAGAAGCTGGGACATACCATGCCTTTTCCGCGGGAAGGTGAGATCCCCGGCTCAGACCCGGACAATCGGATCAGCGTGGATTCCGAGGTGATCGACGAACAATTGCCGGTGGTGCTGCTGAAAGTGGCCGGATCGGTCGATCACACCAATGTGAGGATGCTCAGTGAGCCGATCGACAGGCTGCTTTCCGAGGGCAAGCCGAATATCCTGATCGACCTGGAGAAGGTCAGTTTCATGAGCAGTACCGGATGGGGAACCCTTGCCAGGACCCTCAAAGAGCTGCGCAAGGAGGAGAGGACCATCAAGATGCTGCACATGCCCCAATCGTTGTCCGAGCCGTTTCATCTGCTCTCGCTCGACCGGCTCTTCCCCTGTTTTGAGACGGTGGAGGAGGCGTTGGAGGCTTTCAGGCGGGACAAGCAGGAAGGCTCCTGAGCAATCGGGGAACGCGGTTTCCGGGACGGCGCTTTCGCGTGCATTTCGCGTGGCCGAAACGATTCTGAGCTTTACGAAAGGTACTACGATGAAAAGGACGATGCTGCTGGTTTTTGTTGCGTGCATGCTTCCGGGCTGCACGGGCGAGAATACCCTTTCCATTATCAACAGCGCCGAGTTTCCGGTGACCTTTTATTTCCGGAGCAAGGGCTACAAGGTTCCCGGGGGCTCGACCACGAGGCTCGGGGATGAGGTGCCCGACGGAAGCTACGATTACAATTCGATTTATACTGTCCCCCGCAATGCGGATGCCGTCAAGGAAGGCGACGGTCTGGGCGGGACGTTGACATTCTACAACCGCAACACCGATATTACGGTGGAGTACGTCTCTGCTCTGGACTACGATACGACCGTGGAAGAGAGCAGCACTGAGGGAGGGAAGCCGGACACCTCGGTGAGCGCAACGTACGAAATCGGGGCGGTGGTCAGTTCGTCGCATTTTTCGGGCATGTAGAGAATTGCGGAATGCGTGCTTCGACCGTGCTCAGCACAGGGAATGCGGATTGTAGCAAGAAGGAGAAGGGGCGGTTGTGTCCCGAATCCGTATTCCGATCGACTCCAC
>CAZNDN010000004.1:50626-81564 GCA_964571815.1 uncultured Fibrobacterota bacterium | reverse complement strand
AGGGATTACGGCTGGTCGCCTGACAACAAAGCACCAAGAACTAGGCACTCTCAAGCAGAGTACATATAAAGCATTATTGCGGGGGGCGCCGGGGAGGGCAGGACATGCAGCGGCCACATCAATGCCCAACCAGCGCCCTGTAAGGTGGCTGGATCAATACCCTTCTCGCGTCCCCGCCCTCACCGGCTCCCTGCAATGAAAGAAACCACGAATCCGTCCGTCCTTTCTGAAAGACCCCTCAGCGGGAAAGGAGAAACCTCACCATGTTCACCCCGGCGCCTGCACTTGCGGATAAGCTCGCGGACCTGGTGGTGGGGGACACGGTCCGGTTTTTCTCCGACAGGCGGGAGAGGCTCGATCGCATTGAAGGCACTGATTCCGCGGGAGATCCGTGCATGCGGGCCGTATTCCACAACGCCGATCCCGGGCCGGTATCCGCGGTGACCGTCACGCTGCGGGGCCCGATCGTGCAATGGGAGCCTGGGCCGGGCGACGTGCTTGCCGTAACGCTTGCGTTCTCATGGACCGGCGAGTCTCTTCGGAGCGTGCGCATCGAAGCCCGCGGGGGGATGGTAGCCCGCGCGCGCTTGAATTCAACTGGAAGTACGACGCCCGGGGGCGTGTGGCTGGTGGAAGCTGCAACGGCCGGCCGGCATTTGCATGCTCCTACGCCCGCGGGCCCCTGCCCCGGCGTTGTGTCTGGCAAGCCCCTCGAATCGGTGAATCATTGCGGGCACGCTTCTCCCTCGGCACTGCCCCCCGGTCTTCTTGCGGCTGTGGAGCGGTACACGAGCACCGGCGCGACCTTGCCGGTGATTCATCCGGCCCGCGGGGTGCGCATGTGCCTGTATGCGGCACTCAACGCGGCACAAGTGCGCCCGGGGTTGCCGCAGCTTCGGGGAAGGTTTCGGCATTTGAGGCGTCCAGCGGTAGTGAAAGGAGGTGTACGATGGCAAAGCGGGTGCGGAAGAGTCACTGGAGGGGCCGGCGCACGAGAAGCGACGGCACAAGGACACTGTCTTTGAAGTGCGACCGGTGGCGGGGGCGACTCTTGAACACCTCAGCCGACTTCTGTTTGTCGAGAAGTACCTTCCTCGCACAGTTGGGCCCGATGGCGTTGCGGGCGATGGGCGAACCTACAAGCAGCAACCGGCTTCGTGTGGCATGGTAGAATCGGTGGACGATCCTGTGCCAACAGTCCCTGGACTGCTGGTGCCTGGCCGACGTCCCCGGTTTTTCATTGGCGGCGCTTATATCCAGACCTCTGTCTTCTGCTCCCCTCCGCCCTCTGATTCCTGCTTCTCACGCCGTCTGGTCCAGATTCTCCCCTTTGCCGACCGCGCGACCCACATTTACTTCCACGCTGACCTTCATCAGCTTCTCGGCCATTTCGATCTCGGCCCTGGATGCCGTTTCAAGAACCCGGCCAACCGCTTCCACCGCATTTGCCACTGATGAGACACCGTCCATGGGTCCTCCCGCTTCGTGTTCAGGTTTGGACACAATTACCTCTTGTCTGTATCGGCATTTTCCCCCGGCGACTTGAGCCCCGATTTCAGAATGTGTTCGGCCGGGTTCCGCGGGTGCGCTCGCCACGACAGTCCCGCACTGCAGCCGATGAGTTTTCGGTGTCGGGGAACGTTTCCGCGTGCGGCTTCTTCCCGGTTCGGTACCATGTCGTGGGGAGGGCTCCGGGGGGACATGGATGTATTTTCCCCTTTCGGTTTTTCGAGTCCACGGATAACCCTGCTGCACGATCTCATGCCCACGGTTCATATCGAGACATTCGGATGCCAGATGAACGCTGCCGATTCCGCGCGGCTGGAGCAGCTTCTTGCCGCACGCGGGTATCACCCCGCGGAATCGGCTGGGGAGGCCGATCTGGTCGTGGTCAACACCTGCAGCGTGCGGGAAAAGGCCGAAAACCGTGCCTTGGCGCGGATCCAACAATACTGCACCACCAGGAAGGCGGGTTCTCATCTGTGGGTAATCGGGTGCATGGCCGAGCGAATGGGGGAGCGGCTGCGCCGGAGGTTCCCGGGAATCGACACCATAATAGGCGCCCCGTCCATGGAACACATTGCCGGCGATATCGACGGCTATCTCCAGGGGGTAGCAATCACCGGGGACAAAGCCCCTCGACCGCCGGCTCCGGTATCGGCATTCGTGCCCGTGATGCGGGGGTGCGACAACTTCTGCTCCTACTGTATTGTGCCTCATGTCCGAGGACGGGAGCACTCTGTGTCGTGGGCCGAGCTGGAGACAACGATAGGGGAGCTTGTGCAACGTGGAACGGTTGAGGTCACGCTCCTGGGCCAGAATGTTAATTCCTACTGCTGCGACGGCATGGATTTCGCCGAGTTGCTCAAGCGCGTGCATGGTATTCCCGGGATCAAACGAATCAGGTTCACTACTTCACACCCGAAGGATTTCTCGGATCGACTGGTCGAGACTATTGCCGATCTTCCCGGGGTCTGCAATCACGTGCATCTTCCGGTGCAATCCGGATCGAGCCGCATCCTGGGCCTGATGAAAAGAGGCTACGACCGCGAAGCGTACCTTGCAAAGATCGACATGCTTCGCCGCCGTATCCCCGAGGTCGATATCACGACCGATGCGATGGTGGGCTTCCCCACCGAGAGCCGGGAAGAGTTCGAGGAGACCTGTTCCCTGTTTCAACGCGTCCGGTTCACGACCGCGTTCATGTTCGCGTACTCGCCGCGAGAGGGCACCGGCGCCTTTGCGATGCGTGACGATATGTGCCGGGAGGAAAAAAGAAGCCGGTTGAATCGATTGATTGCGATACAGACGTCGATAACGAAGCAGAAATACGGTGACGCGGTTGGTCGGGAACTGGAGGTGCTCGCCACGGAGCGTCAGCGCCGGCGGGATCGACACTGGATGGGCTCCGACTATGGGTGCAAAAGAGTACTGGTGGCTTGCCGCGACGACCTTGCGGGAACGATTTTAAGGGTTCACGTGGATGAGAGCAGTGGGATGACCCTTGTCGGGAGGAGAGCTGCATGATGCGCCTGCTGAAGTGGCTGACCGTGTTTGTCGTTGCCTTCGTAATTGCCTGGATCGTCATCTTCACGTTCATTCAGGATGAATTCAAACAGTTGGCGTCCGCCCAGCTCCTGGGCTACGAGACACCGGAGATCCCGGTGTATCTTTTCGTTGCCGGGGCCTTTGGTCTGGGATTCCTCCTGGGCCTGGCATGTCTGCTGGTCAACTATATCGCCCTGAGTGCCGGCATTCATAAGCACAAGAAGAGAATCAAAGAGCTTGAGGGCCGCCTGCGCGCTATGGAGCACGATCACATGGCGGCGCGGGAACAGGAACCGTCCGGGCCTTCCCTGTTGAAGCGCGGCGACGACCGGTCGCTTGACAGGCAGCCGCGGGAAGAAGCGGGGGGGGAACAGGTGGAGGCCTCTCTGGACGACGATGAAGATGAAGAGCCGGCTGGAGGCCCGGCCGCCGATGAAGGTGAGGAGGAGCATGAGCCGCGTTCCGAGTAGTACCGTCCTTGCCGTGGTCACACTGAGCCTGATACGAGCCGCGGCCGTCTGCGGTGAAGCGGGTGCGGCGTTGAATTCGGCCGGGATGTTGCGGCAGCGGGGGGCGTACGGAAGGGCACGGGAAGTCCTTGACAGTGCGCTGGTCGGGAGTCCGCGCGAGCCGGGGCTGCTCCTTGCTCGCGCCCGGTTGATTGTCGATGCCGGAAAGGCACGGGAAGCGTACTACAAAATTGCCGTCGACAGGAGCACGCCTTCCGCGATGCGGGCCGAGGCTCACGCGGCGCTGGGAGGCGCGTATTACAGTGACGGCGATTTCGAGCAGGCTGCCGAGTCCTATGAGCGTGCCGCCACGCTTCATCGTATTCGGCGGTACGAAGACCTGCGAGCGTTGGCCCTGGCACGGGCCGGCGGGCAGGGAAACGAGAATGATTCGCCCCCGGCGGGAACGATTACGCCGGATCGATCGGAGGGGGGATACTGTATTCAGCTCGGCTCGTTTGCCGCACGGAAAAACGCCCGGCGACTCATGGAGGATTTTCAGTCGCAGTTCCCCGACATTCGCATCGAAGATGCGCGGGTGAGGGGCCGGACCTTCTACCGTGTACGTATCGGTTCGTTTTCTTCCGAAGAGCGGGCACGGCGGTTTGGTGCGGGGCGGCTTCGACGGAGGGGCATATCCTACCGGGTTGTGAATTGCGGCGGCGGGGAGCATTGACGGGTGACGCGGGAACACGCGCGGGAAGAAGGGGTGACACGTGGAGTATGAAGCGGTAATCGGACTCGAAGTTCACGCGCAGTTGCGCACGGAGTCGAAGATTTTCTGTTCGTGCCGGTCGTCGTTCGGCGACGAGCCCAACGCGAACGGTTGTCCGGTGTGCCTGGGGCTTCCCGGTGCACTGCCGGTATTGAACAGGCGGGCCGTGGATATGGCGATCCTCATGGGCCTGGCCGTCAATTGCACGATATCCAGCAAGTCAATATTCGCCCGCAAAAACTACTTCTACCCCGATCTGCCCAAGGGATATCAGATCTCGCAGTATGACATGCCGTTGTGCGAGCACGGGTCGGTGCCCGTCGAGGTTGACGGGGCAACGAAGATGATCGGCATCACCAGAATTCATCTGGAGGAGGACGCGGGCAAGCTGATTCACGACCAGGGCGATGTTTCCCTGTTCGATGTAAACCGATGCGGGACGCCGCTGATTGAGATTGTAACCGAACCCGACCTTCGTTCCGCCGCGGAGGCGTATGCCTACCTGGTGTCGCTGAAGCAGATTCTGCAGTACCTGGGCATCTGCGATTGCAACATGGAAGAAGGGAGTCTTCGGTGCGACGCCAACATCTCCCTGCGGCCGCGCGGACGGGAGGCATTCGGGACCAGGACGGAACTGAAGAACATGAATTCATTCCGGGGTGTCGAGAAGGGGCTTGCCTACGAGATAGGAAGACAGCGAAGAGTGCTGGAGGCGGGCGGAACCGTGGAGCAGGAAACGTACCTGTGGGATGCTGCGCAAAGCAGGACGACCCTGATGCGCACCAAAGAAAGCGCCCATGACTACCGCTATTTTCCGGAGCCCGATCTTGTCCCGCTGGTGGTGGACGAAGCCCGGGTTGAGGAAATCGGCGCCGGCATGCCCGAGTTGCCGGCGGTGCGGAAGCAGCGGATGATCGAGACTCTGGGCCTGGTTGGGGATCATGCGGCGGTTCTTACCGACAGCCGGGAGGTGGCGGACTATTTCGAAGCTGTCCTGGTGGACTATGCCAATGCCCGGGGCGCCGCCACCTGGGTCATGGGTGAAGTGCTTCGGCTGGCAAAGGAGGCCGGGAAACCGGTCGGCGAGCTGAACCTCACCCCTTCGCGGCTCGCGGCGCTGCTTGCGATGGTCGACGCGGGTGAGATTTCGGCTCAGGCCGCCAAGCGCGTGCTTCCCGTCGTTGAAGAGAAGGACGCGGACCCGACCGCGGTGGTCGAAGAACTGGGCTTGAGGCAGATCTCCGATTCTTCGGCACTCAGAGCCGAAGTGGAGAACGTGCTGCGGGAGAGCCCCGACGAGGTTCGGCGATTCAAGGAGGGGGAGAAGAAGCTCCGCGGGTATTTTGTAGGGCAGGTCATGAAAGCGACCGGGGGCAAGGCAAATCCGCGCGAAGTCAACAACCTTCTCGGCGAGTTGCTTGCATGAAACTGATGCTGGGTAGTATTCTCTGTGTCCTGTTTGCTCTGCCGCCGGACGTGCGGGGACAATCCCCCTTTTTTCCAGGATCCGACAGCGTTGCTTTGGAAACTTTTTCGGATACTTCGGCGGCACCCGACTCGGTGCGGGAGGCGAAGAGGGACAAACTGAAAGTCGTCAAACGTGATTACAACTACCGGGAGCAGATTACGCTTTCGCTGTTCATGATGGGACTGGTGGCGGTCATGATGAGCACGGCACAGGCGTGGAACCCCGATTGAGGTCGGCCCGTTCGACTCCTTCCGTGCCTGCCGGCGTTGTCGGGAGGCTGTCCCAAAGGGGAGGGAGTTGCAGGGGAGCGGGGGGAGAAGACGGCAATCTCTTGACCGCTATTGGGCCAAAGAAGTATTTTTTATTCTTGTTGCGAGGCGCGAGAGTAGCTCAGTTGGTAGAGCTCCACCTTGCCAAGGTGGTTGTCGCGGGTTCGAGTCCCGTCTCTCGCTCCATTCTTCTCGCGTCCAGCCTTCCGGTGTACCCACGGTTTCGAGGCGGCATAGCCAAGTGGTAAGGCAGAGGTCTGCAAAACCTTTATTCCCCAGTTCGAATCTGGGTGCCGCCTCCATTTCATTTCCCAGTGAATTTTCTCGTGACGGTGTCTTCTGCCGTGCTGCCCGCGGCGTGGAGGTGTGCTATGGCGGACGATCGAATCAGCGTGATCAAGGGGGACATTACCTCGTTTGAGGGTGATGCAATAGTGAATGCCGCCAACACGTCCCTCCGTGGAGGAGGGGGTGTTGACGGGGCCATTCATCGTGCCGCCGGTCCCCGGCTGCTGCATGAGTGCAAAGCGCTCGGCGGCTGTCCCACCGGTGAGGCCCGCATAACCGGAGGCTACAATCTGCGGGCTCGATACGTGATACATACGGTCGGGCCGGTCTGGGGAGGCGGGGGCAGGGGCGAAGACGAGTTGCTGGCGAAATGTTACCGGAATTCGCTTCAACTGGCCGCGTGCAATTCGCTGCATACCATAGCGTTCCCCTCAATCAGCACCGGGGCCTATCGATTCCCCGTCTCACGGGCGGCCGGGATTGCCGTCGAAGAGATTCGCGCGTTCCTCTCGCGCAACACCACGGTGGAAATGGTCACCATCGTCTGCTTCGACGATCTCGTCTATCGGACCTACCTCCAGGTGCCGGGCAGGACCGAAGCAGCGCCCCCGGAGCAATGATCCTCCCGACTCCATTCGGCTTCTCCGAGTGGTTATGCCCGACGGGTGGTAGTGTGTCGGGGATACCGGAGAAGAGGAAGCGCCGCTACACCGTGAAATCGTGAAGCGGCACGAGTTCCGGGATCTCGTTACAGTTTTCGTCGAGGAGCTTGTGAGGGACCCACCGAATGGTCAGTTTCTTGATATTCGACGAAGAAAGGCCTTCGATCACAAAGGAATACCACGGCTCCGCGGTGGCAATCAGCAGCAGATCCACGTGTTCGTTTTCCAGCACCCGCGGCATATCTTCGAGCGTGCCCAGCACGGGATACCCCTTGAACTGGCCCGGAGGCCGCTGGTCGACCGGCCAGATCACTCCTTTGATGCGCGCGGTCTGGTCGGCTTCCACGTTTTCGATCAACTGAGCCGCAATCTGTCCCTTCCCCATAATCACCACGTCGCCGGTGCTGAATATCAGACGTTTCATCCGGGATACGATCCTGGGCAGCAGAATCCGCCATCCCGCGAGCAGGAAGGTAATGACGATTGCCGAGATGCCGAGCGCAATCCGGGAAAAAGCCATGGACTTGAAGAAGAAGACGAAGGCCATGAAGATGACCGAGGCGCTGAATCCGGCGAAAAGCGTGGTACGCGGCGAATAGCGCTCCCGCGAGTACACGCCGTGGTAGGCAAGGACCCAGAGATAGCACATTGAAACAAGCCAATGCATCAATACGATAGTCTTCACATCGCCGCCGTAGTACGGCCCCGGCTCGCCGAGAACCATGAACCGTACGGTGAGACCGGCAAAAACAACGAAGTTGACCACGAGCAGGTCGATGAAGCAGGCCGTGAATGCTTTCACCAGGTTGGCACTCAAACCGCAAACCGCAAGAAGCAGGGTGCCGGCATGAATGAGAAACGAAGGGAAGAAGGTACCGTAGGTATGTCGATACTTCTTTGAGAAAAGCATCATCGCCTGATAGAAGGCGCCTCGCGTACGAAGGGGACGTTTGGGGGAACTCTTGCCCTTGAAATGCACGATCTGGGTCCGGGGGAGGTACCACACCTTGAGTCCTTGTTCCTTGACCCGCGCGCAGAGGTCCAGGTCTTCCCCGTACATGAAAAACCGCTGGTCGAAACCGCCCAGTTGGCGGAAAAGCTTCAGGTGAAGGAACATGTACGACCCCGAAACGGCGTCGACTTCCGCGGGCTCCGACGGGTCCATGTAGGTGAGATTGTACCGGCCGAACAGCTTGCTCCTGGGAAAGAGCCGTGTCAGGCCGGAAAACCTGAAAAAGGCAACGGCCGGGGTGGGGAATCCCCGGCGACAGCTCTCCTGCAGCGATCCGTCGGGATTGAGAATCCTGGGCCCCATGAGGCCGATATCGGCCCGGTCCTCCAATAGCTCGACACTCTCGCGGAGCGTGTTTTTCGATACCACCGTGTCGGGGTTCAGCAGCAGCAGGTACGTGCCGCGCGCATGGCGCGCCCCCACGTTGCAGCCCTTGCCGAAGCCGACGTTGCTCTTGAGCTGAATCCATTGCACTTCGGGGAAATCGGGCGTGATCATCTCGCGCGAATTGTCCTCGGAGGCATTATCGACGATGATGACCTCGCACTGGTCGTAGTAATCGGCGTGACGCAGCGAGCACAGCGCCTGATACAGGTACGTGGGCACCCGGTAGTTGACTATCACGATAGAGACGAGGATCGGCTGCTCGGTGTGCTCCGGCACTTACCTGGTCCCCCGAAAAAAGGATGAAATGCGAAGCCGCCACAGAAGCAGCAGTGCCTCGCGAATGATCTTCGTGGACATCTTGGACTCCCCTCGCGTCCTGTCGGTGAACACGATCGGTATTTCCCTCACTCGAAACCCCTTCTTCCAGGCAAGGTAATTGACTTCGATCTGGAAGGAATAGCCCGAGGAGCTGATTTTGTCGAGATTTACGGCCTCAAGGACGCTCCGGCGGAAACACTTGAATCCCCCCGTGCTGTCGGTGAGAGGCAGACCGGTAATGATCCGGGTGAACACCATGTTGGCACAGTAGCTCAGCAGAAGCCGGTACATCGGCCAGTTGATCACATTGACGCCATTTTTGTACCGGGAACCGATCACCAGATCAGCGTCACGGATCGCCTCCAGAAAGTCAGGCAGGTACGATGGGTTGTGAGAGAAGTCGGCATCCATTTCGAAAACGTACTCATACTCCCGTTCCAGAGCCCAGCGAAATCCGGCAACATACGCCCGACCCAGGCCTTCCTTACGAGGCCGGTCGAGTATGTGAATGCCGTTCATCGTGCCGGCAAGTTCCTTCACGCTCCTCGACGTTCCATCGGGCGAGCCGTCGTCCACCACCAGAATCTCCGTGTGCGGCACGAACGATCGAATCTCCGGAATCAACCGAACGATATTCTCGTTCTCGTTGTACGTTGGAATAATAATGAGCGTCGGTGTTGTATTCATCGGTAATCTGCCGCTGTTCAATGCGGTCTCCCGGCCGCTGTGCCGTTGGCGTCCCGTACCCCACGACTACGCGCAGACACGTTAATTTAGTAAATGGGCCACGGCTCTTTCCGCCCCAAAGGGTTGGGGGAAGCCCGCCCCGGCCGCCTCTGTCGTGATGCCGAAGGCGTTGGGCATGTATTTTCACCCCATGAACCTCTCGTGTGGTGGTTCCGGAAGGCAGGAGACGATGAAGGGGTGGGGGATGCGGAGTGCCGGTGACCGGCACGGAAAAAACGCTTCGGCGCAGGGAACAACGGCAGCCGGAGGAGGAACGTAGCATGCGGGTGGTGCTGGTTCAACCTCGCGGTCGAAAGCTTGCATCGGGAGGCAAGGATGTCCATTCCCTTGCCTGCGTGCTTCCCCCGCTGGGAATCGCCTCGATCGCGGGGGTGCTCCGTAACGAGGGGCACGAAGTGTTCGTCGTGGATGCCGCTCTCAAATGGCATCTTCCCAACGACGTTGTCGCGGAGCGGATTGCGGCCCTCCGGCCCGACATCGTGGGATTCACCGCTACGACAAGCGGGTTCAACGATGCCTGCGATCTCTGCTCCCGGGTCAGAACCAGGGCCCGTGATGCCCGGACCGTGTTCGGGGGTGTCCATGCCTCCTGGGGAAAGGACCGCATTCTCCGCGCGGTCCCCGAGATCGACTACGTGGTCGCCGGGGAGGGAGAACCGGCCATGAAGGCCCTGGCCGGAGGTGAGGATCCCGCCGGCATCAAGGGACTCTGGTATCGTGACGGCACGAACATTCTCTCCGGGCCGGAACAATCCGCGGGAATCCCGCCCGACGACCTGCCCTTTCCGGCCTACGACCTTCTTCCCTCGTTTCCCGGAGGGTATAACCTTCCGATTTTCGGCTATCCCCGCCGACCGGGCGCCACGGTTGTTTCGTCGCGAGGCTGCGTCTACCGCTGCTCCTTCTGCGACCGATCGGTCTTCGGAAAGGGTTTCAGGTACAATTCACCCGAATACACCTTTGAGCTTTTGCGGTGGCTCCAAAGGGATTTCAACGTGCGGCACGTGTATTTCTACGATGACCTGTTCACGTTGAGCCGCCGACGGGTGGCCCGATTGTGCGAGCTTGTTCGACGGAGTTCGCTGCGGATGACCTTCAACTGCATTGTGCGGGGCGGTCACATCGACCGCGACCTGACCCGCGAACTGAAATCGGCGGGATGCTGGATGGTCAACGTGGGGATCGAGTCGGGTGATCAGCGAATGCTGGATCGTCACAAATCCGGCATCACGGTGGAGACGATCACCAGGGACGTGGAACTGCTGCACCGGGAAGGACTGTGGGTGAAGGGGCTCTTCATGATGGGCTTCCCCGGTGAAACACCGGAATCAATCGAGGCGAGCCGCAAACTCGCGCTCGGCTTGCCGCTCAAAGACATCAACGTTACCGCTTTTACCCCGTTTCCCGGTGCCCCCATCACCAGTCGTATCGATGAACTGGGTATCATGGACAACGACTGGGACAAGATGGATTGCGAGCATTTCGTGTTCGTGCCCCGTGGGATCGACTCGGCGGAATGGCTTGCCCGCGAACGCGTTCGGTTCATCCGGGATTTCTATCGGCGACGGAGCATGAGGGGCGTGTACGCCGCAATGCTCTGGCAATCACCGCACAGCTACTGGCGCCTGCTGAAACGGGCCGGCACCTTTGTCTCCTACGCCCGTGATCTCTCCCGGTAGCACGCGACGAGAATCAGTATCGCGAATCGGCGTATTCTATCCATCCTCCGTGCACCACCAGGGCTTCGTCGAACGGCGCGAGCGAGAATTCGACTTCCCTCCGGCCCCCGTCGTCGGACGAAAACACTGCCGACTTCGTTTCGATGTCGATTTCGCAGCGCACGGAGCCGCCGGCGGCCAACCCGAAGATCTCCTCGATAGCCGCTGAGGGAAGCTCCACGGCCGGAAGTCCGCCGTTGAACATGTTGCGCCGAAAGATCCTGGCAAAGCTCTCGGCGAATACCGCCGTGATCCCGTTGACCTCAAGCGCCCATACCGCGTGCTCCCGTGAGGATCCGCAGCCGAAATTGGCGCGGGTCACGATCACGCCGGCCTCACTGAAGCCCGGCCCCTCACGCGAGAACCCCTCCAGGGAGAGATCTTCAAGCAGATGCGGGCCCAGACTCTGTTTGTCGACCGCCGTGAGGTATTTCGCCGGTATGATTTCGTCGGTGTTGATATCCGACCTGTCAAGAAACAGTACCCTTCCGCCGAATCGTTTCATGCGTTTTCCTTTCGAGCTGTGGTGAGACTTCGGGGATCGGTCAGGTGACCGGTTATCCCCGAAGCGGCCGCCGATGCCGGGCTCATGAGGTGCACCATCCCCCCCGTGCCCATCCGACCGTAGAAATTACGGTTCGTGGTCGATGCGCATACCTCTCCCGGGGCCAGCACGCCGTCGGACATCCCCAGGCAGGCGCCGCACGTCGGATTGATCACACAGTAGCCCGCTTCCATGAAACTATCGAGGAGACCTTCGTGCATGGCCTCACGATACGTTCGAGGCGTGGCCGGACTCACGATACCGCGTACACCGGGAGCAAGCGGCGAACCCTTCACTACCGCCGCGGCCTCGCGAAGGTCGGAGAGCCTTCCGTTCGTGCAGCTTCCAATATACACCTGATTGATCGAAATATCGCCCAACTCCCTGATCGGACGCACCTGGTCGGGTTTGTAGCCGACCGTGGCTACCGGCTCCACCTTCGATACATCCACGGTGAGACTTCGTTCGTATTCCGCATCGCTGTCGGAGTGCAAGGCCCGAAACCCCTCCAGGGCAGCATCCCGATCTTCGCCGTACTCTTCCTTCACCCGCGGCCACAGGTACTCCAGCGTGACGTCGTCGGGCAAACACAGTCCCGACGTCCCCCCGGCCTCGACCGCCATGTTGCACAGCGTCATCCGCTCGTCCATCGACATTGCTTCAACCACCGGCCCCCTGAATTCCACGACACGACCCGTGGCGCCGTTGACACTCAGGATGCGGATGATCTCCAGGATGATGTCCTTGGCAAACACCCCGTCGGGGACCTTGCCGACTACGTCCACGCGAAACGTCTTCGGCCGGCGGAACGCGCACACGCCCTTGAGTATCCCCACTTCAAGGTCCGTACTCCCGACACCGGCGGCGAACGCGCCGAACGCTCCGTGTGTGCACGTGTGGCTGTCTCCCATGATAACCGTATTCCCGGGACGGATGAAACCCTTTTCGGGAAACAACGCATGACAGACTCCGTTGCGGCCGACATCGAAAAAATCAACTATCCCATGACGCCGTGCCCACTTCCGCAGCACATCCGCCTGCATGGCCGAGAGCGTGTCCTTCGACGGCGTTACGTGATCGATTACCGCCTTGATCCTGTTCTTGTCAAATACCCGGTCCTTGCCGCGCGCCGCCAGATCGTTGATCGCTATGGGTGTCGTGATTTCATGACACATAACCACATCCAGCCGCAACACACAGGTGCCCGGAAACGGCTCGTCGACGGTGTGCGCATCGAAAATCTTCTCAGTGATTGTTCTGCCCATGGCCGTGTCCTTTCGTTACTGCCCCTCGCTCTCCGCCGTGGTTTCGGAGGAGTCGTGTGATTCCAGTTCCAGATAGTCCTTGTGCGGCGGCATTACGGTCCAGATCGCCCGGAAGCAGCTTCCGGTGTGGTTGGATAAACGGTGCGGAACCTGCGCACTGAACGAGACGCTGTCTCCACGCGCCACTTCGTATGTCCGCCCGCCCAGCGTAATCACCGCCCGCCCGCTCAGGACATATCCCATTTCGATTCCCTCGTGAGCACTGCCGGAGAAACCGATCTTGCGGCCGGGCTCAACCTCCAGGAGAAACATCTCCGACGGAAACGCGGGATCCGGACTGCCGGCAAGCTGCTCGTAGACTACTCCTTCTCCGTTGGAACGCAACCGCTCGCCCGGTCGGTAGATACGCACCGGCCTCCCGGGCGCGAGCCGTTCGAATACCTCCGATACCTCCAGGTCAAGCGCGGTGCAGACGCGAAGAAGCGTATCGATCGAGGGAGAAACTCTGCCACGCTCGATCTGACTCAGCATCGACACCGAAATTTCCGAAGCTCCGGCCACCTGAGCCTGACTCCGGGAACTCTTCTCACGCACAAGCCGGAGTATCCTTCCAAGTCGAACCGCCGGCGGTTTAAGCTGCACTGTATTCATTGCAGTAATTATAAATTTCGCTCACGGCACTGTCAACCCCTTCGGCCGGCTTTGCGGTTGAAAGACAAAAAGTATTTTGATTCCGTGACGTGCGCCATCAAATGGTGCCGGAGTGTATTCGCCATGGAAATACAAAAAAGCCGGGAGTACCATGAGGTCAGTGTGGACCAGCTCAGGAGCGAGCTGGACACCACGGCCCTGAAAATTGACGATATTCGCAATCTGAAGGAGCTGACCGATTCGCATGTCATTGAGCTTGCCGGCGGCGATCTCGAGTCGCATATCAACCGGGATGAGCGCCTGCTGGAGACGCTGGGCAAGCGGCCCGGCACCTACTATCGGGATATCGTTTTTGCTCTTGTCCAGATACGGCTGCCCGAAAACGAGGCCCGGAAAGACTGGAAGAATATCCTCAATCACAAGTACACGGTGAGCGAGAAGCTGGGCCGGAACGTGGGTGTGCGCGTTGCGGCGCTGGACTACTACACGAACATCAAGCGTGCCATCATCAACCCCAAGATAGTGGATGCCCGCGAGTATGCAGACACGGCCAGTCGGGCGCTGGTTGATGCACTCACGCACGCGTACAACAGGAATTTCCTCGAAGAGCAGTTGAAGAGACATTTTGTTTCGGCGAAGACGTCGGGGTTCATGTTCTCCCTGTTGATGCTTGACCTGGACCATTTCAAGGTGTACAACGATCTCAACGGGCATATCAAGGGGGATATCGCCCTTACGGAGACCGTCCGGATACTTCACGCGGTGTGCAGTCCCGACGATACCGTGTCGCGATTCGGCGGTGAGGAGTTTGCGATTTTGCTCCCTTCGCAATCGCTGAACCTGGCGCTGCATACGGCAGAACACATTCGCAGAGCGGTCTTCGATTTCCGGTTTGTAAACGAGCAGGCGCTTCCCACCGGTCGACTTTCGGTGTCGGTCGGTGCGACGGCGTTTCGGGCCGATCTGAAGAGTCCCTCGGAGATGGTGGAGGAGGCCGACGTAGCCCTGTACCGCGCCAAGCACAACGGACGCAATTGTGTGAAGGCTTTCTTCAGGGAGAAGGAATCCTGAGCTATGGAAGCCGTGCGCATTACGGGGGCGAGCCGTATCGTGGCGCTTCTGGGCGATCCGGTTGCGCATTCGATTTCTCCTTTGATTCACAACAGGGCTTTCTCACGCCTGTGTCCGGAATGTGCGTACGTTCCGCTGCGCGTTCCGCGCGACAAAGTTCACGTAGCGATGCACGCCCTCAGGGGCCTCGGCTGGGTCGGCTGCAATGTGACCGTACCGCACAAGGCCGCGGTTGTACCGTATTGCGACAGGCTGGTGGAGCCGGCTCGGAGCATGGGTGTAGTCAATACGCTTTACTACGAGGGGAGTACGCTGTGCGGGACATCCACCGATCCTCGTGGTTTTCTCCGGGCCCTGCGGTGGATGGACCACGATCCCCGGGGCGGCAGGGCGGTAATCCTGGGCAACGGCGGCACCGCGTGCACGCTCGCTTTTACGCTGGTGCGTCAGGCCGGGGTATCGCAGCTTACGCTTGTGGGCCGGAACGCGGCCCGGGTGGGTGCGCTTGCTTCGCTGGTCGGTGAGATGAGCGGTTTCGATGTTCGATGGAAGCTGTTTTCCGATCCGGAACTCGTTCGCGTATGCGCCGAGAGCACCCTGCTGGTCAATGCCACGAGCGTCGGAATGCATCCCCGGGTAGACGAAAGCCCGCTTGGGGAAGAGATGTTCAGTGAAGGAACGACTGTGTTCGATGTCGTCTACAATCCGCCGACCACCAGGTTCCTGACGCTGGCCCGGGCTCGGGGGTGCAGGGTTCAGAACGGGCTTCGCATGCTGCTGTACCAGGCCCTCGAGTCATTCAGGCTCTGGACCGGCCTGGATGCGCCGGAAGAACTCTTCGAAATCGAGGAACTTCAGCGATGGACCGGGGGATGAACATCCCGGGGGATACGTCATGAATTGGGAAGTCCGGCCGTCATCGTTGCGCGGAACGCTACGGATACCCCCGTCGAAATCTCACACGATTCGGGCGGTGCTCGTTGCGTCGCTTGCCGACGGGGTTTCGACGGTACGTCGCCCCCTTGCGCACGGAGACGGTCGTTCGGCGCGGGAGGTGGCAGGCGGCCTGGGCGCCGAGGTACGTGTTCGCGACAACGGTGAAGAATGGGAAATCCGGGGAACCGGCGGGACCCCCGGCCGGGCCGGCGGGGTGCTTGACTGCGGCAATTCGGGAACCAGTGCCAGGCTTTTCTGCGCCGCCGCGGCCCTCGGTGCCGGGAAGTGGCGGTTTGACGGCGATCGGTCCTTGCGTACGCGCCCCATGCGTCCGTTGCTGGACGCTCTCACGGAGCTGGGAGCATCCTGCACCCTGCACCACTCCAACGCGGATATTCCCTTCACGATCTCCGGCCCTCTCGCGGGCGGGGCGTGCCGGGTCGACGGCATTTCGTCACAATTTGTTTCGAGCCTGCTGCTGTCGTGCCCGACCGTATCCAACGACACGGTGGTGGAAGTATACAATCTGCACGAGCGCCCTTACGTGGAGCTGACATGCCGGTGGCTTGACAAGATGGGCGTCTCGTACGAGTGCTCAACCGACCTTACGCACTTTCGAATACACGGCCGTCACCGATATCGACCGATTCGGGAGACCGTACCCGCCGATTTCTCTTCGTCGCTGTTTCCCGCCGTTGCCGCCGCGATAACCGGTTCCACCCTGACCCTCGAAGGCTTGGATTTTTCCGACTCCCAGGGTGATAAGCAGGTCTTCCGGTTCCTGAAAATGATGGGAGCGGACGTGGAGCGTGACGGTGGGCGGGTGAGGGTATCGGGAACAAGCGGTCTTCGCGGAACCACGCTGGACCTTAATGCGACTCCCGATGCGCTTCCCGTGCTGGCGGTGCTTGGTTGTGCGGCCGAAGGCACCACGCATCTGGTCAACGTGGCCCAGGCACGTTTCAAGGAGACGGATCGCATTTCGGTGATGTGCGCCGAGCTGGGCAGGATGGGAGCGCGGATCAGCGAGGAGCCCGACGGGCTCGTGATCCACCACAGCCGGTTGCGGGGGACGACGGTTGACGGGAGAGAGGATCACCGTGTCGTTATGGCCCTCGCCGTCGCCGGGCTGGTTGCCGAGGGAGCCACTACGGTTACCACGGCCGAGGCGGCGGATGTGACCTATCCCGGATTTGTCGACGATTTCGTTTCGGTAGGGGCGCACATGAGCCCGATAGATGCCGGGAGCACCCCGCAGGCCGAGGACTAACGCGGAGTCCCGATGCCACCTTCAACGAGTGCCGTTGCAATCGACGAGATAATCGACAGGGCCCTCTCCCTGTGTGGTGAGTTGCCCGAGTCGTGCGACGAGTACCGTCGCCGGATCGAAGAACTCCACAGTCGCCTCACGCAGGGCAGGCTTCATCTGGCGGTGCTGGGGCTGTTCAATCGCGGCAAGAGCACCTTCATCAACGCCCTGCTGGGCCTGCGAATCCTTCCCACCTCCGTTCTACCCCTGACCAGCGTTCCCACGGTCATTCGCTATGGACCGGAGCTTGCGTGTACGATAAGCTTCTCAGGCGAAACCAGGGAGTTGCGGGGCGGCAGTTCTCCCGAGAGTGTGCGAAATCTGCTGTTGGAGTACGTTACCGAAGAGCATAATCCGCGCAATCGCGCGCGTGTCGCGGAGGCCACCGTGGAATGCCCCAGCCCGCTGCTTCACAATGGAACGGTCCTGATCGACACACCCGGCTTCGGCTCCACCTACGTGCACAACACCAGGACAACGGAGACGCTTCTGGAGGAGTGCGACGCGGCCTTTTTCGTGTTGAGCGCCGATCTTCCCATTACGAACTCGGAAATCGAATTCCTTCGCAAGGCTCGCGCGTTCGTTCCCCGCGTGTTTTATGTCTTCAACAAGATGGACTTGCTTACCCCCGATGAGCGGCGCCGGATCGACGATTTCGTTCAGGGCGTAATTGTGGAACATTTCGGCTATTCGGCCGATTGCCGGTTCTTCCCCGTATGTGCCGGAAATGCCGAGGCCTGCGTGGGAGAAGAAGCGTGCGAGGATACCCTCGAGAAGAGCGGAATGACCGCGGTCCACGATGAGATCGAGAGATTCATGGCAATTGACAAGCTTTTCACGCTTTCGCATGCTCTCGACAAGAAGTTCAAGGAAGCGCTTTCGGGAATCGACAACCACCTCAAAGAGCAGGAGCGGGAGAATCACCGTCCGCTGGAGGAGCTGGAGGAGACACTTTCCGAGTTGCAGCGGCATATCGAGCAAACACTACAGGGTGCCGACAAGGAAGCCAGGGTGACCGAGGCCGAACGCGACGCGCTTCACCGGTTTCTCGATACCACGATGAAGGAGGAAGCGGAGTGGCTTGACGGGCGGTTGATGGAGGTTATGGAAGAGGCGCTGCTGAGTGTCGGCGGTCCCCCGGGCGTTGTCCTCAAAACCGTGCTTCCGCATGCCTTTCGAGACATCTCGGCTCGGGCGGGGCTCAGGGCGCGGGAAGCGCTCAATCGTCCGCTGCGGCGAGCCGCCGCGGCTCACGCCAGAGAACTGGAACAAATCGCATCGGCGGCCCGCACCATCGCTCCCCGCATACCCCCCGCTTCGGCGGACCCCTCAGCCGTGCACGAGTCGCTTGAGCTGGATGAGATGATCGCCGAACCCGACACCGGCGAACTCGCCGGACGTATCAATCGAATGCGGTTTCCGTTCAAGGCGCGAATCGCGCACGGCCACGCCCGCATCGATCGTTGCCGCCCCCAACTCGAAGAGCTTGCCGAAGAGCTTCGGCAACAGAGCTGCTGGCTTATCGACACCGGCCTGCGGCATCGTATCGATGAAGTCTGCGGGAAATTCTCCGAGCTGCTGCAGAGTCGATTCACCGAGATCCGCTCGGCAATGGAGGAGTTCCACCGGAAGCGGAGCCGGGAACTGGAGCAGGAGCGGCGCAAGAGGGAGCCCGTGCTGAAGCGGCTGGCGGAACTCAAGGAAGGCTTCGCGGGTGTAAGGGATATGCTTCCCTGAATGTGCCGGTCTCAGTTTTCGTTGAGCTTGCGGTTGATTGACTGCAGCTCTCCAAGCCGCCGCTCGGCAAAGGAACACTGTTCGGTGTCGACCGAATCGCAGTTGGTGAAATCCCTGAAATAGTTCCACGCCTTGATTGCCTCAACCAGCAACGACTCGTCACGTTCGACGTAGATATACTGGCGGTCCAGCGCGTTGGCATGGTAGTACAGAAGCGAAGAGCGGAAGTTCTGGTCCTGGGCGATCACCGACCCTTTCTTTGAGTTCAGTGCCGCCTCAAAACGCTCCTTGGCTTCGATATAGAGGGCCTGCCGGAAATAAATCTGGCCCAGGTACGCATCAATCGCCGGATCGGAGTATTCCATCCGCAACTGCTCCAGGATGGACCGGGCCTTGGTGAGCTGATCGCGGTGCTTGAATGAAATGCGGGCGACTCGGATCTGCGCCTCCAGATACTCATTGGCCAGGCCTCCCTGTTCCACCGACGGTACCGTTTCCAATACCTCTACGGCCTCGCGCCACATTCCCTTCTCTTCCAACTGTTTGCCCTTGCTCAGCAGCGATGCACCGGAGATCGGGCTCAACCGGGCCGGTGTTGCATACTGCACCTTACCGCGTGCAGGACCCCGGCCGAAAAAAGCCGCCAGCGAGAGGATCAGGGCAATGGAGGAGAAGGCAAGCGCTATCGACGGGAACAGCCGTTTAGCCGAGAAGGGAACTCTCACTTTCCGGCCGGTCCCCCATGAATTGAGCACCTGTGTGCATATCTGCAGGCTTTCCTGTATCTCGCTTGCCGATGAAGGGCGGTGTTCGGGGTCCCGCGACAGGAGTTTCTCTATCACCTCTTCGGTCATGGGAGTGATCGAGGGGCGGAGTTGACGGATGCGGTGATACTTGCAGGCCGTGATCTTCTCGATCAACTCGGTAAGATTCTCGGCCGAAAATGGTTTCTGACCGGTACACAGCTCGTAGAGGACGATACCGAGAGAGAAGAAATCGCTCCTCATGTCAAGACGTCCGCCCTTGAGCTGCTCGGGTGACATGTAGTGAAACGTCCCGACGACCATCCCCTGCATGGTATTGGAGGTAATATTCAACGGCTTGGCGGCCCCGAAGTCCATCAACTTCACCAGCTTGCCCGGGGTGAGCATGATATTTTCCGGCTTGATATCCCGGTGAAGGATTCCCTGGATCGTTTCGTTGTCGGGGGCGGAGATCTCCGCGTGATGCGCGTACGAAAGCGCATTGACAACCTGGAGTCCGATGGCGAGCACGTCCCGTTCGTTGATCCGGGGGGTTTCCTGAATGTACTCGCGGAGCGTGCGACCGCTGATCTGCTCCATCTCGATGTAGAAATACCCCTGCACTTCACCGGTATCGAATACGCGGAGTATGTTCGGATGGTCCAGGCGCGCGGTGAGCTGAGCCTCCTGGCGGAACCGGTAGAAGAAATCCTCTTCTTCGGTGAGCGACGGCTTGAGAATTTTGACGACCCGGTCAAGATCGAACCGGATATTGTGGCCCCGGTAGATGTAAGCGGTACCGCCTTCGTTGATCTTCTCAACTATTTCACAGTTGCCGATTGTCTTGCCGATGAAGGGATCTGAGCGGCCCGCGGCGGGCGCCGGACTTCCGGGACCGCCGGCGTGGTTCACCTTGCGGCCGGAGGGCATTCGCTTACCTGCGTTTCCATGAGATGGTCCAGTTCTTTGGTTACGGCCGCGATTTTCGAACGGGTGACCTCATCTGCCGCTGCACGAGTCGCCCCCCTCTCGCTTCGACACGAGACATAGAATTTTATCTTCGGCTCGGTGCCGGACGGCCTGATGCTGACAACGGTGTTGTCCGATAAAATATACTGTAAGACGTCGGACGAAGGAAATGGAAGGCCGGTTTTTTTCTCACCGCGTTGCGGATAATACGTGGTTCCCTCCAGGTAGTCTTTCACGTTCACGACAGGCAGGGAAGCGAATCGATCGGGCGGATTCTTTCGCAAAGCATCGGTGAAAGCCTTCATGCGCCGTGAACCGGCTTCTCCCTTGAAGTAGCGCGAGATGAGCACCTCTTCGAAATAGCCGAACTTCTTCCAGAGTTGCTCCAGTCGGTCAAGAAGTGATCGTCCCTCCGATGCGTGGTAGAGCGCTGCTTCCGCGATCATCGCCGCCGCCGAAATACCGTCCTTGTCGCGTACCGCGGTGCCGACCAGGTATCCGTAGCTCTCCTCCCCCCCGAAGACGTATTCGTATCCCTCATCGCCCGATTCGAACCGGTGAATCATCTCGCCGATATACTTGAACCCCGTGAGCGTCTCGAAACATGTCGCACCGTAATCCTCGGCAATCAGCCGTTGTAGCTCCGAGGTCACAATCGTTTTCACGAAGGCGGGTTTGGCCGGGAGCGTTCGCTTCTCGGTACGTGTTGAAAAGATATAGTCACACAGGAGGGCGCCGATACGATTGCCGCTCAGCAGCGTATACCCGTTCCCGTCGGGCACCGCCACCCCCAGTCTGTCCGCATCGGGATCGGTTCCCAGCACGAGGTCGGCGCGGGTCTTCTCCGCCAGGTGAAGGGCGCGTTGCATGGCCGCCGGTTCCTCGGGGTTGGGCATGGCCACGGTTGGAAATGCGCCGTCGGGTTGTGCCTGCTCCTCCACCATGATCACATCGATTCCCAATCTGCGCAGCGCCGAAGAGAGCGGGACCGCCCCCGCACCGTGCAGGGGAGTATACACTACCTTGAGAGCAGGGCCGCGGCTTGCTACCAGATCGGGTCGAAGGGTCTGGCCGACAACGAGATCAAGGTACACTTCATCAAACTCCCGGTCGACCATGTGCAGGAGACCGGCCGATCGAGCCTCCTCTTCTTCCATCGTCTCGACTTCCGTTACCGCTCGCACGTGACGCACGATCGCCGAATCGTGGGGCGGGACAATCTGTCCTCCGTCGCTCCAGTATACCTTGTAACCGTTGTACTCGGCGGGGTTGTGGCTTGCGGTAATGACAATACCGGCGACCGCTTCGGCTCGCCGCACCGAGAAGGAGAGTTGCGGAGTGGGGCGCAGACCCGAGTAGAGCCGGGACACAATGCCGTTGGCACACAGCACCAGCGCGGCCCGCAGGGCAAACGCAGCCGAGAAGTGTCGTGAATCGTAGGCAATGACCACCGACTTCTCCCCCGACGGATACGTGGCGTTGAGGTAATCCGCCAGCCCCTGCGTGGCCCGCCCGACATTCAGCGGGTTCATCCGGTTGAGCCCGCCGCCGATAGCGCCGCGCATGCCCCCCGTACCGAATTCGAGGTCGGTGTAAAAACGGTCCCGCAGCTCATCGTAATCTTCCTCCGCCAGAAGGCTCTCGACTTCCTTCCTGAAGTGATCGGCCGTTTCCCGGCTGATATAGTCATGTGCTCTGCTGATAACGTCGCCGCGGTCCATCACTGCACCCCTTTACGAAGATCGGGAGGCCGCTCCGGGCGGCGTGTCTCATCCCCGGAGGATCCCCAACGATACAATGAACTTCAACAAGTCGGAACGGTAAAAAATACTAGAAGCCCATACCCTGAACCGGTGTCGTCTGAGCGGAGGCCCCCGGGGGCCTCCGTCGGTCCCCACTGCCGGGCGTCCCGCGACGCCGGCCTTCTCCGCAGAGGAACCGGGGTGCACTTTTAAGTATTAAGTATTTTGTAGTGTCGGTAGTTGCTGCCCGGGTCGGGTCCCGGTGTCGTATTCGATCGTCATTCCGGCTTTCGCCGGAATCCCGGCGCGTACGTTTCCACACCAATCCGTAATCCGGCGAAAGCCGCAACGACCGACCGCACCTGCCCGGGCAGGTAACGATTGAGCGGGAATCTATCGACACCAGGAGATCACTCATGCGCATACTTTCGGGAATACAGCCCTCCGGTGCGATTCACATCGGCAACTACCTGGGCATGGTCAAGCCAATGGTCGAATCGCAGAATCGGGGCGACCTCTTCTGCTTCATCGCCGACCTGCACAGCCTTACGTCGGTGTTCGACGGCCGGGCGCTCAGCAACAGCATTCGAAATGCGTTTATCGACATGCTCGCCCTGGGTATCGATCCCGAGCAGTCCATCTTCTGGGTGCAATCCGATGTGCCGGAAGTTACGGAGCTGACCTGGTATCTGAACTCGATTACCCCGGTGGGGCTGCTGCAACGGTGTCATTCGTACAAAGACAAAACCGACCGCGGCATTCCGGCAAGCAACGGACTGTTTTCCTACCCCGTGCTCATGGCCGCCGACATACTGCTGTATCAGTCAGACATCGTACCCGTGGGCAGGGACCAGAAACAACACGTCGAGGTGACCCGGGATATAGCCGCGAAATTCAATCAGCAGTACGAAAACGTTTTCACGTTGCCGGTTCCCGAAATATCCGGCGATGTTGCGGTGATTCCCGGTATCGACGGGCAGAAAATGTCGAAATCCTACGGCAATACTATCGAGATCTTCGCCCCGGAGAAAGCGTTTCGGAAGAAGCTCATGAGTATTGTCACCGACTCGACCCCGGTAGCGGAGCCCAAAGATCCCGACAACAGCGTCATCTGCGCCCTGTACCGACTCTTCGCCGACGAAACGCAGAGCCGTGAGCTGGAACAACGGTTCAGGGAAGGCGGAATGGGCTACGGGGACGCCAAGAAGGCCTTGTTTGAAATGCTGTGGGAGTACTTCCTGCCGTATCGCAAACGACGTGAGCAGCTCGCCGCCGATCCGGGGCACATCCGTGAACTTCGTCGCACGGGCGAGCAGCGGGCTCGTGAAATAGCTCTTCCCACGCTGAATCGTGTGCGCGAAGCGGTCGGTGTGCGCCTTCCGTGACCCGACCGGGCTCCGGAGGGGGCAGGGGGAAGTCGCGAAGAGCGTCTCCTGAAACGTATTCGACTTAGACCAACTCGATGGTGAAGTTTTTCTGGTGGGCCAGATCCAGCAGGATCGGTTTGATGCGCGAATGAGTCTTCGTTTCGTACAGGACTATTTGCGGATGCTCCAGGTCTCCGGGATTGTCACGTGCCACCACGCCGAAATAGCCGACAAGCTGAGGCAGGGGACCGTTGACTACCCTGATTCTCGCGCCGACCGGATACAGGGGGACAATCGAAACCAGGGTTTTGACCACACCCGTATTCAGCTTGCTCCCGCTCATCTCGATCAGCTCCCTGATCGCCTCCCTTGCCGTCATCCCGCGCGAGAAGTGCGGGCGACCCGATGTGAACATGTCGTAGTGGTCGGCAACAGCGACTATCTCCGAAAACCGGTGTATCATTCCCTTCCGGGAAAAATCCTTCAACGGTGGACGATTGTCGCCCCGGATGCCTCGAGGGTACCCGCTCCCGTCCTGGAATTCGTGGTGCTGAAGGGCCACCGCGGCCGATGTCGGAGGTATTACCGGGTTTTGCGAAAGCATGAGATGCCCGAATACCGTATGCTGTTGGAGCTGCAGAACCTCGTCGTCCGTAAGTTCCCCCTCTTTGGCCCTGATGTCTCCGGATACGGCGACCATGCCCAGGTCGTAGTTTATCGCTCCCATGCCCAGTTGTTTCAGCTCTTCGTAGCTGAAATGATACTTGCGGCCGATGCACAGGGCGGTCAGGGTTACATTGACCACGTGTGGAAGCAGCTCGTCTCCCGCCTTCTGGAGCGCAGAGAGGTTCAGAACCACGGCGTTCTGACTCAGAATGTCTTCGATGACCCTGTCCAGGGTGCGGGCAATGCCGGAGTTATGAATCAGCTTGTCGATATGATTTCGGTTACTCTTGATGATATCCCGGACCGTCTTCTCGGCCATCTTCCGGGACTCGAACACCGACCGAAGCTCCCGGGCCGACCGGTTGAACGACACCTCCATTTCCCGCTGAAGGTGCTCTGAGATGACTGTTTCGGGAATCGCCTCTTCCGTCCCTTCCTCGTCGATAAGAAGCGTTGAGTAACCAAGCTCTTTCAGCCGTTTGCGGTAGCGGCGCGCTACATGGTGGCCCGCCGCAAGCAGCAATTCGCCGCTGGGAGAGAAAAGAGATTGCCCCAGAACCATATCGTCCGTGACGTCATCCAGCGAAAATCGTACCATTACCTGTCCCCAACATTGCCTTGAAAGAAAAGATAGTCCCGGGACGGGAACGTGAAATCCGACGGTATGTGTCGGATAATCTTCTCCGGGTCGGTCCTCAGCGAAGGTCGGTATTCGGCTGCCGGAGGCACCCGAAATCACCGACACCCCAATCACAGCGCCCGGCGGCCGGTCTCGTGCTGCACTTCACGGTTCGATACCCCGGTTCCGGCGTCCGATGACAAAGCTCCTCTCATTATACCACTTCGGCACTTTCGTGAGAAGGGGACCGCGGGCGTCGGGGGGCTGTTCCGCCCGGCAGACACGCCGGAATCGGGAACACTTCCCGGCCTTCGCAACGTATTTTGACTGCCCCGCCGGCTACTCCAATCCCACCAGACGTCCGCCCTGGTACACGGCAAAGGCGACAATCCAGGCAAGCCCTACCTGGTAGAAAAGCGCAAACACCGACCACTTCCAGTTTCGCAGCTCACGGATCATCGTCACCAGCGCCACCATGCAGGGTGTGTAGAGGAGCACAAAACACATGAATGCAAATGCGGTCAGGGGAGTATAATGCTCGGCCATTCGTGCTCTCAGCTCTTCACTGTGCTCATCGGAATCCTCATCAGCCGCAAACAGCACTCCAAAGGAACTCACGACGACCTCCTTGGCTACGAAACCGGCGGCCAGCGAGACGGCGTCGCGCCAGTCGAATCCAAGCGGCTTCACAAGCGGCTCAAGAGCGCGGCCGATCCCGGCAATGTACGATGCTTCCATGAGCTTGAGGCGTTTTTCCCGCCGAAGCTGCCGCAGTACTTCGTTTCGCTCCCGGGCGCTCCAGTGTTCCCGGTTCTCGATACGAGTCTGGAGCTGCGCATAATGCCGGACTAATTCGGGGGGTCGGGGATAGGAACTCAGCACCCACAGAACGACCGAGAAACACAATACCACGCCGCCCATCTTCTTCACGAAATGTTTTGCCTTCTCCCACATGTGCAGCAGCACGCTGCGAAAGGTGGGGAGTCGATACGGAGGAAGCTCCATTACGAACGGGTAATCCTCACCACGGAAAAGCGTCCTGGTAAGCAGCATTCCCATAAGGAAAAATGCTACGGTCCCAAAAACGAACTGAAACAGGAATACCACGTTTCCCGCGTGGCGGGGGAAGAGTGCTCCGGCGAGCAGGACGTATATCGGGAGACGCGCCGAGCAACTGATCAGGGGTGCGAGGAGAATGGTCTTGATGCGGTCACGCTCCGATTCCAGGGTGCGCGTCGCCATGATTGCCGGGACGTTGCAGCCCAGGCCCATGAGCAGGGGGATGAAACTCTTGCCGTGAAGCCCCATCTTGTGCATGATTTTGTCCATTATGAACGCGGCACGGGCCATGTAGCCGGTGTCTTCCATGATCGAAACGCCCAGAAAAAGTATCAGGATGTTGGGGAGAAACACCGCCACTCCTCCCACTCCTTCGATAACACCGTCGACAAGCAGGTCTCTCGGCACACCGGGAGGCAGAGCCGCGCTTACCCCGACACTCAGCCACCGAAACAACCCTTCGATCCAGTTCATGGGGTGCCGGCCAAGCGTGAAGGTCGTTTGAAACAGGACCCACATAAATACCAGGAATACGGGGTAGGCCAGAAAGCGGTGCGTAAGAAACGTATCTATCCTGTCGGAGATTTCCACGCGGTCGGGCTTTCGATACTGAACCGTTTCTCTAAGAGCACCGGCGATACGTCCGTAACGCGCTTCGGCGATAAGGGTCTGCGGCTCCTCGCCGAGCCGGGCGCGGATCTGCTCCGAGGCTTTTTGCACCTCAGCAAGGACATCCTCACCACCCGGGAGCCCCCTCACAATGTCCATGACCCGGGGATCGTTCTCAAACAGCTTCACCGCAGCCCACCGAGGCGGATACTTTCCCGCCGTTCTTACCGCCTCGTGAGCCGACAGCGTCTCGATCGCCTGCTCTACCTCGGAAGGGAAATGGCCGGGGATATCAAGTACGGAAAGGGGCCGGGCGGAGGAAGCCGACCGGAAAGCCTCCTCCAACAGCGCATCGACTCCCTGTCCGGTCCTTCCCACGGTGGTAACGACAGGCACGCCCATAAGCCGCGAAAGCCGTTCCGTGTCGACGGAGATTCCTTTCCTTTCGACCTCATCCCACATATTGAATGCCAGTACGGGTCTGACGCCCAGCTCCTGGAGCTGCACGGCCAGGTAAAGGTTGCGCTCCAGATTCGAGGCATCGACGATGTCCACGACCACTTCGGGCCGCTGCTCCACGATATAATCCCGGGCCACGCGTTCTTCGAGACTGTAAGCACTCAGGGAGTAGGTCCCCGGAAGGTCGACGACGGCCGCTTCTTTCCCCGTGCGCCGCGTGACACCCTCCTTGACCTCCACGGTAACGCCGCCCCAGTTGCCGACCTTCTGGTGCGCCCCCGTCAGTACGTTGAATATCGACGTCTTTCCGCTGTTGGGGTTCCCCGTCAATGCGATAGTAATCATGATACCTTTCACCCGGCTGTGCGATTGCCCGGAGTCAGCCCGCCCCCTTCCCGGCGAGCGCTCTTCGGCCTGCCGCGATACTGTGGTTCACGCCTGCGTCAAAATTGAGACATCGTCGCAAAATGTACGCAAAAAAAAACGACCTCCCCACCACGTTCGTCACAACTGCAACACCGCTGAAGCGATACTGAAATAGACCAGCAGCCCGAGCGCGTCGGCGATCGTCGTGATCAGGGGGCTGCTTGCCACCGCCGGATCCAGGCGTGCCTTGTTCAGGACAAACGGCAGTACCACTCCCACAATATTGGCAAAAAGAATGACCGCGCTCATGGACATACCCACTACCAGGCCGATTTTCAGCCCCACACTTCGCGCACCGGCCATCACAAACCCCAGGCAACCTCCCAGCACACCCAGCGAGACGCCGAGAAGGATGCCGACGCCGAGTTCCTTGACCACCGAGCCGGCCCACTGCGAAGGCAGAAGGTCTCCCGTTACCAGAGCACGAATCGTGAGCGTTGCCGATTGGGAGCCGGTGTTACCTGCCGCGCCCAGGAGAATGGGAATGAAAGCCGCCAGGGTGATGACGGCGGCGAGCTTGTCTTCAAACGCGGAGATCACCACCGAAGAGACAACACTGAGCACGACAAGAATCACGAGCCAGCCTATGCGTCGCGTGTACAGGTCCCATACGCTTGCCCGGTGATAGCTCATCTCCAGCGGCTCCATGGCCGCTGCCTTGTGGATATCTTCCGTAACCTCTTCCTCGGCAACGTCCCAAACGTCATCGAACGTCACGATCCCGATCAGGACCCCCTCGGAATCGACCACCGGTACCGCTACGATATCGTACCGCCGCATTGCTTCCACCGCCTTCTCCCGGTCGTCGAATGCCGACAGACTCACGAACGAGTGGTCCATGACCTGCGATACTCCCTGATCCGGATCGGCCAGGATCAGTCTCCGCAGCATGACGTCGTCGAGGAGTTTCCCCGAAGGGTCGGTGATGAAGATACGGTTGATCGTTTCGCTGTCTTTGCCCTGGGCACGGATATGCTCCAGCGCCCGCTGGATACTCCACCGCGGACTCACCGCAACGTAGTCGGGGGTCATGAGCCGCCCGACGCTCTCTTCGGGGTAGCCCAGAAGCCACCGCGCTTCCTTGAGATCTTCCGTGTCCAGAAGCCCGTAGAGCCGGGTCGTTACCTCCGCGGGCAGCTCTTCAAGCAGCGCCGTACGGTCGTCGGGATCGAGATTGGCAAGGATGTGGCGCGTCTCCGCATCGGTCAACTCCCGCATCAGAATGTCCTGATCTTCAGGCTCGAAATACGAGAAAACTTCGGCCGACAACCCGCGTGGAAGAGACCGGAACAGGAGCACCCTCTGCCTTTTGTCAAGAATATGGAGCACCTCGGCGATTTCGGGAACCTCCCAGTCGCCGAGTCGCTCCCGCAGACGGCCCCAGTTGCGCTGCTCAATCAGTTCTTCGAGTTCGACCTGTACTGCCTTCACCATGACCGTTCTCTTTCCCGTACCGGGATATGGTCCCGCTCCCCGCACTCCCGTAACCGCGCCGCGGGCACGGCATACCCCGACAACGCGGTTGATCAGTCCGGTCGTGTAACCAATATACGAGCCGCCTCCTCCACACGGAGGCTTACGTGGAAGTTTCTGACCACCAGCTCCATCGGATCGCGGAGAGGGGCGTACCGGACAATCTCCACGATAGTCCCTTTGGTGAATCCCATTTCGATGAGACGGGTTCGAAATGCTCCGCTGCCGCTGAGCCCGGCAATCGTCCAACGCTCGCCTTCACTGCATAAACTCAAAGGAATTCGCTCGGTCGTGTTCTTCAAGAGCATCGACTCTGTCCTCAGTTCAACAGTGCTACCCGTATCGCGTTGCGCTCTCCCCCCCGGAGGGCGAGCCTGACGTCGCCGACGAGCAGTACCGCCACTCCCGGGCCGTTCTGCAGGACCTCTCCGGTCATTCCCGGCGCCAACCCCATCTCCATCAACCGTCGTCGAACGCCCTTCCCCCGTCCGCCGCCCGGCATCATTGCCCCGACGTCAACAACCCGAAACTTCCCGCCCGCCTTCACGGCGGAAAGGGGTATCAACCGTTCGGATTCCCCGCCGAAACACCGCTCGCACAGTCCATGGATCTGCATGGCGTGCGCAAAGGCGTGAAAACCGTGTTTGCGGGCCACTCGCGTCTGCTCTTCCTCCAGGGCCGGCGAAAAAAACTCGATGATCTTCCCGCATTTCAGACAGTACAGATGATCGTGGTGTCGGCCGATATGAATGTGCTCGAATCGTTCGAGGCCGTCCGGAAATGTCCTTCTTCCGGCAAAACCGTACGAAACCAGCAGCCGCAGGGCCCTTTCAACATCAGACCGGGTTACCTCCAGTCGTCGCTCGCCGGCAAGACGCTGTATGTCGGCCGCGGAAAAATGCCCTTCCATTGTAAGAAAAAGCTTGATCACTTCACGGACGGTATTCTCCACCGCAACGTTGTTTCTCTGAAGGAGCGCGAGGCATTCCGCAACTATTCGATCGTGGGGCGAGAGGTTCAACCGCGACCTCCTTTTTTCCCGCTCCGCGCGCCGGCGCTGCATTGGGCACAAAATCCGGTTATCTGTACCTGGTGCCGAACAATCACGAACCCATGCTTCCGCGCCATCGCGTCGATACGCTTCTCCAGAGCGGCGTCCGAAGCCTCAACCACGCGCCCGCAGCGGGAACAGACGAGGTGCTCGTGATGAACCCGATCGGCAACAACCTCGAAATGAGCATGCGGTGTGTCAAGGTCCAGCTCCCTCAGAAAGCCCCCTTCCTGGAGATGGCCCACGGTCCGGTAGACCGTGGCGCGGCTCACGCCGGCACGCCTGCGCTGCAGACGCGCCGTCAGCTCCTCCACATCGAAATGTGGTGCAACCTTCAGAATTTCCTCCAGCACTTTCGTGCGCTGCCACGTTACGCTGTGGCCGCGGCTCCGAAGGTAGCGGCTGAAGCGGTTCTTGAGCAAATCCGAACGTGACCGGGAATGCACGCGACGTCCTTCGTGATTATGAGACTCAATCTCAATTAGTATACATTACCGCGTGGCTTACGGTCAAACGCAACCGTTGCCGTCGGCATGGATTGACCTCAGGTGACAGAGCATCTATTTTTTCCCCTCGGGCCCGCCGAGGCCGCCTGGTTTCGATCGGCGTCGTAAGGCCGGTCACGGGACAGCCGTTGATGCTTTTGTTTTACCCTTACGGGGAGTCGATCATGGAGGAAGAGAAGAAGTCGCCTGTCGAATCGGTCTCTGTTGAACTGGGCACGTCGCCCGCCGGAGCAGGGGCATCGAAGGTCGCCGACACCGGCTGGGTCTTCCTGATTTGTACCGATCTGGGATATCTTTCCGAAACGATCCGGCCCGTGACCTCAGCCGATCTTGGCCGATTCATGGGCGAGTCCGGCGCCTGCGCCCGGGGGACCGTTGAGCGGGCCGACGGGAACGGTCGCGTATTCGTTGAGTACCCCGTGCGGGCACCGAGCGATTTTTCCGCCCGTAAACTGACGGAGTGTCTGCCGGCGGTTGCCGGCGAGCGCGCGGTATCCGCTGCCCTGGAGGCCGCGGCAAAGGGGGAGATTTCGCCCCGGCGCGCGGTGGAGCAGGTTCGGCCGTACCGCTCGGAGATCCCGGAAGCAGCCGAGGG
>CAZNDN010000004.1:0-50526 GCA_964571815.1 uncultured Fibrobacterota bacterium | reverse complement strand
GCGCGGTGGAGCAGGTTCGGCCGTACCGCTCGGAGATCCCGGAAGCAGCCGAGGGTATCCGCCTGCTGCAAGGCGCGGCCGGCGCGGAAAAGGGGACTGTGGATACCGCTTCGTCGGCCGTGGACAACATTCTCTCGGCAATGGACACAGGTTCCTCGTTGTCGGCTTCGCCGGAGGGGAGCACGGCCGCTGCCCGCGAGCGACTCGGCGCATGCGTGGCTTCGCTGCGCAACCGAATCGACACCCGGGTTCGTCGTGTAAGAGAAGCCGGTTTCTTCTCGGACCTGCGTGCGCGCTGGAGTGCCCTCCGTCATGCGGTCAAGCTTGCCGGGAGAAACCGCGACATCACCCTGCTGGTATACTCGGCTCCGCGGGAGACCTGCGCCGAGATGCTGCCGGGGATCCTCCGGAAACTCACGGCCGAAGGCGTGCGGCCCGATTCGGTGCTGTGGGACCATGACGTTACGCTCAACAACGCCGATATCTCCCTCATGACTTCGCTGGCACAATCGGCCGAGGCTGCCTACACAACGCTGCTGGCCGGGCTTGCTCCCGACGATCCTTTTGTGCGGGGATGTGACGGCGCCGATACGCTTCGGCCCCTCTTCGAAGATCCCTCGTTTCAGATCCTCGCCCGCCTTCGTACCGACAGCGCCTCCCGGCTTCTTACCCTTGCTGCGCCGCGCGTGGTGATCGATGCGCGGGAGGAGCCCCTGTGCCGTGTCGCGGCCTCCTGGCTGATACTTTTCAACCTTATTACCCGGATCAAACAGGGTGGGGCCGCGCCTTTGCGGGAAAGTGTAACGCTGGATGAGGCGGAATTGGGGGCGGCTGCCGAATTTCCTCTGCGGGATGCAGCGCGGCTGACCGCCGATCTGTCCGAAGAGGCGGGCGAGAAAGGGCTGACCCTCCTTTCCCGAACAACCGCCTCACGGGCCGGAACGCCCGTCAGGACCTTGATCGACGAAAGCGTCGCTTCCCCTCAGTACACCTTGCTTACCTACAATATCCTGGTCAACCGCCTCGCCGGGGAAGTTCTCGGCGCGGCGAGGGACGTGCGCTCGGCAGCGGGAGAGCGAGATCCGGTTAACGAGGTCACGCGGCGTATCGAGGCGCTTCTGGCACGGATGAGAATGATCAAGCGGCGGGAGGAAGTGGACGTGCGGGAAGAGGGAGGGACGGTGAGCGTCGACATCGACCCCAGCGGCACAATCGGCGGCCTTTCCGCGCGCGTGAAATTCGATCTGGATCTCGGTGCGATCTGAGCCGCGGATCGGTCGGCGAGTCGCTGTCAGGAGCCGTCCTGAAGAGACGCCAGGCTCTTTTCAAGCTTCTCCAGCTTCTCGCACAGTCCGCGATACTTATCCCGCTCCTTTTCGACCACCGCGGCCGGCGCCTTGGTGATGAAATTCTCGTTCTTGAGACGCTTGTCGGCCGCTTCCACAAGACCGCGGCGGAGTGAGATTTCCTTTGTCAAACGGCGGATTTCCACATCACGATCGATCAGTCCTTCCAGTTCAAGAAACACGCGCGTACTTCCGACGACACCCTGTCCGGCAAAGGAAGGCTTAGCGGCATCAGGGTCTACCGTAACCTCCGAAAGCCGGGCAAACCACGCAATCAGCGATCGGTGGTCCCGAAGGAGTTGCTGCGTGCGGGAATCCGGCGGAATCAACACGGCGGATCCTTCCTTGTCGGGCGGAACGCTGTTTTCGGACCTGATGGTACGCAGGACGGTGACGGTTTCACGCACGAGATCAAACGCCCCCTCGGCATCGTCGTCGATCATCCGCTCGTCGGACTCCGGCCAGGGCGCGCTCATCAGCCACTGCGTGTCGGTTACTCCGGTGAAGTCCAGCTTCTCACGCAGATGTCGCCATATCTCTTCGGTAACGAAGGGCATTATGGGGTGAAGGAGTTTGAGAATGCCGGTGAGAACGAAGCCGCAATGGGCAATTGCCGCCGCGGTCTTCGCGGGATCGTCGGCCCGGTAGAGGTCGCGTTTTTTCGCCTCGAGGTACCAGTCGCAGTATTCGTGCCAGGTGAACTCGTAGACAAGTCGGCAGGCCTCGTTGAGGCGGTAGCTTTCGACGGCCGATTGCACTTCGGAGGTGACCCGTGTGAGTCGACTGAGTATCCAGCGGTCTTCGGTGGCACGCTCCCGGGGAAGTCCGCCGAGGGCGAGTCGCTCCTTGATATTGCCCAGAAGGAAGCGGGAGGCGTTCCAGAGCTTGTTGGCGAAGTTGCGGCCGATATCGAACGTGTCCCGCGACAGGTACACGTCGGCACCTTGTGCCGTGATCATGATCAGTGAAAACCGAAGCGCATCGGCGCCGTGCGTCTCGATAATCTCCAGGGGATCGATCGCATTGCCGAGAGACTTGCTCATCTTTCGTCCGCTTGCATCCCGAACCGTCCCGTGAAGTACGATATCGGTGAACGGGAGTTCGCCGGCGAAATGTTTCCCCGCCATGAGCATTCTCGCCACCCAGAAGAAGAGGATCTCCGGTGCCGTGACCAGCACATTCGTCGGATAAAACTTCTTCAGCAGCTCCGTCCGGTCGGGCCATCCCATGGTGGAAAACGGCCAGAGCCACGATGAAAACCACGTGTCAAGCACGTCCTCGTCCTGCCGCGGGTTCCCGGCTCCGCACGACGGACACGTCGCCGGGGTCTCCTCCTCGACAATCGTCGCTTTGCACCCGTCGCAGTACCACACCGGAATGCGGTGTCCCCACCAGATCTGGCGCGAGATGCACCAGTCACGAATATTCTCCATCCACTCCAGGTACGTCTTCCGCCATCGGGCGGGGTAGAAGCTCAGGGTCCCATCCCCCGCCGCGGCCAGGGCCGGCTCGGCCAGGGGTTTCATTTTCACGAACCACTGATCCGAATATGACGGCTCGACCATGGTATGGCATCGGTAACAATGCCCCACCGCATGCGTGTGATCTTCAACCTTCTCCAGCAGCCCTTCCTTTCGCATGTCCTCCACGATCATCCCGCGGCATTCGAACCGGTCCACTCCGCGATACTTCTCCGGAATCGGACCACACATCACACCGCCTTCATCCATAACCACCACCGGCTCCATCTCGTGGCGCAGACCCATGCGGAAATCGTTGGGGTCGTGTGCCGGCGTAACCTTGACCGCGCCGGTGCCGAACTCCCGGTCCACAAAATCGTCTTCGATAATCGGGATTTCCCGGTTGGCAAGCGGCAGACGAAGCATGGTGCCTGCTTTGCCCGTGTAACGGGAATCGGCCGGGTTGACCGCCACGGCCGTGTCGCCGAGCATCGTCTCCGGACGTGTCGTGGCAACACTCACGTGCCCCGTGCCGTCGGCATACGGATACCGAAAATGATACAGTTTCCCGGCCACGCTTTCGTGCTCGGCTTCTTCGTCGGAAAGCGCCGTCCGGCAGCGAGGGCACCAGTTGATGATATACTTGCCCCGGTACACCAGGCCCTCACGGTACAGCGCGACAAATACCTTCCTGACCGCCCGCGACAAACCCTCGTCCATGGTGAATCGCTCGCGATCCCAGTCGCAACTGCAGCCCAGACGCCGCAGTTGACCCGATATTCTTCGGTGATACTCCTCTTTCCAATCCCACACTTTCTCGATAAACCGCTTGCGCCCGAGATCGTGACGTGTCGTGCCCTCCCCGGCCAGCTTGCGCTCAACCACGTTCTGCGTTGCAATACCGGCGTGGTCGGTTCCCGGCATCCACAAGGCCTCAAACCCCTTCATGCGCCGGTAGCGGATGAGAATGTCCTGGACCGTGTTGTTCAAGGCATGCCCCATGTGAAGCACACCGGTCACATTGGGCGGGGGAATGACAATCGAATAGGCCGGCTTCGGCGACCGCGGGTCCGCTCCGAACAGCCCGTTGGACGTCCACTGTTCGTAGAGACGATTTTCAACGGTTGTGGGATTGTAGGTCTTCTCCACCCTGGCTCCTTACGTGCTTGTACGATATCTCCCGGGAGCGTCGCACCAGTGCGACGAAGGCGACCGCCCGGGTTCGCTGTGTAGTGGTGGCTCCGGCACCCGCGCGGAGCGTGTCGAAATACGAGCAACTCCTCGGGAATGCACTGCCCCGACAGACTCCGGAATACGCCTGATGGGAAGCCTCATCCCGGAGTTCGATGGGGCCGGGATGAACCTGGTTTCACCCCGAACAGAGCAGTTTGAGGGAAAAAATAGTATGTAGGGAGAAGAGAGTGGGCAACCACTTCCATACTCGAGGCAGCCCCCGCGCCTGCCCCGGGCAACGTCCGGGGGCCCGGCATGGGCAGGTTGTCCGGGTACCGGTCGGACGAGGTACGGGTGAAGCTGCGATAGCGGGTTGCACCGGGCTCCATTTGCCTGCATCGTTTTCTATTCGCCCGGTGAGGCAATTTGTTCCTTTACCTTCAGAATCTCTGCGGCCGGCAGGATAATCGGCATATCCGAGGTAGTACCTCCGGGGGCGGGCATGATACGCATGAGAAGCACGCCGAGAATCTTCCCGTCGGTACCGAAAGCCGGCGTGCCCAGCCCACTCATCAGGGCCGTGGGTTCCGGCACGTAGAACCGCCGGGGGCGTTCGACCACGGCCTGGATTCTGCACAGAGTCACCGAGGGAGCACGACCGGCCGCCCTGCCCAGCCTTCCCAGCAGCACCAGACGGTCGAGGACTTCGAGCCTGGAAGAATTGTGCAGATCCACAAAGGGCGGGGGCTCCGACGGTGGAGTGACGGGGCGAATGAAAAGGAGATCCAGGTCCTTGTCACGCATTACCACTCCGGCCGCTATTTCGGTGCCGTCGGCCATGATCATCTCCGCGCCCGTTATTTCGGTTTCCCACTTGAACTGCATCCGGTCCTCGCCGGAGAGACGCGAAGACATGCTTTCCCAGGGATCGGTTCGATAGAGCGAGATGATCGCCAGGCCCGTTGAATCGATGATCAGGGCAATGGTTTCGCTTGTCTGTTCGTGTCGGTCCATCTCCCGTCCCGACACGACGGTCCGCTGTTTGGTCACCAGTCGCACGGTCGGCACCGCATCCTGCCATTGCGAAAGAACGTTGCGCGCCGCTTCGGCAATTGCGTCCGCGGCACGGATGGGCAATGGGATTGTGACTATCAGAAGTGCCGCGGAAAGCAGCCGCGGGACTCCGAGAGGGGCTCTGAAACCGGTGAATGCGTTTCGTTTCATCGAAGGCTACCTTTCGTGTTGTTGCTCGTCGCTCCAATCCGGTTCCAGCTCGACGAAAAGATTGTGGATGCCGCGGCGTACCGAAAGCACTACCCGCTTTTTCCTGCGCTCGCGTACCTCCGACATGATACGCTCCACGGCTTCAATATCTTCCACTTCTTCGTCGTTGACCCCGACGACCAGGTCTCCCACCGCCAGGTTGCCCAGTGCCGCCCATCCACCCCCGTCAACCGCGTCGACCAGCACTCCTGTCCGGGTCCTCTCCCACGACCCGGCCACGCGATCCATGAACGTGATGTTTCTGACCGTGAATTCGAAGTCCTCGTCGCGGTATTTTTCCATTTCGCGCGGTGATTTCGGTGAAGCGGGAAGTTTGACCCGCACGTTTTTTTCTTTGCCGCCGCGAATCAGGCTCAGGGTGGCGGTAGCGCCGATGTCGTATTGGCGGATCATGGCGGGGAGTATTTCGAAATCTTCGGGCTCCTGTACCGGGATCTCCTCCCCGTCGAGGGCCACGATCACATCACCGGTCTCCAGCCCCGCCCTGTGCACCGACGGGTGCGGGTAGACCCGGGTGATCCGCATGCCCGTGCGACCATCGATACCCAGCTTCGTCGACAGCTCCTCGGTCACCACCTGCATGGATACGGGCAGCCAGGCCTTCCGCGCCTCGCGCGTCGGACGGTCGGGGGATCTGAGTCCGACTTCTACCACGGTAACATGGTTTTCCCGGTTGCGGCTGAAGGTGACGAGCAACGGATGCGGCTCCGTGGCCTTGCCCGCAAGCGTGTCGGTGAGAAGCTGAAGCCGGCGGGGTCCGGTAATTGTCCTCCGCTCAACTTCCACAATGACGTCGCCGTCCCGGATCGCCGGTCGCGCGTCACCGCACGGCCCGCCGGGCCGCACCGATGTTACCAGCACACCGCGGGTGTTGTCCCGCCGCATCTCTCTGGCCGCGGGCATGGTGATCGCCCTGACCGTGATTCCCCACTTCTTGAGTTCAATCGCACGCGGGCGCAGGTACTCCCGCTCGACCGGGACCACGGCAAGCCGCTTCTCCCGGTCGTCGCGCCGCACGAGAACCTCCGTTTCAATGCCGATCGGCAGTGCCATGACCATCCGGTTGAATCCGGGGAGTTGTTCGGGGAAACGAACCGTGACCGGTTCGTCGCCAAGCCGCAAAAGAATGTCTCCCCTCTGAAACCCGGCCTCGGCAGCCGGCGATTCGTCAATGGCCCCCGCCACCAGAACACCTTCACTCGCGACGGAACCTCGCAGAAGCGGTTGCACCTCGAGCCCGGTCCATGCCCGCGTAACAGCGCCCTTCTCGATAAGGGCGCGTGAGACTTCACGGACAAGATTGCCCGGAATAGCGGCGGAAATGCCCATGTTGATTTCATTGATTCCGACCACTTCACCACGCATGTTGACCAGAGGACCACCGGAGTTGCCGTTAAATATTGCCGCATCGTGGCCGATCCACTTCACCAGCGTACCCACGTCCTCACCCTCGATCGTCATCTTGTCAAACGGCCAGTACAGTTCGGGCATGACCAGGTCCGTGTTGGACACAATTCCCATCGTCACCGACTGCGACAGGGCAAGCGGGCTCCCCATGGCCATCACACGGTCTCCGACCTTCACCGATGAAGAGTTACCGAAGCGAGCCGCCGGAAAGACCCGTTCGGGTGGGCCGCGAAGCTTGATGACGGCAATATCGGTGAGCGGATCGGAGCCTACCGGCTCGGCCTCGATTTCCCGCCTGTCGGTCATCGTACACACGATCCGCCGGGCATTGCCCGCAACATGATGATTCGTCACTACATGACCACGCTCGGTGACAATCACGCCGCTGCCGCTCGATTCGTATTTGGTCTCCCTGCCCTGCTGATCGACAACCGAAATCACATGAATCTTCACCAGAGACGGTTTCACCTCGGCGATCACCGCGTTGACCACGGAATCGGTCTCGACGGCGCCGCCGGAGATGCCGCGGGCAAGCAACAACGCGGAAATGAACAATCCGATTCGGCAGGTGATTCTGTGTGCAAACCTCAGGGAGATGTTTTTTGTCGGCACCGTGTCTTTCCTGAATATAATGAAGAAGGGCGATACACGAGGAGACCGCCGGACAGCGCTTGTTCGGCATACCGAAATACGAAAATACATCGTTAGCCGGATGCTCGGGCCGTGACGACGGAGTCGACAAGAGCGTTCGGGCGGAGAAGCGAGCCGCCGATGCGGAGGGTGATTGATCGATCAGAGATTCGATAGAGCCGGCCCGTGAAGATAGACACGCTGCCCGGAAATTGATGCTCCTCTCTGAATAACCGGGGAAAAGGGCGGAGAAGTGACCGTGCGACGGCACACGAGCCCATCCAGGCTGATTTCCGGTAGTCGTTCGGACAAAATGCGCTGCTTGAGGACGCACATGAGCGACAGGGTCGCACGGGGGGTCGCAAAATTGCGCCTAACGCGACGGGTGTTCACGAGACAGTAAGCTATACTAATGCATTGAAATAGAACACTTTACAGCAAATCGTCCGTTTTGGCACAGTGCTTGCATTGAGAAGAGGCAAGCGCGAGACGAGAAGGGGAGCAGAGAGCTACCGGATCACAAGCGCGCCTACGGGTTGGGATATCGACGATCCCGGGTACAGTCGGTTTCACCGGCCCGAAAAACTGCTGTAACCATTTTAACCAGTTGAAGGAGTCTATGATGACCATGAATTCAGTAGTTTTCAGCAGTGGGAATCAGTCGTATCAGGTTTCGCAGATCGCGTATGTCGGTCCGGTGTGGGAAATTCCGGCCGAGAAGAAGAAAACTGATGCAACGCACAGTTTCAGGATTGTCACGCGTTCCGGAGGCTCATACTGCTACTACAAGAGTTTTGAGACTGCCAGGAACGCTCGCGGTGCGCTTGCGGCAATGCTTCGTTCGGTGAAACCGGGAGTGTTCTCTCATGCGAACCAACTGGTCGATCCTGAGCAGATCATCTCCTATTCGAAGGTGTTCCCGCTGAAAGAAAACGACCAGGGTCACACTCATGCGTTCGTGGCGATTATCGACACGATCCCGGAGAGAAACAGAAGGGTATGGTTCCGATTCCGTTCGGAGGAAGCCGCTCAGCACACACGAAATGCGCTTTTCGGCAGAATCCACGGTATCACCAAGGGCAACGGCAAGGCAGTCGAAACCGAAGCGCCGGGAAGCGTGGAGGAAGCTGCCGTTGCTCAGAAGGAACCGGCCGAAACGCCGTTCTGAGATTTCCCCCTATCGCAGCCTTCGGGCGCGACGGCAGGCGGCGGTCCCCACGGGGGCTGCCGCCTGTTTCGTTTTCGGGCATACCTGATCCGCGAGTTCGCCGTCTATTCCAAACCGGCTCATTCACCTGTTTGTGCCGCGGCTGCCTGGTGAGGGTGAGAAGGACGCCCGCGGGTGATGCTTCCGCTTTTCACGATCCCCGGCTCGATTCCGCCGATGCCGTGACCGCTTCGAGATACTCACGCAGGCAGGTCCAGGCAATTGCGGTTCCACCGGGCGCGAGGCGCCTGTCGGTAATCCGGACGAACGGCATGCCGGCAGCCCGCGCAGCCGCGCCGTCGGTGTCGTCGCGATCTCCCACAACAAGCACCCGCTCCGGCGCCGCCCTCCATCGCCGGGCAAGGACGCTCAGTACGCGGGCCGAGGGCTTGAGCATACCCTCTTTCTCGGTAGAGCGGATATCATCGAACGCCGAGGGGTCGTGACCGAGCTTCAGGAGACGTTCCGGGATACGGTCAAAATCAGACACTACCGCCGTGGCAATGCCTCTCGTGCGCAGCACTTTCACGGTCCGGTCAAGCCCCGGTCGCGAGTCCCGAAGCAGCGGCATGAGCTTCACGAATGCCGGATAAAACCGCAGCCGAATCCACTCGGCCATCTTCTCCGGCTCACTTTTCTCCCGTTTGCCGAGTCGGATCGACAGCTCCCGCATGAGCCGGTCGCCGCTTCCCATGTCAACGCCCATAAGCTCCCCCCGCACGCTCATGTAGCGCGGAAGCCTGCGAATGTGAGGAAGCAGTTGGGCAATCAGCAACGGGCGCATGAACCACTTCATGTGGTACAAAGTGCCGTCCAGGTCGAATACGAGACCGTCCAGAGTACCCGGCAGATCCTCAGCGGTATTCATGTATTCGAAACATCCCGGCAGGCCCGGTACATGTTGGCCAGCAGCGTTTCGAGTTTTCCCAGGGGCGTTGAAGAAAAAGCGACTCGCAGCAGGTCCCCGATGGCGATTACCCCGCTCCCGTACGCATCGAGCATCCGTTTCCGCACCGGCTCACCCTGGATCCCCTTGAGCCTCACGCACATGAAGTAGCCGGAATTGAACGGAAGGGGCTCGAAGTATTGGCCGTATTCGGGATGCCCGGCGAAGATACTCCGGACTTTGTCGTACCGCCGTTTCAGCACAAGGCGCTTCTGCTTCTTCTGGTTTTCGTAATCTTTGTCTTCGTAGGCTGCAAGGAGCAGGGATTGCGCCACGTGCGAGGCATTGGAAATGCTCCCCCGCGCAATACCCGACATCTTCGCCTCCAGCGCTCCGTAGAGTTCTTCGTTCCCGTCTTTCACGCCGAAGGTCACAAACCCGACGCGGAAGCCCCAGACAAAATCTTCCTTGGTCGGCCCGTCGAACTTCACCGCAAGTATGCGCCGGTGAGCGTCGGCAAGTCGAGCGAAGATCGATTCGGTCAACACCCCTTCTTCGTACACCAGCCCGAAATACGCATCGTCGACCAGCACCGCGATCGTGTTGCCGGCGTCTGCGGCCTCAACCAGCACATCGCGCAGCCGCCCGGCTTCCTCCTCGGTAGGTGTATATCCCGTGGGGTTGTTGGGAAAGTTCAGAAGCACGATTCGTTTCCCGGGCGTGCCTTCCATGAGCTTCTCCCGAAGGCCTTCGATGTTCAACCCTTCCCCGGAGAAGGTGCGAAAGGTATCCAGCACGATGCCGTATGCCTGTGAGAGGATCAGGCGGTAGTTGCCCCAGTAGAGGTCGGTGACGATGATGGGTTTGCCGGGGTCGGCCAGCAGGTAGGCCGCCATCGACAGACCATGGGTCAGAGCGCAGCTTACCACGGGCAGGCTGATCGCGGCGCCGTCCAGCGACGGATTCTTGCGGTACATCATTTCCTTCCATTTACGGCGCATGGGAAGCTTGCCGGAACTTTTGGCGTAGGGAAACACGTCGCCGGGCTCCAGAGAGACTCGCGAGGCAAGGGAGGGCAGACACATGGTCGAGCCGTCATCCTCCAGCGCCGCGCCGATCGTCGCGTTGATCTCCTTGCCCTCGGCTTCCGCGGTCTGTGCCAGGATCCCCTCGCGAGGAAAGAAGATGTTCCTTCCGCGTTCTGAGAGAAGGTCGAGGACGTGTGAGTTGACTTTGCCGATGCATTCGTTGAGTTCAACGGCCTGTGGGTTGGTACTGCTCATGCTCGGATTCCTTTCCGGTGGTTCGCGCAAAAAACAAGACAGCCGAAGATGCTTCGTCAGCGACGAAATCTCCGGCTCCGGTGCCGCGGTGATCCTCAGTCGGAACAAGTATTTTATGCCTGACGATATAAGCCCCTGCCGATCCCCGCTCACCCCGAGCGTATCGAAGGGCGAGCGATCCCACTTTGACGGACTCGGCGCACGGGCCGACTCGAGACTGTCACGACGGCAACCGCGTATGTCGCCGACCGGGTTCCGCGCGCCGTTGCGCGGCCGGGATCACCGATAAAATACGCCACCCGTGACGGCGCTGTCAATTTGCCATGCTGAGTATCGGTTTCCTCAATCACGGTAATCTGGTACAGCGTGAGACGCTGGCGGCTCTCAGACGACTGCCGGATACCCGGGTCGTGGTAATCGATTCCGTGACGCTTGCCGGCGACATCCAGGCGCGGCAGACCTGCGAAGCTCTGGCGGCCCGGGGATGCCGGGTGCTGGTGACCATCAACGACTGGGGCCTCGACGCCGCCGGCGAAATCGGTACGTTTATGCATCGTCGCGGTATCGTCCACGTTAACTGGTATGTGGATGACCCCTTCTTTTTTGAAATCATCAACCGCATCACATTCCCGTCGTTTCCCAATCGATTCGATTTTGTCTCCGACCGCGGATACGTCAAACCGTTGCGCTCGCGTGGCTACAAGGCATGGTTCCTGCCGCTGGCCACCGATCCTTCGCTGTTTTTCCCCCTGGAGCCGGCGCCGGCGGCGGAGCGCGACGCCTGCTTCGTGGGTAACTCCTATCGCACCCAGCTCGACACCTATCTGAAGGACTGCGATCGGTTCATGGAAGAGCAGTTGCCGTTTCTGCACCTGCTCCTGCAATGCTATCGGGAGAATCTCTGCTACGATATCGAGCAGCCCCTGCGGGAGTATTTTGCGGGGAAGCCGCTGCCCGGGTCAATGACGCCGGAGCGGGCGGTATTTGTCGCCAGGCACTTTGTCGGCTATCTCTTCCGCAAGAGCGTTATCAGTTCGCTGGGCGCCGAATATCGGGATTTTATGGTGTTCGGTGATATCGGCTGGGCGCAGGACCTGCCGGAAGGCAGGGTCTCAACCGCGGTGGGCTATTATACAAACCTCAATAAGACCTACCAGACGACACGGGTGAATATCGATATCAACCGTATGGTGATTCGCGACGGGTTCACGCAACGGGTGTTCGACTGCTCGGCCGCCGGCGCCCTGGTCATCACCAGTCCCAAGCGCGTAATCGGGGAGTATTTCGAGACAGAGGGCCACGGGTGCGAACTGGTCGTGTTCGAAAATGAAAAGCACCTGCGCGAGCTACTCGACTATTACCGGACGCACGAAAACGAAGGAAAAGCAATCGTCGCCCGCGCACGGGAAAAAGTACTGGCGCTGCATACCTACGATCACCGGGTGAGGACGATGTTTTCGACGATTTCGCGTGAAGGGGGGTGAATTCGTCGATTCGGCGTTCCGCGGGATCTGCAACCACTTATGCCGCTTGTCCGAAACCGTCACACCAAAGCCGAGTCTGTCTTCGTCCGGCGGCTCTACCGTAGTCCCCGCTTGAAATTTAACAGCGAGCTGTCGGCCACTCTGGTCTCCTCATGATAGTGCCGCAGGAGCGTCTTCAGGAAGCTCCCGTCGGGCCGTGTGAAGGAGAGATCGAGCATGAAATCGCGGAACCCCAATGCGTGAAGACGGCTGCGCTTGTGGGTAAGGCACAGCGGACGGTCGGCAATCAGGTAGAAGAGGCCGTCGCGAACCTCCACACGCATGGATACGCCGTCGGAGTCCCTCACTGCCCTGCCTGCCGGCACAGCCGGCTCAATCCGCGAGACGAACAGAGGCACATGGGCAAAGAGCACCACCATACCGGCAAGCCCCGCGCAATGCTTGAGATTGAGAATGTCATCTTCGGGAGAATGCACGAATCCGCTGCATCCGGCCTCGCGCAAGCGGTTCCATGAGGCGCCGTTGGTGCAGCGCAGCCAGGCGCCGGCAATGGTCTCGCAAGAACGCTCCCCCGACCCGATTTGGGCGAGATTCTCCGCGACAATGCCGCGGATACCTTCGCGAAGCAGAAAATCGATCGTGCGCCGGGTTCCGGCCGGGGCCGATTCCCGCACAAACGGCGGTGTGCAGACAAACAGTCGTTCCCGCACGGCCGAAAGCAGGGAGCGCTCGCGCCGGAGGCTTTGCAGCTCCGGGGGCGCAAGCGATGCCGCCACTGCGCTGCAGCGGGTTCTTGCGGCAAGCTCCAGCCACTCCAGCGAGTCGACCTTGATCATCAGACGGTCATCTTCCGCCGGCGGTTGCCGGGGAGGAGAGACCGATTTGAGTACGCGGCCGACCGACGGATACGAGGGGCGGAACCGCGCCGGTGCACTGTCGATCCGGGGAGTCCGGCGAACTCGGCTGCCGGCGGCACGGCTTGTCAGGAAAACACGATCCCCCCGACCAATACCAGCCGTATCTTTCAGAACCAGTGCCGTGCCGCCTTCTCCCGGCTCGCACCGGACCACGCGGCGGCCGACACCTTTGAACCCCGAGCGCGGATGAACACGGATACGGTCCCCGGCGCAGATCGTCTCCGAAGTGCTCACCAGCACGCGGTCTTCCTTGACACCGCGAACCTCCCCGAGATCGATGCCGGTGCCGGAGGCGCCCGCGGCGTTGACGGCATCCCCGGGCAGGGCGCCGCTCAGAAACAGGTCGGTTTTGGGACGTCCCATGTCGCGGTCCACTTCGCGCAGCAGTCGCGGAATCCTCTCCGGTTCATCCAGAGCGCGGCGCCAGGTGCGTACCACGGTATCGACATACTCAACCCCTTTCATCCTCCCCTCAATTTTGAGACTTCGTACCCCCGCCCGCACGAGCCGCGGCAGGTGGGAAAGCGCACTGAGATCGCGGGGCGAAAAGAAATACCCGCGCCGCTGATCGTCTTCGAATATGCGCCGGCACACCTGGGTACACCGGCCGCGATTGCCGCTGAGGCCGCCGAACCAACTGCTTGCCAGGCACAGACCCGACACGCTGTAGCATACGGCACCGTGCACGAATACTTCGATTTCCAGCGGGCTCCGGCGGCAGACCGATTCGATATCATCCAGCGTCAGCTCGCGTGCGAGGGTAACGCGTGCCAGGCCCAGACGCTTCGCCGCTCGAACCCCCGCGCTGTCGGTAATCGTCATTTGTGTCGAGGCGTGCAGCCGGAGCTCGGGGAAGTAGCGGCGAGCCATACCAACGAGACCGAGGTCGGCCACGATGATCGCATCCACACCGATCTGCGAAAGCTGGTACACCACGTCGATTGCCGGCCGGAGTTCCTGCTGCTTCAGTTGCGTGTTCAGCGTAACATAGACCTTGACGCCCCTGCTGTGCGCCCGGGGCGTAAGATACGAAAGCGTTTTTACGGTAAAATTGGATGCCCGGAGGCGGGCGTTGAATTGTTGCAGGCCCAGGTAGACGGCATCGGCCCCCGCTTCAACAGCCGCGTGAAACGCCTTCAGCGTGCCCGCCGGCGCGAGCAGCTCCGGCGTGGAGGAGGATGAACTATTTTGGCTTTCTGAACCGGCCATCCGTAAAAAATACGTCCTCGCCGAGAGCGCTCTTCGCCGAAAAGGAACGCACCGATGCTGCAAGCGCTTCTGCAGAGAATCATGCCGCTGGTCTTTGCCGTGATGCTGTTGTTCGTGCCGCGGGAGGAGTACGAACGCAAACTCGGGCAGATTCCCGGTATGCTGGAAAAAAATGCCGGCACCGACCTCCAGGGCTGGAGCTATGAGCAACGATACTCAGCCCGGCTGGGGGCGTATCACTACTACTATCACTATCCGGCCGGCGACAGCCTTCGTCCCCCGTACTACGTTATGCTCCACGGGCTCAACAGCGACGGCCGGGTGTTTCTGAACATGACCGATCTTGCGGACCGTTATACCCTTATCGCGTATGACTACCCCGGTGACAGCCCTCTGTATCACGGTGCTTTCGAGGACTACGCGTGCCTGCTGGATGACTTCTTCCGGGCGATGAACATCGACACAACCTGCCTGTTGGGGTTCTCGCTGGGAGGCGGTATCGGGATTCACTATGCCGGCTCGCGGCGCGATGTACACATCACGAGGCTCATTCTGGTTTCGGGGAGTGTGTTCGGGGCGGATGAAGAGGTGCGGGAGCGGCTGGAGCGCACGGCGGAACCGCTGTTGAAGCTTCCGGATTACAAACTCTACTATCTGCTCGAGAAAACCGGGTCATTGTGGGACCGCCGGGTGGCGAAGGAGGATATGGACCAGGAAATCAGAACGGTGAGGGAGCCGGCCTGGTACCGACAGGCCATTCGGGCCACGCTTGACTATGACGGCGGGCCTTACGCGCGAAACGTGCAGTGCCCCGTGCTGGCCATACACGGGGCCGAAGACAGGGTTATCCCCCTTCAGCGCGCAAAAAGGCTGATCACCACCTACCTTCCTCACGCGCGCTACGAAATCCTCGAGGGGAAGGGGCACGCTCTGCCGTTTCATCACGGCGGGATAGTCTCCGAGATGATATTCCACTACTGCGACAGTCTCAAGACCGCCTCGCCGGTACTCTCCTCCAATCAGTAGCGGTAATGCTCCGACTTGTACGGCCCGCTTACGGGGATGCCGATATAATCGGCCTGTCGGGGTGTCATTTTCGTCACTTTCCCGCCCAGCTTTTCCACGTGCAACCGCGCGACCTCTTCATCGAGCGTCTTGGGAAGCCGGTAGACACCGATCTCGTGCGGCTTCGACCACAGCTCGATCTGCGCCAGGGTCTGGTTTGAGAAGGAGTTGGACATGACAAACGACGGGTGTCCCGTGGCGCATCCGAGATTGACCAGCCTGCCTTCGGCAAGCATGAAAATCTGCCGCCCGTCGGGGAACGTATAGCGGTCCACCTGAGGCTTAATCTGCTCTTTTCGGGTGCCGGGAGTCTTGTTGAGTTGCGAGACCTGGATCTCGCTGTCGAAATGGCCGATATTGCAGACAATCGCCTGGTCTTTCATCCGTGACATGTGCTCGGCGGTGATGACATCGATATTGCCCGTGGCCGTGACAAAGATATCACCTTCATCGAGGGTCTCTTCCAGCGTCGTCACCTCATAGCCTTCCATGAGCGCCTGCAGCGCGCAGATGGGGTCGATTTCGGTGATCAGCACGCGCGCACCGAAACCGCGCATGGACTGGGCGCACCCCTTGCCGACATCGCCGTAGCCGCAGACTACAACATTCTTACCGGCTACCATGACATCCAGCGCCCGCTTCAAACCGTCGGCCAGTGACTCACGGCAGCCGTACAGGTTGTCGAACTTCGACTTGGTTACCGAGTCGTTGACATTGAATGCCGGTGCCAGAAGGGAGCCTTTCTCGAGCATCTGGTACAGACGGTGCACGCCGGTGGTGGTTTCTTCCGACACGCCTCTCCACTCGCCGACCCACTGGTGGAACAACCCCTTCCGGGTCGACAGGACTTCCCTGATTACCGCAAGCAGCCGACGCTCGTCGTCGGACTCAGCCTCTCTGTCCAGCAATGACGGGTTGTCTTCCGCCTGGTATCCAAGGTGCATCATCAGGGTGGCATCGCCCCCGTCATCGACAATCAGATTCGGCCCTTTGCCCTCGGGGAACGACAGTGCCTGGAATGTGCACTTCCAGTAGTCTTCGAGGCTCTCGCCTTTCCATGCGAAGACGGGCACGCCGGCTTTCGCCATTGCCGCCGCGGCGTGATCCTGGGTGGAGAAGATGTTGCACGATGCCCACCGGACGTCGGCGCCCAGCTCGGTGAGGGTCTGTATGAGCACGGCGGTCTGGATGGTCATGTGGAGCGAACCGGTGACCCGCGCGCCGGCAAGCGGCTTGTCCCCGGCGTACTTCTCGCGAATGGCGATAAGACCGGGCATTTCCTTCTCGGCAATCTCAATCTCCTTGAATCCCCAGTCGGCCAGGCCGATATCGGCCACCTGAAAGGGAAGGCTCTTCTGGATGTCGACGTGTGGTGCCATTGCAATGCGTCTCCTTTTCCTAAAGTATGAACCCGCGAATAGTAATCATGACAAAATACGAAAAGGCGTTTCGAACGTCATAGTATACCATAAAGGAAAGGGATGTGTTTCGGCCCCGGCCGGCGGGAATGTTCCCCGGTAAGGCGCGCCCTCGGTTTGGTCGGTTCGGGGCCCTTAGCGTTCGGCCCCTTCTCGCGGACAGCCGTCGCTCCGCGCGGCGTCGTCATCGCTTCCTCCGGAAACCATCGGACAGTCATCACTTCCGGAGCACGTGTCGGCGTACACGGCTTCCAACCCGCCTTCCTTCACCCAGGGGTCGCAGATCCCGTCGCCGTCATTGTCGGGGTCCGGACAACCGTCGCCGTCCTCAAACCCGTCGAAGTCTTCGGCCTTCTCCGGACACCCGTCGTCGGCATCGTACACGCCGTCGAAATCGTTGTCGAAGTCGGGACAACCGTCTTCATCCTCGTGGCCGTCCACGTCCTCGGCCGCCTCCGGGCACGCATCCGCCTGTCCCCCCACACCGTTCCCGTCGGAATCACCATCGAAACCTCCGCCTCCCGAGTCACCCGCGAGCCCGATATCGGTGCCGTTCTTCCCCATCCCCCGAAGCGACGCAACGGTACTGTTGACGTAGTCGTAGCCTCCTCCCGGCGCGGTGGCGAATTGGGGATTGCGGGTCGTATTGGTTTCGTCGAACAGCGCATGGCGGTTGTAGTCGCGGCGGTTGCCGAAGAAGTCGTTGTGGACAATGCGGCAGCGGCTCGATCGCTTGTCCAGAAAGAGCCCGAATTGCCGGTTATTGAAAAAGATATTGTTTTGAATGAGGACCGCGCTTCCGTGTGCCACCAGCCCGGAATACCCGTTCTCCGCCAGCACATTGTGTTCGATCGCGGTGTTGTCGGCGTAGGCAATCAGCTCGCAGAATACTCCGGTCCATTTGTTGCGGTAGATGACGTTGTTGCGGATGCCGGGAAGGGAGATCAGACAGTGGATGCCGGTCTTGTTGTTGCGGAGGATGTTGTCGGTGATTGTCGTGTTCGTGCGTTCGCACAATACTCCGGTCTCGCCTTTTTCGATGGTGAAATTACACACCACGGCATGGTTCACGGCTCGTACCACAGGCATGTCCGGGGCCGTTCTTTTTGCACGGAGAATGGTCTTCTCTCTGTCCTGTCCCCGGAGTACCACATGCTCCCTGAGGGTAATATTCTCCTTGTAGGTTCCATTGAGCACGTACACGGTATCGCCGTGGGCTGCCTTGTCGAGGCCTGCCTGTACCGACGGACAGTCTTGCGGAACCACGATGACCGCGCCCCATATCGTGGCTTTCAGGACAACCATGAGAAGGGGCCCGCCGGGGAGAAAACGTCGTATCACGGGGAACCTCGTTGAGAAAAGGCTTGCAGACCGGCGCGATCACTCCACGTTATCGAAACTACTCTAAACTACGTCAGGAAAGCCGTTTTTGACAAGTGGATCGCTCCGTTGTGCGGTTGAAGCAGCAATTGGTATATTTCCTCACCAGGTGTCTGCCCGGATGCTCACATTCCTTTGCGCGTTCATGTCCGGCATGAGCGGGTCAACAGAATCATGGAGTTGAGTGCCTGAGCAGTCACCCCGGCGATCCGAGATCATTCACGATTTCTTCTCCGCGATTTCAGGGGGAAGTATCGTTGTCGTCGCGTGAATCCGGTCTTCAGGACGGTCTTCGCTCCCGCGACGACTGAGCAAAGGGAGGGCCCATGGGGGCAGCATTTATTACGGGAGACTTCCTCCTCTGTTCGGAGGAGGCACGACGCCTTTTTCACGAGTATGCCGCACCGAGTCCCATCATTGATTTCCATTCACACCTGCCGGTCGCCCGTCTGGCCGGGAACACGGGCTTTCAAAACATTTCGCGCCTGTGGCTCTCGGGCGATCATTACAAGTGGCGGCAGATGCGTGCCAACGGGATCGATGAGCGGTACTGCACCGGTGAAGCATCGGACTGGGAGAAGTTCCAGGCATGGGCCTTGACGGTTCCGAGGATGCTGCGCAACCCCCTCTACCACTGGACGCACCTCGAGCTTGCCCGAGTGTTCGGTGTCGACGATGTTCTTCTCGGTCCGGATACGGCCCGGACCGTGTGGGAGCGCTGCAACGCCGTAATCCGCGACGAGGCTTTCACCGCACGGGAGCTGGTTCGTCGGATGAACGTCGAAGTTCTGTGCACCACCGACGATCCGGTCGATTCCCTGGAGGACCACCGGGCTCTGGCCGGTGACACCGGTTTTGCCACGCGCGTCCTGCCTGCATTCCGGCCCGACCGGGCACTTGATGCCGTCCGGCCGCGGCGGCTCAATGAGTGGCTTGACCTCCTGTCCGAGACCGCCGATAGTGACATCAACACCTTCGCATCGATGATTGAAGCACTGAGGAAGCGTCACGAGTACTTCCACCGTCACGGGTGCCGCCTTTCGGATCATGGAATCGAAAGCGTACCGACGGTGCATTACGACGCGTCACGGGCGGAGAAATGCTTTGCCCGCGTGCGGGGAGGAGCGTCTGCCGAACCGGCGGATATTGCCGCATATCAGGCCGCAGTTCTTCATGAGTGCGCGCTCATGGATTGGGAGCGGGGGTGGGCGCAACAGCTTCATATCGGTGCTTTGCGCGACAACAACACGAGGATGTTCGAGAAACTGGGACCCGATACCGGCTTTGATGCGATAGCGGACGAGCAGATTGCCCGTCCGCTATCGACGTTTCTCGATCGTCTCGATCGAGAAGGGAAGCTGCCCAAAACGGTTGTGTACAATCTCAACCCGCGGGATAACGAGCTTGTCGGCGCCATGCTGGGGTGTTTCAACGACGGCAGCACGGCGGGGAAGATGCAGATGGGAAGTGCGTGGTGGTTTCTGGATCACAAGGACGGCATGGAGAGACAGCTCGAAGCCCTGTCGAATACCGGGCTTCTGAGCCGTTTTGTCGGCATGGTCACGGATTCCCGGAGCTTTCTTTCGTTTCCCCGGCACGAGTATTTCCGCAGGATACTCTGCAACCTCCTGGGTGAGGAAATGCACGGCGGCCTTCTTCCTTCGGACATGAACCTTGTGGGCGAAACGGTGAGCGACATCTGCTGCGGCAATGCCCGCTCGTATTTCGGGTTTCCCTCCGCTTCGGCGTGATACCGGCCGCTGATTTTGCTGCCGGCGCCCGGCGGCAGGCGCGCCCGGTTTTGCGCAAAAGGCAGGGGGACGTTATATTAATAGATATGCGTGTTCCGGTTGGCAAGGCCGGACAGTGGGGAATGGGGACAATTCCACCCGGGGGATCCAGAGTATGAGTCGAGATTCGGAGCTGCGACACGATGACGAGGCCGAGGCTCGCGGCATAGAGCGGAGGGTTGAGCAGCTTCGCGAGTCGCATCGTCAGTTGCGTCGGGAACACGAGCTGCTGGCCTGGCGGCAGCAGTTGATGCACGCCCTGATTGAGCACATTCCCGATCAGATATACCTGAAAGACTCCCGGGGGCGTTTCGTGCACGTGAACCGTGCGTGGGCGCGCCAGTGGGGACTTTCGGGTCCCGACGAGGCCACGGGCAAGACCGATCGCGATTTCCTCTCTCCCGATTTCGCCGCACAGGCCCGCGAAGTTGAAAAGGAAATCCTTCGCACGGGCACCCCTATCGTGGGCCGGGTGGAAAAGCTGGTGACGTCCGACGGACGCGTGAAGTGGTTTTCCTCGACGAGAATTCCGGTTACCGACGACACGGGAAAGATTGTCGGCACCTGCGGGCTTTCTCGTGAGATAACGGAGCTGCTGAAGACCGAGGAGGAGCTGGAGAAGGAACGGAATCTGCTTCGAACGGTGGTCGACAATATTCCGGACTTCATTTTTGTCAAGGATAGTCAGAGCCGGTTTGTGCTGAGCAATCGGGCGCACATGGAGATTCTGGGAATACAGAGTCGCGACCAGCTCCTGGGGAAAACCGACTACGATTTCTTTCCGCGCGACCTGGTCGCCCGCTACCTCTCCGATGAGCAGGTGGTGCTGCAGATGGGTAAGGCGATCCTCAACCGCGAAGAGCCGGTGCGCGACAAGGGGGGGCGGCAACGCTGGCTCTCGACCACCAAGGTGGCTGCGCGCGACAGCGAAGGGCGGATTGTGGGGCTGGTGGGGATCAGCCGGGACATCACCGCGCACAAGGAGTTTGAGGACGAACTGGAAAAGGAACGCAATCTTCTCCGCACGCTGATAGACAACATGCCGGACTACATCTTCATCAAAGATACCGACAGCCGGTTTGTCATCAATAACAAGGCGCACCTGAAGGTACTGGGCAAGGAGAAGCAGGAAGAGGTGAGCGGGAAGAGCGATTTCGATTTCTTTTCGAGGGAGCTTGCCGCCCGGTACTTTTCGGACGAGCAGTTGGTCATACAGAGCGGGAGGCCGGTGGTGAATCGGCAGGAACCCGCCCGCGATCCCGACGGACGGCGGATCTGGCTTTCGACAACGAAGGTGGCAACCCGTGACAGCGGGGGGAAGATCGTGGGGCTGGTGGGGATCAGCCGTGACGTGACCGAGCGCAAGGAGTTCGAGGAAGCGCTTCAGAAGGCAAAGGATGAGCTTGAACTCAGGGTCCAGGAGCGGACGGCGGATTTGAAGGAAGCTAACGACCGGCTTCAGGAACGTCTCTCCCAGCTTCGCTTTCTCAATACCACTTCACACGAACTGGCCCAGTTCATCAGGGTCGAAGAGTTGACGCCTGCTATCGTTGAAGCTTTTTGTGTGCGGTTCCCCGATGCGGAGGTGAGCATCTGTCTTCGGGACGCCGAGGGTTTCACGTGCCAGTGTGCCACGCAAATGCTGCGTGACGACCGCGGGTGGAAGGCCTCGGAAGAGGCCCTGGGGGTCTTTGCCCGCCGGGAGCTTCAGAGACCGTTTTTCGTCCCGGATTGGCGCAACGACGACCATGTAGGAGGACTGCCGTGGCGGGAGCTTCACTTGCCCTCCTGCTACATGGCGATTCCGCTGCTGGCCGATAATCGGGCCCTGGCGATTGTACAGATATTCACCACCGAGGGCTCTCCCGATTTTCACGACCGTGAACAGCCGGTCCTGACCACGCTCTCGGCGCACGCGGCAACGTGTCTGAGCAATGCGATCCACTACCGGGAACTTGGACAGCGCGCCAGGATCCAGGCCGAACTCGACGCGGCACGGAGCATCCAGCAGCGTTTCACCCCCCGGGAGAAACCGCATATACCACATGTCAACGTCAAGGGGGTATACTACCCGGCCTTCGAGGTGGGTGGAGACTATCTGGACTACTTTCCCATCGAAAACGGCAACTGGGTGATTGTGATCGCCGATGTATGCGGGAAGGGGATACCCGCCGCACTGTTCATGACCATGCTGCGCAGTGCGTTCAGGGTTGCCGCGCAGGGCGCCGTGTCCGCCAGAGAGATCCTGTGCAGAGTCAACGAGTCGATGTCGGCCAATCTGGACGACAAGTCATTCGTCACGGCACTGTGCCTGGTGATCGATCCCAGCGGATCGTCGATGAGTTACTCCCGAGCCGGGCATCCGATGATGGTGCGGATCGATGAGGAATCGGGGCAGCCGCGGAACATCGAGTCCAGCGGACTTGCCCTGGGCCTGGTTTCCGATACCGAACATTTCGCTTCCATGATCGATGAGGTCACGCTGGAGTTGACGGGCGGCAGCAGGTTCCTGATTTACACGGACGGCTTGACCGAGGCAACCGATCCGGCAAAGAATTCCTACGGGCACGAACGTCTTTTCAATCTGCTCGAAGTCAATCGGCGGGCCGACCCCGACACGCTTGTCGAGCTGATCATGAAGGACATCAAGGGGTTTGCGCGCGGAAGTCCGTATCATGACGACCTGACGATGCTGGCCATTGAAGTCAACGGAGACGGTTGTTGAGAGGCGCACGAAGGGGCGGGCTCAACCGGGGGTTGTTTCCTTCGGTGGCGAGATGGTATATTACAAAGGAGTGAGTAAAGAAAGGTTGGTGAGCGGTGACAATGTACTCGGCAAAAACACACGAAGGCGGTAATTCGAGGCTCGTGCTACGGGGGGTCGTAGTGGTAGGTATTCTGCGTCCATACGTGGAGACGGGCTGAGCGTTACAGCATACAAGAGAAAATCCGGGCCCGTTTCCCTGAAGGAAGCGGGCTTTTTTTTTGTGCCTTCCCGTTTGGGTTGGGGTAATGCGACGGAGGGCACGGCTCAACTCGAAGAGAGTGGTTTCCCGGGGCCGACCGCGAACGCGGACCCCCGGATCCGGGCGGCCGGCGGGGGAATTGCTTGATTCGGGACAACGAAGGTGGTATATTAATCGGTCTGCTTCCGCCGGAGGACAGGTGGTTTGCGCAACGGCGGCGGCACAGACCGGACCATCGGATGCGGAGGATGCGGTGAAGGCAACGGGCGCACAAATCGTTGTTGACGCGTTGGTTAAGGAAAAGACGGAGCTGCTTTTCGGTTATCCCGGCGGCGTGGTTATTCCGATTTTCGACGTTCTCTACGGAGTAAAGAAACCGCGGGTGATTCTCACGCGCCACGAGCAGGGAGCGGCGCATGCGGCCGACGGCTATGCGAGGGCGACGGGCAAGGTCGGTGTGTGCCTTGCTACATCGGGACCGGGGGCGACGAACCTTATCACCGGAATAGCCACTGCCTATCTGGATTCGGTCCCCATGGTCGCGATTACGGGACAGGTTGCCACGCCGATTCTGGGCACCGATGCGTTCCAGGAGGCCGACGTTGTGGGAATCAGCCGGCCGGTTACCAAACACAACTTCCTGGTGAGAACGGTGGCCGAGTTGCCGGTGTTGATGAAGCAGGCGTTTCACATTGCCTCGACGGGACGACCGGGGCCGGTTCTGATCGACATCCCGGTTGACGTCTCCCGGGCCGTGTTGGAAAACTACGAGTATCCTCGTGATGTGAGTATCCGAAGCTACAAGCCGAATGTGATCGGACACGTGAAGCAGCTCAGGAAAGCGGCGGAGGCTATCGCGCAGGCGGAAAAGCCCTTGATCTATGCCGGGGGAGGCGTCATCATTTCCGGCGCCGCCGAGGAGCTGCGGCGACTGGCGGTGAAGGCCAGCATTCCGGTGACAACGACCCTCATGGGTCTGGGTGGGTTCCCCGGGGACCATACGCTGTTTCTGGGCATGCCGGGAATGCACGGCTCGAAGGTAGCCAACTATGCTCTGCAGAATACCGACCTGATCATATCGGTGGGAGCGCGATTCGATGACCGGGTGACCGGCGATGTAGAGAGGTTTGCGCCGCAGGCGAAGATTATCCACATGGATATCGACCCCGCGGCAATCTCCAAGGTGATCAAGGTCGACATTCCGGTTGTGGGCGACGCGGTAAACATGCTGGCGGGGATCAACAAACTTGTGGACCCGAGGAAGCCCAATCAGTGGAACAGGGAGCTGGCGAAGCGCAAGGGGAGGAGGCTGTTTGCCTACACGCCGTCGAAAAAGCTCATCAAGCCGCAGGCGGTGGTAGAGGCCGTGTACCGTGAGACAAAGGGAAACGCGATCATCGCCACGGAGGTGGGGCAGAACCAGATGTGGACCGCCCACTACTACCTGTTCACCAGGCCTCGTTCCCTGCTTACTTCGGGCGGGCTCGGAACCATGGGGTACGGGATGCCGGCGGCCATGGGCGCGGCCCTGTCCAATCCCGGCGTGCCGGTGATCGATATTGCGGGCGACGGTTCGATACAGATGAATATTCAGGAGCTGGCGACGATTTCGATCAACAAGATACCCGTCAAGATCGTGATCCTCAACAACGGCTATCTTGGTATGGTTCGTCAGTGGCAGGAGCTGTTTTACGAGCGCAGATACAGCTCCACGAGTCTGATGGGGCCCGCCGGGCAGTCGCCGTCCCGGGGACGCGACCGGAAAAAGTCGGGCCGGGGGTATGTACCCGATTTTGTCGCCCTGGCCCGCAGCTACGGTATCGACGCCTTCCGGGCGGAGACACCCGAAGAGATGATCCCGGTGTTGAGGAAGGGGTTGCGTTGCGCCGGGCCGGCCCTTATGGAATTTGCGGTTTCGCCGGAAGAGAATGTTTTTCCCATGGTGCCGGCGGGGAAATCGATTGACCACGTTTTGGAGGAGGCATGAGTACACATACCATATCGGTTCTTGTGGAGAATCGCCACGGCGCGCTTTCCCGCATCGCCGGGTTGTTTTCCAGCCGCGGGTACAACATCTCCAGTCTGAATGTTGCCGAAACCGACGACGCTTCGGTTTCGCGCATGACAATCGTTGTGGGTGGGGACGAGAGCATTCTGGAGCAGGTGGTCAAACAGCTCAATCGGCTGGTGGATGTCATTAAGGTAGTCGATTTCGGCTCCGAGAGTGTTGTCGACCGGGAGTTGCTGCTGATGAGGGTCGACGCGACGCGGGCCAACCGGCATGAGGTCGTCGAGCTTGCCGACATTTTCGGGGCCAGGGTAGCCGCGGTGGCCCAGAAGTCGATGACCGTGGAGTTGACGAGCACCACGCGGATGATTGACGATTTTATAGCATTGGTAAAGCCCTACGGAGTCAAGGAAATTGTTCGCACCGGCAGGGTCGCCCTGGCCCACCCACGGGTTTAGACACACCTGCCGGCTCGAATCACCCGTTTTTCAGAGGAGGAGTTTGTCACATGGCACGTATCGATTTTGGAGGAAGCAAGGAGACGGTGGTCACCCGCAGGGAATTCTCTCTGGCAAAGGCGCGCAAGGCGCTGAAAGGTGAGGTCATTGCGGTGATCGGCTACGGCGTGCAGGGTCCGGCGCAGGCGCTCAACCTCAAGGACAACGGTATCGACGTGATCATCGGGCAGGCGAAGAGTTTCAAGCGGGACTGGGACCGGGCGCGACGCGACGGGTGGGTCCCGGGCAAGACCCTTTTTGACATGGAGGAGGCGGCCTCGCGCGGAACCATCATCATGATGCTTGTCTCCGACGCTGCTCAGCGCGTAATATGGCCTTCGATCGAGAAATGCCTGAATCCGGGGGACGCCGTGTATTTCTCGCACGGATTCTCTATCGTGTATCGCGACCAGACCAATGTGATACCCTCGGAGGACCTGGACGTAATCATGGTGGCGCCCAAGGGAAGCGGAACATCGGTCAGGCGCAATTTCCTCTCCGGGGCCGGCATCAACTCCAGCTACGCCGTGTTTCAGGATGCTACCGGCAGGGCGGAAGAGCGCTGCCTCGCCGTCGGGATCGGCGTGGGATCGGGATACCTCTTTGCGACGACGTTCGAGAAGGAAGTGTTCAGCGACTTGACCGGAGAACGCGGGGTTCTCATGGGGGCGCTGGCCGGGGTCATGGAAGCCCAGTACCAGGTGCTTCGCTCGCACGGTCACAGCCCGTCGGAGGCGTTCAACGAAACCGTTGAGGAGCTTACTCAGAGTTTGATCAAGCTGGTGGATGAAAACGGGATGGACTGGATGTTTTCCAACTGTTCGGCCACGGCGCAGCGGGGAGCGCTGGACTGGAAACCGAAGTTCAAAAAGGCGGTCATGCCCGTATTCAAAGAGCTGTATCAATCGGTCAAGAGCGGTAAGGAGACCGCGCGCGTGATCAGGGCGTGCGGAAAGAAAGACTACCAGAAATCGTTGAGCAAGGAGCTTGCCGCGATAGGCAACTCCGAGATGTGGCGCGCGGGGAAGGCGGTCAGGTCTCTTCGTCCCAAAGAGAAGGCCAGGGAGGTGACCAAAGCAACCAGGGGCGTCAAAGGGCGGGGAAGTAATTGAGCTTCCCCGGGCCCTCGGCCTCGCGCCGGGGAGAAGGCGATCATGAAAGAGAAAGTCTTGATATTCGACACGACCTTGCGCGACGGTGAGCAGGCGTTGCCGGCGAGCTTGAGCGTCCGGCAGAAAGTCAGGATTGCGCGCCAGTTGGCCCGTCTCAAGGTTGACGTGATCGAGGCGGGCTTCCCGGTGTCGTCGCCGGGTGATTTTGAGTCCGTCTCGCGTATTGCACGCGAAATCGACGGTCCGATCGTATGCGGGCTGGCCCGAACGGTCGAGCAGGACATTCTCACGTGTGGACGTGCTCTGCGCGGCGCACCGCGGCCGAGGATCCATACGTTTATCGGAACTTCGGCGATTCACGCCGAAAAGAAGTTGCGGAAATCGGAAGAGGAGATTCTGGAGATTGCCCGCGGGGCGGTCACCCTTGCGCGGAAGCACTGCGACGACGTCGAGTTTTCGCCGGAGGACGCGGGCCGGACGGGGCTGGATTTTTTGTGCAAGGTGGTGGAAACCGCTATCGCCTGCGGCGCCGGGACGGTCAATATTCCCGACACGGTCGGTTACACGGTACCGGAGCATTTCGCCTCGATTATCGATACGCTGCGCAACCGGGTACCGAACATTGACAAGGCGGTGTTGTCGGTGCATTGCCACAACGACCTGGGGCTGGCGTCGGCAAACTCCGTCACCGCCGTCGCTCACGGGGCCCGGCAGGTCGAGTGCGCGGTCAACGGACTCGGTGAACGGGCCGGCAATGCCGCGCTGGAAGAAATCGTGATGACACTGAAGGTGCGGAAGGACCTGTTCGGGGTAAACGTGGACGTCAACACGCGGGAAATCATGCGTACCAGCAGGCTGGTGCGGGATATCTGCGGTGTGCCGGTACAACCGAACAAGGCGGTGGTGGGCGGGAATGCCTTCTCACACTCCTCGGGCATCCATCAGGACGGAATTCTGAAGGCCAGGAAGACCTACGAGATTATGACGCCGCGCTCGGTGGGGCTCAAGGAGCACCGAATGAACCTGACCTCTCGCTCGGGCGGTCACATGGTGAAGTCCCGTCTGGTCAGTCTCGGTTATGACGAGACGGAGATCGACATGGATTCCTTCTACCGGCGATTCCTGTCGCTGGCCGACAAGAAGGGGACCGTGTACGACGACGATCTGGTGGTGTTGATGGAGAGCAGTGATCCGAACGATCTGAAGGATATATTTGCGCTGGAATATTTGAATGTCTCCAGCGGAAGGGGCGTTGTTCCGACTGCAACGGTGCGGGTGAGGGTGGACGGGAAGGCACGACAGGAGGCGGCGTGCGGAGATGGAGCCGTTGATGCGGCCACCAAGGCTATCGACCGAATCGCCGGTTACACAATCGGGATCGATGAGTATCATCTTGATGCGATCACGCAGGGGCGTGAAGCTCTGGGGCGGGTGAAAATCGTGGGGTCCATGGGGGACGGCGCGTTTACGGGTAATGGAACAAGCACGGATATCGTCGAAGCGTCGGCGCTTGCCTACATGGACGTGGTGAACAAGGTGGCCCGCATGGAAAACGTGCGGCGTCGGGCAAACGGCTCCGCGACCCCGGCGCGGAGGAAGAGAACGTGATCGGGAGGGCGGAGCAATCGTGAAACATCCGCACACTGTGGCACGGACAAAAACGGGTCTGATCGTGGTGGATCTTCAGGAGAAGTTCCGTCCGGCGATCGGCGGGTTTGACGGCATTGTCGAGAATGCCGTGCGACTCATTCTGACCTTCCAGATGTTCAAGATGCCCATACTGGTTACCGAACAATACCCGCGTGGGCTGGGGAGTACGGTCGGGACGGTCAGGAGCCAGTTTTCGCTGCTGGAAGTGATCGAGAAGATGGAGCTGGCCTGCGGAGACAATGCGGAGTTCCGGGCCCGGATGGGTGCGCTTGCGCTTGAGACCGTGGTGGTGTGCGGGATCGAAACGCACGTGTGTATCAACCAGACCGTACTGGGGCTGGTGCAGGCCGGTATGAACGTGCACGTGGTGAGTGACGCGGTCGGTTCGCGAAAGGCCGGCGACCATGAGTGCGCCCTGGAGAAGATGCGGCAGGCGGGCGCGATCGTCGACACGACCGAAATAGTTCTCTTCGAACTGGCCGAGAAAGCCGGCACGCAGAGTTTCAAGAATATCCAGACGATGGTGAAGGGCCGTCCGGTCCGCTCGAAGCCCTCCGTCGGGGCAGAGTCGACACCGGGCACCGAATCGGTCCGGCCCGCGATTGGTGGCGAGGGCGTCGGTGATCCGGGCGCGCTTCGGACCGGGGAGAAGGCCGGGAAGAATGCGCCCGGGGCGGAAGAGGGTGCTGCCGCCGCGGCGGTCGGGGACGAGGAACCCGCTGAGGAGCCGGGGGAGGCGGGTACGGATGACGGGGCGGCGCCGGAGCGGGGTGCGCACACGGTCGACGCCGGGCCTGAAGAGCAGTCCCGGGGCACCGAAACCGAAGAGGAGGACGCCGGTGGGCAGGAGCCCTCTGCAAATGAGGGTTCCGACGGCCTCGACGCGGGTGAAGAGCCGGATGAGGGGCTCGGGGAAGACGACATCAATATCGAAGCACTTCTGGCTCAGGAGAATGAAAACGAAAGCAGCGATGATGAAAACGCCGGCTCCCCCGAAGATGAAAAAGCCGGGTAAGTAGCTCTTATGCAAAAACCGGCCTTCATTGGATGTGATACCGGTCGCGTGAGGGGGGAGTATCCCTTTGCCCGAATTGCCTGAAAATCCCGGGTTCCAGGCTACTGTGCTTGGTTTTGTATTTTCCCGTTCCGCGGGACCGGGATGACGTGAGAAAAACCATTTGTCAACTTTTCAGCGGGTATCGAGTTACGTTACGAACAACGATAGATACAACCGAAAGGAGTATGGTGGGTGAAATCGTACAATATCGCACTGATCGGCGGTGATGGTACCGGTCCTGAGGTGCTTCGAGAGGGAGTGAAAGTGATGAATGCCGCGGCAAAAAGCTGCGGGCTGGCGTTGCATTACGAAACATACGACTTCGGCGGCGAGCGGTACAAGCGAAGCGGCGAGACGCTTCCGGATTCCGCGCTCGAGGAGTTGGGCCGATTTGATTCGATTCTGCTGGGGGCGATCGGGCATCCGGATGTCAAACCGGGGATACTCGAACTCGGTATTCTGTTGAAGCTCAGATTTCATTTCGATCAGTACATCAACCTCCGTCCGGTCAAGCTCTATCCCAACGTGCCGACTCCGTTGAAGGACAAGGGGCCGGAGCATATAGATTTTGTGGTAGTCAGAGAGAACACGGGAGGAATCTACACCGGGATGGGCGGAGCGACAATGCCGGGTACGTCCCGCGAAGTCGCAACGCAGGTGATGTGCTATTCGCGGCCGGTTGTCGACCGGTGCTTGCGCTATGCTTACGAGTACGCGCGCAAGCGCGATCGCAAAAAGCTGCTGACGCTTGTGCACAAGTGCAACGTGCTCACCCACGTGGGCGATCTGTGGGTTCGGGCCTTCGAGGAGATGGGCGCGGCGGAGTATTCGGATATCAAGCGTGACTACAACCACGTTGACGCCTGCTCGATGTGGATGGTGAAGTCCCCCGAGTACTACGATGTAATTGTGACGGCGAACTTGTTCGGCGATATTGTCACCGATCTGGGGGCGATGATTCAGGGAGGAATGGGAATCGCCGCCGGCGGCAACATCAATCCCGAGGGGGTTTCGATGTTCGAGCCGATCGGCGGGAGCGCCCCCAAGTACACCGGGCGCAACATGATCAATCCACTTGCCTGCATCTGTGCGGGTGGGATGCTGTTGGAAGCGCTCGGCGAAGAGGCCGCGGCGGCGCGTATCGACAAGGCCGTCAACGACGCTCTTGCCTCGGGCAGGATAAAGGATCTCGCCGCCGGCCGCATGGGAATGGGTACCACCGAAGTCGGGGACCTGGTGGCATCACTGGCAAGCTGAACCCACGGCTTCGTTCAAAGTGACGGGAGTCTTGTGAAACCGAAATCACGCACAGTCGAAATTTACGATACGACCCTTCGCGACGGTAGTCAGGCCGTGGGAATCAACTTTTCGCTGTCCGACAAGCTGCGCATAGCCCGTCGCTTGCACGAAACAGGCGTTCACTATATCGAAGGCGGCTTCCCGGCGCGGGAGCGGAGGGAAGCGGAGTTCTTCAGGAAGGCGGCTGGTGAGCCGTTCGGCGCCCGTCTGGTGGTGTTCGGAAGTACGCGTCGCAAGGGTACGACCTGTGCGAAGGACGAAGGGTTGCGGCTGCTTCTTGAGACGAAGGCTCCCGGCGCTACCATTGTCGGCAAATCGTGGGATCTGCACGTCAAGCAGCTCCTGAGGACCTCGCTTTCGGAGAACCTCGAAATGATCGGCGAAAGTGTGACCTACCTGAAACGCCGTATGGAGAGGGTTTTCTTCGACGCCGAACACTTTTTTGACGGTTTGCGCTCCAACCCGGACTATGCCCTGGCGACGATTCGCACGGCGATGGAGGCCGGAGCCGACTGCGTGGTGCTGTGTGACACCAACGGCGGCACCATGCCCGTGGAGTTCCAGCAGATGTTTCGCCGGAGCCGTGCCGCGGTGGAAGGTGTGCTCGGCGTGCATACGCACAACGACGCGGGGTGTGCCGATGCCAACACGTTTCTGGCGGTCACTGAGGGGGCGCGGCATGTCCAGGGAACGGTCAATGGATTGGGTGAGCGATGCGGCAACGCCAATCTCTGCACGGTCGTCCCGGGGCTGCAGTTGAAGATGGGCAGGAGGGTCCTGAGCGACCGCCGGCTCCGGAAGCTGACGGAAACATCGGTGTTTGTCACCGAGATCGCCAACGTGGCCCACAACATCCGTCAGCCGTACGTGGGCGAGTCGGCCTTTTCTCACAAGGGGGGCATGCACATTGACGGTGTTCGGAAGAACACCGTATCCTTCGAGCATATCGACCCATCGCTGGTAGGCAATTTTCGCCGATTCGTGGTATCCGACCAGGCCGGCGCGGGAACCATTCTGGAGAAGCTCAAGGGCGTCACGTCGGGCCTTGACAAAAAGGACCCTGTAGTGCGCGGTATTCTCTCACGTATTCTGCGTATGGAAGCGGAGGGGTATCAGTTCGAGGCGGCCGAGGGGACATTTGAGCTGATTGCACGGGAGATGATGGGCATGTTCGAGGAAACCTTCGAATTCAAGGGCTTCCGTGTGATCGAAGAGAAGACCCGTGAGGGCGATGTTTTTTCCGAGGCTACCATCAAGGTTCGCAAAGGGGATGATCTTGAGCATACGGCCGCCGAGGGCGACGGCCCGGTGAATGCCCTCGACAACGCGCTGCGCAAGGCCCTTGTGAAGTTCTACCCGTCGCTGGGCGAAGTAAGACTTGAGGATTTCAAGGTCCGTGTGCTCGACGAGAAGGAAGGAACGGCGGCGAAGGTACGCGTGCTCATCGAGTCGTCCGACGGGGTTGACCGATGGGGCACGATCGGCGTGTCGACCAATATCATCGAGGCTTCATGGTTTGCGCTGGTGGACGGTCTTCGGTACAAGCTCATGAAAGATACGGTGCGCCACAGAGGGCAGGCCTCGGCGGGGAAATGATCCCCGATACCGGCCGGACGCGGCAGGCGGCCACTTACGAGGGAGTGACACAATGAGCAGAGAGATCGACTGGGAAAACCTGGGCTTCACCTACATGCCGACCAACGGGTATGTCAGCGCGGTATTCAGAGGAGGCTCCTGGAGCCCGCCGTCGGTGCGCCGCGATGAAGATCTGAAACTTCACGTTGCGGCATCGTGCCTCCACTATGGTCAGTCGTGTTTCGAGGGATTGAAGGCGTTCGGGCGCAAGGACGGAACCGTGGCGTTCTTCCGGCCCGCCGAAAACGCCCGGCGACTGGCGCAGTCGGCGCGGCGGCTGGAGATGGAACCGCCTCCCGAGGGCCTGTTCCTGGAGACGATCTCGGCGGCCGTGAAGCTCAGCAGTGATTTCGTTCCGCCCTACGGCACGGGTGCAAGTCTGTATATCCGGCCCCTTCTTATTGGTACCACCGCCCGCATCGGGCTGAAACCGGCGTCGGAGTACGAGTTGATCGTTCTGGCCGTCCCTGTCGGGCCTTACTACAAGAACGGGTTCTTTCCGGTGAAGGCGTTTGTGCAGGAGGCGTTCGATCGGGCGGCGCCCCGCGGTGTGGGCAACGTGAAAGCGGCGGGCAACTATGCGGCGGGACTCACCGGCGATATAGATGCACGAAGAAAAGGGTATCCGATTGCGCTCTATCTGGATTCGGCCCGGCACCGTTTCGTTGATGAATTCGGTACGTCGAACTTCTTTGGCATTTCCTCCGCCGGGTCGTATGTCACACCCGATTCCCGTTCGGTGCTACCCAGTATCACCAACGACAGCCTCCAGCAGATAGCCGGTGAGATGGGTCTTAACGTCGAGAAGCGTCCCGTCGAGGTGAGTGAGTTGTCGCGGTTCGAGGAAGTGGGGGCCTGCGGCACAGCCGCGGTCATCACACCCGTCTGCTCCATTACGCATGGGGAGACCGTGTATCGTTTCGGGAAGGAAGATCGGGCGGGAGAAACGCTTACCAGATTGTACAACCGGATACGCGAAATCCAGTACGGCGAAACCGACGATTTTTGGGGGTGGATGGTATCTGTTGAGGATGCCGCGGCCCGGGCCGCGTAGCATTTCTACTGGTTGCGGTAGCCCTGAAGTCGGAGGCTTCGCGAAGGATGCTTCAGCCTGCGCAGCGCACGCTCCTTAACCTGCCGAACGCGCTCCCGGGTAAGATTGAATCGCTGGCCGATTTCATCGAGCGTATGAGCCGTCTCTTCGCCGATCCCGAAATAGAGTTTGACCACTTCGCGCTCGCGCTGGCTCAGTGTTGCCAGTATTTCGGCAATTTCCTCCTGCAGTGAGATATCGCGCAGGCTGTCGTCCGGCCGATCCTGATTTGCATCCTGCAGCACATCGATGAAACGCGAGTCCTTATCGTGATGCAGAGGGGCATCGAGTGATGCGTGGCGGTTGCCGATACGGATCGAATCGTGGACCTTGTTCTCGTCGATCTTCAACTCCTGCGCAATCTCTTCAATATTGGGAAGGCGCCGGTATTTCTGCTCGAGCCGGGTCTGGGTCTTGCCGATTTTATAGATGGTGCCGACCCGGTTCAAGGGCAGCTTGACAATCCTGGACTGCTCCGCCAGGGCCTGGAGAATCGCCTGACGGATCCACCACACCGCGTATGAGATGAACTTGAAATTCTTCTTCTCGTCGAAACGCTTGGCGGCGCGTATCAACCCCAGGTTCCCTTCGTTGATCAGGTCCGACAGCGGTACGCCCTGGTTCTGATAGTTGCAGCATACGCTGACCACGAAACGAAGGTTGGATTTTACGAGCTTTTCGAGGGCGGGTTTGTCTCCCTTGCGAATTTTTACCGCCAGTTCGGCCTCTTCCTTGGCGGACAGCGGCTTGTTCCTGCTGATTTCCTTAAGGTAGAGGGCCAGAGAACCCTCGTCGGTAAGAAAACGAGTTTGATTGAAGGCGATAGAGCCCATTCTGCGTTCAGCCATGTGGTGGAGACAACTCCAGGAAGACGTGATCGTCGGCGCCTGCAACTCTGGTGATAACGGTTGTCCTCTCGGCTCCGGTGCCCGGTCACCCGGTTGCCGGCTTACTCAGAGCCGCGCGAGACTCCGGCGAGATATGCTTCTCCCGCCTTCCCGCGGCATTTCACGACGAATTGCTTGTGCAGGCACAAAAAAACACGGCCATAGGGATTCGAACCCCAAACCTTCTGATCCGTAGTCAGATGCTCTATCCAATTGAGCTATGGCCGCATAACCCCGAACATACCCAATATAAATCTATTGTTTGAAAATATATCTTTTGCCCCCAGAATGTCAAACGACCCTTTCGGCCCTCTTTTCCGTGATCCGCGCCTTGTGCCGTTGGAATGGTGCCGCCGGCCGGCCCCGCGACTGTTCACGAGTGCGAAGTGGGCAGGTGTCCGACTATTCCTGTCCGGTCCAGCAGTAGGTACAGAGCTTCTCCCGAGGGAGCCCGATCGCCTCGACCATGTCGTCGAGACGCTGGTATCGAAGCGTGCTCAGTCCGAGCCGCTTCCTGATGCTTTCCACCATGGCGCAGTACCGACCGCTTCCGCATTCCGTATACTCCCGAGGTACCGTCTCACCGTCGCTTTCGAGTTGCTTGATTGCCTTTCGAGCCGCAAGATCCATCTCCGATCGAGAGCGAGAGAAACCCAGATACTTGCAGCCGAACACCAGCGGCGGGCAGGCGGGGCGCATGTGCACTTCGGTGGCCCCGTACTCGTACATCCGCTGAATCGTGTCCTTCAGTTGTGTGCCGCGGACGATCGAATCCTCGCAAAACAAAAGGCGCTGACCCGCGGTCAACTCGCGAATCGGTACAAGCTTCATTCGGGCCACCAGATCGCGTATGCTTTGATCTTGCGGCATGAAACTTCGCGGCCACGTAGGAGTGTACTTGACAAACGGACGTCGGTAGGTTATACCGGCCTTGTCGGCGTACCCCAGTGTGTGGGCTGTTCCGGAATCGGGGATGCCGGCGACAAAATCGACCTTCACATCGTCCCGTTCCGCAAGCGCCGCTCCGCAACGGTATCGCGCCAGCTCCACGTTGACCCCTTCGTAGCTGGAGGCCGGATATCCGTAGTAAATCCAGAGAAAGGTACAGATACGCATTCGCTCGCCGGGAGGCTGCACCGTCTCCACGCCGTCATTGGAGACAAAGATTGCCTCGCCCGGCCCCAGATCGCGGACCCGCTCCCAGTCGAGATTCGGCAGGGCACAGGTTTCCATGGTCACCACGTGACCCCGTTCACCCTTGCCCAGTATCACGGGAGTCCGTCCCCAGCGATCCCGCGCCGCGTAGATTCCCTCACGGGTCAGTATCAGCAGCGAACACGATCCTTCGATTACCTCCTGCGCGTGACGTATACCCTCCGCAAAACTGGATCCCCGGTTGATCAGGCTTGCCACCAGCTCCGTGGGATTGATTTCATTGCCGCTCATCTCCGAAAAATGAGCGTTTCGTCCGCCGAAAGCCTTTTGCGCAAGGTCCCGGGCATTGCGTACCATACCCACCGTCACAATGGCGTACACGCCGAGGTGGGAGCCGATAATGAGGGGCTGGTCTTCGTAGTCGCTGATCACGCCGATTCCGCTGCAGCCTTCCATCTTCGAAAGATCATCGTCGAACTTGCTGCGAAACTGGGCATTGGAGATGTCGTGGATAAAACGGGTGAAGCCTCGCTCGTTCACCACCGCCATGCCGCCCCGTCTGGTGCCCAGATGCGAGTGGTAGTCGGTACCATAGAAAAGATCGGGGACGCAGTTGTGCTCCGAAACAACACCAAAGAAACCGCCCATACATAAGTCCTTTCCTGCCTCTGAAATGCTCGGGACGCTTTTCGGCCCGTTACTTCAGCAGCTTGAGGGCCGCTCCCACAAAACCGTCGAACAGGGGGTGCACATTGACGGGACGTGACTTGAACTCGGGATGGAACTGCGAGGCCACGAAGAAGGGGTGGTTGGTAATCTCCACGAGTTCCACCAGCATATCGTCGGGCGACATGCCCGCCGGCGTCAGCCCCGCTTTTTCGAACTGCTCGCGATAGTCGTTGTTGAATTCGTAGCGGTGACGATGCCGTTCGCTGATCGTGTCGTGTCCGTACAGCTTGCGGCAGACCGTGTTGCGCCGCAGCTTGCAGGGGAAAGCACCCAGCCGCATGGTACCGCCGAGATTCATGATCCGCTTCTGCTCTTCCATGAGGTGGATCACCGGGTGAGGGGTGCGAGGCGCCAACTCGGTGCTGTCCGCTTCGGCCAGTCCGAGCACGTTGCGGGCAAACTCCACAACCGCCATGTGCATCCCCAGGCACAATCCCAGAAACGGCAGATTGTTTTCCCTCGCATACGTGATAGCCTCAATCTTCCCTTCGTGTCCCCGGGCTCCGAAACCTCCGGGAACCAGGATGCCCTGCATCGGCTTGAGTACCTCCTCGGCCCCCCTGCGCTCGATATCTTCCGACGCGATACTTTCGATCGATACTTTGACCATGTTGGAGGCGCCCGCGTGGTTGAGCGACTCATGGATCGACTTGTAGGCATCGAGCAACTCCGAGTACTTCCCGACCACCGCTACACGGATCTCTTTCCGCGCGTTCATCACCCGGTCCACATACTCCCGCCACGGTTTCAGCGCGCGTCGTCCGGCCCGAATCCCCATCGAGTCAATAATCACGCCGTCGAGGTTCTGAGCCGCCAGGTCCAGCGGCACCTCGTAGATCGTATGCCGGACATCAAACGCTTCAATTACCGCCTCTTCGTCCACGTTGCAGAAAAGGGATATCTTGTTCCGAACATCTTTGTCGAGGTGTTTCTCGGTCCGGCAGATCAGGATGTCGGGTATGATACCGATCTCACGGAGACGTCCCACCGAGTGCTGCGTCGGTTTGGTTTTCACCTCGCCGGCCTTGCGCAGGAAGGGGATAAGTGTGACATGAATAAACAGTACGTTGTTCTTGCCCTCCTGATGTCGAAACTGGCGAAGGGCTTCGAGAAACGGGAGACTCTCAATATCTCCCACCGTCCCGCCGATTTCGCTGATCACCACATCCACTTCGTCGGTCTTCACCGACCTGAGACTGTCGCAGATCTCCGTGGTCACGTGCGGTACCACCTGCACGGTGCCGCCCAGGTAGTCCCCTCGTCTCTCCTTGCGAATGATCGAGTCGTAGATCCGCCCCGCCGTGAAGTTGCAGTCACGGGTTGTGGTTACGCCGGTGAACCGTTCGTAGTGCCCCAGGTCCAGGTCCGTCTCGGTCCCGTCGTCGGTCACGTACACTTCGCCGTGCTGGTAGGGGTTCATGGTGCCGGGGTCGACGTTGAGATACGGATCGAATTTCTGATGCACGACCCTCAGACCGCGGGACTTCAGCAGCAGACCGATGGACGAGGCGGCAATACCTTTGCCGAGCGAGGAAACCACACCGCCCGTGACGAAGATATGTTTCGACATGACAGACTCCCTTGCCCGTCTGTCGCCGTGCCCCGACAGACCGGGCGGCTGGAGGAATGCAATGCACCCTATCCCCGCGTGCGCTTCGCACCGGGGCCTGCGCAATCAAGAGGCCCGGTCTATTTCCACAGGGCCGCTTTGTACGCGTACGACAGGTGTTTCTCCGGTCCCCGTCCTTTGGAACGGGATTCTTCTCCGTATTCCTGAATGGATTTGACCGTGAATCCGGTACTTTTCAACGAACTCATTCCGTTGATAGCCGCCTGGGCCCCTTCGAGCGTGGTAATGTAGGGGATTCCCTGCGAGACCGTTGCGCTGCGAATCGGCTTGGAATCCACCAGCGATCGTCGGCCCCCGGGCACGTTAATCACGATATCGATATCCCTGGCCTTAATCAGGTCGACCACATCGGGCTTCCCTTCGCCGATCTTGTGCACCATCTTGGCCGACACCCCATTTCGAGACAGTACCTGCCAGGTCCCTTCGGTGGCACAGACACCGAAGCCCAGGGCGGCGATTTCCCGGGCCGGGAATACGATATTGCGCTTCACCGAATTGTTGACGGAGATGAACACGTTGCCCGTGCGCGGAAGGTTGTTCCCCGCGGCTTCCTGGGACTTGGCAAAGGCGAGACCGAACGCCCGGTCCACACCCATTACCTCACCCGTCGACTTCATTTCGGGGCCGAGCATGCAGTCGGAGCCCGGAAACTTATTGAACGGCAGCACCGACTCCTTGACCGAGAAGTAGTCGGGTGTAATCTCGATCGCTTCCGGGATATCCTCCAGTTTCACCCCCGCCATTACCTTCGCGGCAATCCGGGCCCACGGCACGCCCGTGGCCTTGCTGACAAAAGGAACAGTGCGGGACGCCCGGGGATTGACCTCCAGCACGAAAACCGTCTCTTCCCGGATCGCAAACTGGATATTGAGCAGGCCGACTACCTCCAGCTCGCGGGCGATCCGGAGCGTGGCCTCGCGGATGCCGTGCACCATCTTATCGGAGAGCGTATGCGGAGGCAGGACACATGCGCTGTCCCCGGAGTGAATCCCGGCCTCCTCGATATGCTCCATGATCCCGCAGATCAATGTCACGGAACCGTCCGAAACCGCATCCACATCGACTTCGATAGCCTCGGCAACGAACTTATCTATCAGCACCGGCCGGTTTTCGCCGGCCTCGCTCGCTTCATGGATGAATGAACGCAGCTCACGCTCGTCGTAGATGATACGCATTGCCCGGCCGCCGAGAACAAACGACGGGCGCAGCAGGACCGGGTAGCCGATACGATGAGCGATATCGAGCGCTTCATCGAGTGTGCCGGCCATGCCGTTGGGGGGCTGCTGAAGTCCCAGCTTCTTGATCATGCCGGCGAATTCGTCGCGATCCTCGGCCCGACCAATCGACTCCACCCGCGTACCGACAATCGGCGCCCCCGCTTCGTGCAGCCGTCGCGCCAGGTTCAGCGGCGTCTGACCGCCGAACTGCACGATAATCCCGTCGGGTTTTTCCTTGTCGACGATGTTCATCACGTCTTCGAAGGTCAAGGGTTCGAAGTAGAGCTTGTCGGAGGTGTCGTAGTCGGTACTTACCGTTTCGGGGTTGGAGTTGACCATGATCGATTCGCATCCCAGCTCACGAAGAGCGAACGATGCCTGACAGCAACAGTAGTCGAACTCGATGCCCTGGCCGATTCGATTGGGTCCGCCCCCCAGAATCATGATCTTCCGCCGCTGCGACGGCGTCCCCTCGTCTTCCAGCTCGTAGGTCGAATAGTAGTAAGGGGTGTAGGCCTCAAACTCGGCCGCGCAGGTATCGACAAGCTTATACACCGCGCGCACACCGGCCTCGCCCCGCATCGTGCGAACCGCCAACTCGTCGCCTCCCACCGAACGTGCAAGCTGAGCATCGGAAAACCCGCACCGCTTGTATTTCTCGAAAAACGCCCGCTGCTGCTCCGCGGGGGCGGTTGCGATACCGGGATCGATGGCGCGTTCCATCTCGGCGAGCTGCTTCATGTGGCGGAGAAACCAGGGGTCGATACGAGTGATCCGTTCGGCTTCTTCCACATCGAGCCCCAGATCGAATGCGCGGCGAATCAGCAGTACCCTGTCGCACCGAAGCGTCGCGAGTTGTTCGCGGAGGGTATCAACATCCAGCGCCGCGTCCTTGTAGTTTTCGAAGCCCAGCCGGCCGACCTCCAAGCCGCGGAAGCCCTTCTGAAGCGCTTCCTTGAAGGTGCGGCCGATCGCCATGGTCTCTCCCACCGACTTCATCTGCACCCCCAGCCACGGCTCCGCTTCGGGGAATTTCTCAAAGGTGAAGCGAGGGATCTTCACCACGCAATAGTCGATGGTCGGCTCGAACGATGCCGGGGTCTCCCGGGTGATATCGTTGCGGATCTCGTCCAGACTGTACCCCACGGCCAGCTTCGCCGCCATCTTGGCGATCGGGAACCCGGTAGCCTTGCTGGCCAGGGCCGAAGAGCGACTCACGCGCGGATTCATCTCGATGGTCACCATGCGTCCGGTGGATGGATCGACCGCAAACTGTACGTTTGAACCGCCGGTCTCGACACCGATCTCGCGGATAATCGCGATCGCGGCGTCACGCATCCGCTGGTACTGACTGTCGGTAAGCGTCTGTGCCGGCGCCACGGTAATGCTGTCGCCGGTATGAATCCCCATGGGATCGAGGTTTTCGATCGAGCAGATAATCACCACATTGTCGGCTCGATCGCGCATAATCTCCAGTTCGTATTCCTTCCATCCCAGCACCGACTCTTCGAGCAGGACCTCGTGGATCCGCGACAGGTACAGGCCGTTGCCGGCGATTCGCTCGAAATCCCGCTCACACTCCACGATCCCGCCGCCCGTGCCCCCGAGCGTATAACTGGGTCGCACAATCAGCGGGAATCCCAGCCGACCGGCCACCTCCCACGCTTCATCGAGATTGTACGCGAATTCACCGCGGGGAACGTCCAGACCGATTCGCTGCATTGCCTTCTTGAACTCGCTGCGATCCTCGGCCCGCTTGATCGCCTCCTGGTCGGCCCCGATAAGCAGAACGCCGTGACGCTCCAGCGCGCCGTTTTCGGCCAGCTCCATGGCCGTGTTCAAGCCCGTCTGGCCTCCCATGGTCGGCAGAAGCGCATCGGGCTTCTCGCGGGCGATAATCTTCTCCACAACCTCGGGGGTCACGGGCTCGATGTAGGTCCTGTCGGCGGTATCGGGGTCGGTCATGATCGTCGCGGGGTTGGAATTTACCAGTACCACTTCGAAGCCGTCCTCGCGAAGAGCCTTGCAGGCCTGTGTGCCGGAATAGTCGAATTCGCATGCCTGCCCAATGACAATGGGCCCGCTGCCGATAATCAGGATTCTGTGAATGTCGTTTCTTCGCGGCATAACCCCTCGTATCGTCTGCGATGGATCGGGCCCGCCGAGGCGCCGGTCCGCCTTCGCCGGATTTATTGCTTCATCATGGTGACGAATCGCTCGAAGAGATAGCCCGAATCGTGGGGGCCCGGTGCGGCCTCCGGATGGTACTGCACCGAGAAGAACCGTCTCCGCGAATCGGACAACCCCTCGCAGGTCTTGTCGTTGAGGTTGATATGCGTTACCTCGACACCCTGCCCCGAGAGACTCTCCAGGTCTACGCAGAACCCGTGGTTCTGACTGGTGATCGCGATTTCGCCGGTCTGGAGGTCCCGAACAGGGTGGTTTGCCCCGTGATGGCCGAATTTCAGCTTGTAGGTCTTTCCCCCGAGAGCACTGCCCAGCAGTTGGTGGCCGAGGCAGATGCCGAAAAGGGGCCTGGTTCCCACCAGCTCCCGCACCGTTTCGATTGCGTAGGTCGGGCCCGCGGGGTCGCCGGGACCGTTCGAGAGAAATACACCGTCGGGGTCCATGGCAAGAATCTCCGCCGCCGACGTTGCGGCGGGCACGACCGTGACATTGCAGCCGAAACGAGTCAGAATACGCAGGATATTGTATTTGATTCCACAATCCAGGGCCACAACATTGAATCGGGAAGAATCCTTTTCCCCGCCGGTCTCTTGTTCATGTTCCCGCCAACGATAGGGCTTGGAGCAGGTGACGTCCTTGACCGTGTCCACACCTACCAGCCCCGGCCACGCGCGGGCTTTCTCCACCAGGCCGCCGGGGAGGGGATCGTCGCCGGCATACAGTGCGGCTTTCATTGCGCCGGCAAGACGGATATGCCTCGTAAGGGCTCGTGTATCAATCCCGGTGATCCCGATGATTCCGTTTTCTCTGAGGTAGTCGGGCAAGCTCTTGCGCGAAGTGAAATTCGACGGCACCTCGCAGACTTCTCTCACAACGAATCCCGCCACCTGGATGCGGTCCGATTCGACGTCTTCCTCGTTGATACCGTAGTTGCCTGCCAGAGGATAGGTCATGGTTACGATCTGGGAGGAATACGACGGATCGGTCAACACTTCCTGATACCCGGTCATGGAGGTGTTGAATACCACTTCGCCGAGAGCTTCACCGGGCGCGCCGAAAGACTCCCCGCGAAAAACGGCGCCGTCTTCGAGTGCGATGATTGCGTTCATCGGAAACCCCTTTCACTCCGAAAGCCGCCGGCGATTCCGCCACAGGCAGACACGCGTGAAGAGAAAGGAGGAGAGAGGGGGGGGGTATACAGGAAACAGATACGTGAAGGCCCGTGCCGGCACTCAGTCATGCCCGCATTTCCCGTGTCGTTTGAGTGTGCGAATCGGCTCTTTATCGATCATTCGAAACACCTTGCCGGCGTTGTTACCGGCAATCAGAACATACTAAAATACACTTCGGCACGAAGAGAGATTTTTTCCGTTGTTCCGGCGCTGTCTCCGGGTGAGAATGGATACGCCGGCCGCGAAATGAGAAGGCGGTGACCGCGTTCCTACGCTACATAGGCTCGCAGTCTCATACATCCCGGGGATGCCCGGAGTCGTTTGAGGGCAGCCTCTTTGATCTGGCGGGTTCTTTCGCGCGTGAGCCTGAGCCGCTCCCCGATCTCATCGAGGGTATACGCAACATCGTCCTCGAGTCCGAAATAGAGCCTGAGTATCTGTCGTTCGCGCTGCGAGAGTTCCCGCAGCGTACCGTCCAGCTCTTCCTGCAGCGACATCTGCATGGTGTGCTCGTCGGGGTCGTAGCCCTTCTCATCGCTTACCACATCCATGCGCGTCACCTCTCCACCATCACCCACCGGGGCATCGAGGGACATGTGCCCCTCGCCCAGGCGGACACTCTCGGTTACCTGCCGGCGGCTCATATTCAGTTCGTTGGCGATTTCGTCCAGCGACGGGGTTCGGCGGTACTTCTGTTCGAGCTTCTTCAGTGCCCGACCGATCTTGTAAATGGTTCCCGCCCGGTTCAAGGGTACCTTCACAATGCGGGACTGTTCGGCCAGGGCCTGCAGGATCGATTGGCGGACCCACCACACGGCGTACGAAATAAACTTGAAGTTCTTCTTCTCGTCGAATCGTTTTGCCGCACGGATCAACCCGAGATTGCCTTCGTTGATGAGATCCGCCAGGGGAAGTCCCTGGTGCTCGTAGTTCTTTGCCACGCTCACCACAAAACGAAGGTTGGCTACCACCATGGCTTCGAGAGCCCGGCGGCTTCCCTTGCGAATCTGGGCGGAAAGACGCGCCTCCTGCTGTGCGGTCAATGGCTTGCTGCCGGCAATCTGCTTCATGTACAACTGCAGCAACGATTCGTCCGTAATCTTTTCCGTCTTCTCCATGGTGGCGGTCCCCTCCTCTGCTGAATGCGTTTCCCGGACCCGTGGGTACAAAGCCGGGGTCGCTCGTCGCTCGTGACGTATCAGGCAGGCGGTGCGATTGGATGCACCTCACTCTAATATAAGGCACATTCGAAAAAAAATCAGGAATTTTCCGAGGCCCCGGCTTCCGACCAGGACGCCGCCGGCGGACCGCTCGGCCGATCACCAGCCCGGGCACGGGGGTTGCCGCGGGCACGAGTGTATCCGGACGGATGGAGTCTCGTCGAACGTCGCACACCAGCCGGTATTCCTTGTAACTACCATATCGGCAACGCGTTAGGGCGTTGGGTGGGTGGCTGCGAAGGATCCGTGCCGGAGCGGCGGCACGGGCCGGGGAGAAGCCGCATGCGTTGGAGCCGCGCGACATACTATCTTTTTCGTGGAAACCGGTGGTTGAAGCGTACAAGTGAGGAAACCATGCACTTCCGGCGTGTCGGCGCGGCCCTATGCCCTGCAATCATGGCCCTAATGGTATCGTGCGATCTGGACCTGCTTTCCGATACTTCAGGGGAAGACGGGATCACCGCGGCCCGGGTCGCTCAGGGGCTCAAGGAAGCGCTCGCGGTGGGGATTGATTCGGCGGCAACCAGGCTCGGCGATTCAGCCCGCGGGTATCTCGTGGATGAGGCAGTACGGATTGCGCTTCCCGAGGATGTCTCCGGTGCGCTGGACTATGTGGAGCGTCTGGAGCAGATTCCCCTGGCCGGCCGGGTACTGGAATTCGCGGCGCTGACCGGCTTGCGCGACTCTCTTCGCACGTCAATCAACCGCGCGGCGGAAAAGGCGGCGCCGATGTCGGTCGGGATCTTCAAGAGCGCCGTCAGGGCCATGACGATCGAGGATGCGCGAGGGATACTCAACGGCGACAGCACGGAAGCCACCGACTATCTCCGGGAGAGGACACTGCAGCCTCTTACCGATTTGTACTCACCGTTTGTGGACAGCACGCTGGAGCTGGTGGGGGCTCATCAACTGTGGAAATTCATCTCCACCAACTACAACGATCTGGTGACTCAGTACACCACGCTCAATGCCCTGGCCCTCGATCGGTTGCCGGAGCCCGCGTACGATTCCCTGACCACGAACCTGGCATCATACACCACTGAGTATGCTCTCAAAGGACTCTTCCTCATGGTGGGAAGGGAGGAGACCAGAATACGGTTCGATCCGTTGGCGCGAGTGACCGAGATTCTCGAGGAGGTCTTCGGGTTGCTGGATCGCCGGGAGGACGACGCTTGATCGTGTGGCCGAAGCAATTGCTTGCGGCGGCGGGGCGGTGCCGAAAATGTCGCACCAGATAAGTGCATGAGAAAGGACGATGTATGCGAGACGAGAAATCCTATCCTCCGGAGACGGCACGGCGGGTCCGGGAGGTTGAGTCACGCCTGGAGCAGCTTGAGGCGAAGCTGAGACGTCTGGGGATCATCCCCGAAACCATTCAGCAGCGCGAGATGCACACCCGGCGTACCCGGCGCGCCCACCGGAAGAAGAAGGCCGCGGTTCTTGCCGTCATTGCACTGGCAACGCTCGTGGTACTCGCGACAGTGGGTGTGAGAACCGCGCGCATGGTGGTGAAGAAGTAGCCCGGCACCGGGCTCCCGGAATCGGCCAACCCGTGAGCGTCCGATCGGCCTCGGCCCGGCAGCCCCGGAGGCATCGTCCTGCCGGAAGGAACGTGATGACCCCCGCGAGTCGGCCCTGTTGCCGCTCGGGACGGTACCCTCCCGCGGCCTGCCCGTTCACCTGGTACGAGAGCTGCCCGTGACGTTCCGCGGCGGTCCTTACCCGGCGTCGGTCTGCCGGGCCAACACCCTCCGGCTGTGGCGGTGCCGTTGCACATTGGAACACCTCCTGTTGAAAAACCAAACGTAAGCCCGTTCTTCTTTGAGCCCTCGGTACCGAAATGCTCCAAAACAGGCTCAGAAAACCCCTTGTTGCGGTTTGACGGCTTTGGCATGACGCTTGCGACAGCATCACGGAAGTACCAGGAAACAAGTAGTCGTCGTTGCCGGGGGAAACCACAACAAAGGGGGCAGGTATGGCCAGAATAATCGGAATTGATCTGGGTACAACGAATTCCTGTCTGGCGGTCATGGAGGGCGGGAAGCCGACGGTGATTGCCAATACCGACGGCGCCCGAACCACGCCGTCGATCGTGGCGTTTACCAAGGATGGGCAGCGGCTCGTGGGTGGTATGGCCAAGCGCCAGGCCGTGACCAACTCCGAAAACACGGTGTCGTCGATCAAACGCTTCATGGGACGCCGGGGGAGCGAAGTGCAGCAGGAAGAGAAGATGGTTCCGTATACGGTGACCGGGAGCGCCGAGGAGCCGGTGCAGGTGAGAGTGATGGGCACGGATTACACGCCGCCCGAAATCTCCGCGATGGTGCTGCGGAACCTGAAGAAGGCGGCTGAGGAGTACCTGGGTACGGAAGTGAAGGAGGCGGTGATTACGGTACCGGCGTACTTCAACGATTCCCAGCGGCAGGCGACCAAGGACGCGGGCCGGATCGCCGGGCTTGAGGTAAAGCGGATCATCAACGAACCCACCGCGGCATCGCTGGCCTACGGTCTTGACAAAAAGGGAAACGAGAAGATAGCGGTCTTTGACCTGGGCGGAGGTACGTTCGATATTTCGATCCTGGAGATCGGCGACGGCGTCTTTGAGGTAAAATCCACCAATGGCGACACTCATCTGGGAGGTGACGATTTTGACAAGGCGCTGGTGGATTACATCGCCGATGAATTCAAGAAGGAGTCGGGTATCGATCTGCGTAGCGACCGCATGGCCCTTCAGCGGGTGAGGGAAGCCGCGGAGAAGGCCAAGTGTGAACTGTCCACGTCCATGCAGACGTCGGTGAATCTTCCGTTCGTGACCGCCGATTCCGGCGGACCCAGGCACCTGGACATGAATATCACCCGGGCGAAGTTCGAGGCGCTGATCGGCGGGCTGATCGACCGGACCGTGGAGCCGTGCCGGAAGGCGCTGGCGGATGCCGGCCTGCGGCAGGGCGATATCAACGAAGTGATTCTGGTGGGGGGTTCGACCCGGATTCCGGCGGTACAGAAGCGTGTTGAGGAGGTGTTCGGCAGGTCGCCAAACAAGGGAGTCAATCCCGACGAAGCGGTTGCGCTGGGCGCGGCCATTCAGGGCGCGATTATCGTAGGCGACAGCTCGGTGAAGGATACGTTGCTGCTTGATGTCACGCCGCTTTCGCTGGGTATCGAGACGCTGGGTGGCGTTTTCACCAAGCTTATCGAGCGGAACACCACGATTCCCACGAAGAAGAGCCAGGTGTTCTCGACGGCCGAAGACAATCAGACCGCGGTGACCGTCATGGTGTACCAGGGTGAGCGTGAGATTGCCGCGCACAATCGTCTGCTGGGCAAGTTCAACCTGGAGGGTATCCCCGCCGCCCCGCGGGGACTGCCGCAGATCGAGGTTACGTTCGATATCGATGCCAACGGGATCCTCAATGTCAGTGCCAAGGACCGGGGAACGGGCAAGGAACAGCGTATCAGGATCGAAGCTTCCAGCGGGCTTTCGGAGCAGGAGATCCAGCGCATGGTCAAGGAAGCCGAGTCGCACGCCGAACAGGACAAGCAGGAGAAGGAGAAGGTCGAAGTGAAAAACCAGGCCGACCAGCTTGTCTACCAGACCGAGAAGACATTGTCGGAGGCGGGTGACAAGGTGGACGCCGGCCGGCGAGAAGCGATCACGAGCGCGCTGGAGGATCTCAAGAGCAAGGTGAAGTCGGGTGATACCGCCGCAATCAAAGCGTCGATGGAAGCCCTTGGTAAGGCGTCGCACACGATGGCCGAAGCGATGTACGGGCAGGGGCAGGCAGGTGCGGCCGGCAGCGCCGCGGGGGGCGGAAACGGCTCCACGCAGCAGCAGGGTAGTGGAGCGTCCCAAGGCGGCGACAGCGCCGTTGACGCCGATTTTGAGGTGGTTGACGAGGGGAAGTAGGCACAGTGGTTGACCGCGGGAAGACGGGGGCCGGATGGGGTGATCCGGCCCCCGTCGGTTTGCGTCGATTCCGCCGACGGTGAGCGGACGGCGAACCGAATCGAGACAAAACACGCCGGCACAATGTAGTTTCGAATGACCGCGGTATCCGATCGGGCAGGTCGGGTTCGTCAATCCGGCGGTTCAGGCGGACGACGATACCGCACTACGGACTGCCCGGCGACGGCCAACGGCGAGTTGAGGTGCACTTTGCGCTGGAGCGAGGGAAGCTATGAAGACCCACGAAGACCACCATTCGTATGTTCGGCGGAAATGGTCGAAGGAGTTCGGGCGGCTCGAGAAAAAGCGCGGCGACGTGACAAGTCGTGCACTGACACAGGAGGAACTTGACATACTCCTGTCTCTGCGGTGGCGCGGCGAGCCCGTCTACGAATCGGCCGAGACGTTCTATTCGGAGGATTTCAAGCAACTGAGAAAACTCCGCTCCGCGACGACTACGAAGCAGCAGGTGGAGCAGCTTCTGGCCATGAAAGACGATCAGGGCAAGCCCGTATATCATCGTGAGGAGCTGGTCGATGTCGACGGCGAGTACAAGCCGCTTACCGAGCAGCAGGCACTCGACCTCCTCGGCATGGAAACGCTTCAGCGCTACCGGCCGGCAACCACGCAGGAAGCCTGTGTGCTTCACGACGACATTCACTCCGGGCGTCTGAAGGAATCCTCACGCTGACCGTTGCGCATTTTCTATTCCTCTGCAACCGTCGCCCCTGCCGCCGTCGGCGCCTTCGCGGTTTCTTGCTTCGGGCGACCGTGCCGGGCAGGTGAGAAGGTGCCGGTGAACCTGCTGTGCGAAGAAGCTCGACTCACGCCGGGGGGCTTTTCAGCAGCGCCAGAGCCTGAACGCCGAAGCGGTTCCGCATGAGGCGGGCTTCGCGGGGGGTCGGGCAGAAGCAGTGGATATCGCGTGGGGCAAGAGTGTGAAGAGAAAGGTCTCCGCGGTAGCGCAATTCCCGCTCAGCCCCCCAGTCGCCTTTTACACCGGGAGACTGATGAAGCCAGCGGGGAACGGAGTTTGAGTGTGGTCCGTACGTCACGGGTCTGATTCCCAGTTCACGGGCACGTTGTGCGGTCAATCCGATCCCGTAAGGCTCGTAGGACATCTCCCGGTAGCGTGCCCTCCAGCGCATCAGCGGCAGCATGCGGGCGGGGGAGTGGTCGGAGAAGGAGACCGTGGGTATCCCGCCGGGCATGTGGCGCGCGGAGGCGGCAATGCGGCCGGTGTCGAGAATGGCCCGCAGCGCGGCAAAACCGTCGCGGGGGTACGAGGAGCTTTGGAGGATTGCGCGGTAGTATGTGCTTTTTTTCTCTCCGGGCCAGGGCCCGGCGGAAGACCGGGTCCAGTGTACGACAAAATCTCCGCCGGCAATCTCCCGGGCTTCGTCGGTGAGCAGACCGGCTTCAATGCGGTATCCCGCCGGACGCTGCCGAACCGTGTGCCGGACGGAAAAAGCGCGCTCAACGGGTACGCCCCGTTGCGCGGCTTCGTCGGTGAGCCGTTCCATGGACCCGCCGGGGCGGACGGAGATTGGGAGCAGAATGTCGGCGTGGCGGACAATGTAGCGATCTCGTGCTGCTCGCGGAGAGAGCCCGGAGTGCGGGCATTCCTCTGTCGGTACACGGATAAACTCCGCATTGCTGTCGGCAAGGTCGAACCGGCAGGCTGTTTCGGCACAGGCTTGTTCAAACGACTCATGCGATTCGGCGGGAAGCGCAATGGCCGGGGGAATTCCGCGCACGGCGGTTGCGGTGAGCACCAGCTCCCAGGTATTCATGCCCACCGATGTGAGAACGCGCCCTTTGCGCTGCTCCACCCACCCGAGAGCGTCCACAACGGCCCGCACCCACGGCGTCGATCCACAGGGATAGAGTGGTTGCCGGGAGAGTAGAAGGGCGAATGTTGTGCCTGTCGCAAGGGACATGGCGGGTACTCCTCGCGGGAAAGGGCAAAAATACATCGGCTCGGAAAGGGCCGCGGGCACCGGGAATACCGGCGCGGCAGTTCCGGGCCCCGCCCCGCCCGGCGTCCTACGGGAAGTATATTTGTAGAGCTTATGCCCGCGGGGTGTAGCGCAGTCTGGTAGCGCACCTGGTTTGGGACCAGGTGGTCGGCGGTTCAAATCCGCCCACCCCGACCATGAACAGAGTGCCGGTTGTGGAAGACGGCATTCCGTGGTCGGAATCACCACGGTCCAGTGTCGACAAGCATGATCCGGCGGAGGAGGTTGATGTCGATGGGCGAGCAAGGCGCGAAGTTCAGAACGCTGAAAAAGGGTGAGAAGATTCTCAAGAGCGACGAGTACTTTCATTCTCCTACGGGACAGTGGAGACGGGTGCCGCGTGATGTGGTCGGCGGACGCACCAACGGAGCCGTTCGAATCCGTCGTATCACCGCCGGGAGGGTGTACGATGCCACCGTGTTCGAGGATGAGAGCGCGACCGCTCCGCGGGGCAACGACGGCCCGCGAAATGGATAGCTCAGGTCACACGCGCCCTTAGCTCAATGGATAGAGCAACGGCCTTCTAAGCCGTAGGTTTCAGGTTCGAGTCCTGAAGGGCGTGTTTCTCTTGGGGACGGGGTAACAATTATGACAATCAGGCAAGGCGCCGCAAGTGTACCGGCGCGTGATTGCCGGGTTGCTGCCGCGGTGTGACTATCGAGCGCGGACGGTAGCCCGGTTCGGCAGTTGTCCCGCCGGATAGATTCGCAATTCCACGAACGTACCGCTCTATCGAAAAACAAAGCCGCCACGCTGACAAAGGGCGGAAAGAAAAAGCCTGAAGACGAAGTTACCCCCCGGAGAAGAACTCAAACAGCCGTATGTGCTGGAATTTCCGGGTCTCAAAGACGAATATTGCGAAAGCGATCTTGAAGACGCTCTCATTAATCATCTCGAATCGTTCCTGGTGGAACTGGGCGGCGATTTCGCTTTCATGGCACGACAAAAGCGGCTGGGTATCGATGACGAGCGGTATCGGGTCGATTTGCTGTTTTTGCAGACGCCGGCGTACTCGGCCGGCACGGAGCAACGGTTGCTGTCCAGGACCACGCGGAAGCGGTTATTGGCTCGCACCGCTTTTATGCTGCCGGTATCACAGGGCAGGGCCG